>JAGCYV010000066.1 GCA_017960605.1 Bacteroidales bacterium | reverse complement strand
TTGAGTTGTGAACTATCTTTACTATTGGGTTTTCTAAGGCATAGCTAAAACTCTAAGAATGAATTTGTTAGACATTAGAAGAGTGGTCAACACATTCTATAGATTATAGTGTTTCAGCCTGCAAAATGAGCTATACGCCTATTTTTCGGTTAAGGTGGACGTTTGAATGGCACCTGAATGACACACATCGGAGAGCATCTGAACAGATACTCCCCGATGTGTTTTTGAATTAGATGAAATCGCTTAGTCGTCGAGTACGGACTCCTCGATGTAGTCGAGCACGTTCTTGCGGTTGGCCTGCATGCGCTCGTACTCCTCCTTGGAGCCGACGATAATCTTCTCAAACTCGCGCAGACCTGTACCGGCAGGGATGAGGTGACCGCAAATCACGTTCTCCTTCATGCCCTCCAGATAGTCCTGCTTGCCACGGATGGCGGCCTCGTTGAGCACCTTCGTCGTTTCCTGGAACGATGCTGCTGACATGAAACTCTTGGTCTGAAGGGCAGCACGGGTGATACCCTGCAGAATCTGGGTCGATGTGGCGGGCACGGCATCGCGTACCTGGACCACGCGCTTGTCGCGGCGCTTCAGGCTGGTGTTCTCGTCGCGCAGGCGACGGGCGGTGACTATCTGACCGGCTTTCAGTTCCTCACTGTCGCCAGCATCTACCACCACCTTCTTTCCCCAGATGCGGTCGTTCTCCTCGGCAAAGTCGAGTTTGTCGACGACCTCCTGCTCCAGGAACGAGGTGTCGCCTGGGTCGTTGATCATTACCTTGCGCATCATCTGGCGGACGATGATCTCGAAGTGCTTGTCGTTAATCTTGATACCCTGCAGACGATACACATCCTGCACCTCGTTCACAATGTACTCCTGAACGGCGGTGGGACCCTTGATGGCCAGGATGTCGCTGGGCGTGATAGCACCGTCGGAGAGTGGTGTGCCTGCGCGCACGGCATCATGCTCCTGCACCAGAATCTGCTTGGACAGCGAGACGAGGTACTTGCGCTGGTCGCCAGCCTTCGAGGTGACGATGATTTCGCGGTTGCCGCGCTTCACCTTGCCCATAGTGACCTCGCCGTCGATTTCGCTGACGATGGCCGGGTTGGACGGGTTGCGGGCCTCGAACAGTTCGGTGACACGGGGCAGACCGGCCGTGATGTCACCACCCTTGGCAGCGGCACGCGGAATCTTGACGAGCGTCTCACCGGTGTTGACGGTCTGGCCGTCTTCCACCACGACGTGGCCACCCACGGGGAAGTTGTAGGTTCCCACCTTGTCGCCATTGTCGTCGATGATGTCGCAGGTCGGCACCTTTGTCTTATCCTTCGACTCGGTGACGATTTTCTCAGTCAGACCTGTCGTTTCGTCGGTTTCGGCACGGAAGGTGACACCCTCGATGACATCGTTGAACTTCAGACGACCGGCATACTCGGTGACGATGACTGCGTTGAAGGGGTCCCACTGGGCTATCTTCTCGCCTTTCTTCACCACATCACCCTTCTTGTAGTAGAGCGAAGCACCATAGGGCACGCTCACTGTCGAGAGGGCAATCTTGGTGTTGGGGTCGACGAAGCGCAACTCACCCAGACGGCTGACTACCATTTCGCACTCGCGGCCATCCTCGTCAAACGGGACGGTACGCACCTCTTCAAACTCCAGTCGGGCGGTATCGTACTTCGACACGATGGTAGCGTTGGCGGCAGCGTTGGCAGCCACACCACCGGCGTGGAATGTACGCAGCGTGAGCTGTGTGCCCGGTTCGCCGATAGCCTGTGCGGCAATCACGCCGACAGCCTCGCCCTTCTGCACCATACGGCGCGTGGCCAGGTTGCGGCCATAGCACTTGCGGCAGACACCTTTCTTGCTTTCGCAAGTCAGCACCGAGCGAATCTCCACGCTCTCAATCTCTGCCTTCTCGATAGCCTCGGCAATGGGCTCGGTAATCTCCTCGCCTGCTTCCACAATGGTCTCGCCCGTCTTGGGGTTGATGACATCGTGCACGCTGACGCGGCCTAGGATGCGCTCGGCAAGCGACGAAATAATCTCATCGCCACTCTTCAGGGCGGTGCAGACAAGTCCGCGCAAGGTGCCGCAGTCTTCCTCGGTGATAATCACGTCGTGGCTGACATCCACCAGTCGGCGGGTCAGGTAACCGGCGTCGGCTGTCTTCATAGCCGTGTCGGCCAGACCCTTACGGGCACCGTGGGTGGAGATGAAGTACTCCAGCACGGACATACCCTCCTTGAAGTTCGATAGGATGGGGTTCTCAATAATCTGGTGTCCCTCGGCACCGGCCTTCTGGGGTTTGGCCATCAGACCACGGATACCGGAAAGTTGCTTAATTTGGTCCTTACTACCACGGGCGCCGGAGTCGAGCATCATAAACACGGCGTTGAAGCCCTGGTCGGCCTCGGTCATCTGCTTCATCAGGATGTTGCCGATGTCGTTGTTCACGTGCGTCCAAGTATCAATAACCTGGTTGTAGCGCTCGTTGTCGGTAATGAAGCCCATATTGTAGTTGTCGGTAATCTGGCGCACTTCCTCGTTACCCTTTTCGATGAGTTTGGCTTTCTCTTCGGGGATGATGATATCGTCGAGGTTGAACGACAGACCGGCCAGATAGGCCATACGATAACCCAGATTCTTGATGCCGTCGAGGAATTCGCAAGCCTCGGCGAAACCTACGTTCTGAATCACGTCGGCGATGATGTCGCGCAGTGACTTCTTCGAAATGACGGTATTGACATAGCCCACCTGAGGCGGCACAATGCCATTGACAATGACGCGGCCTACGGAGGTCTCAACCTGGTGGCGCACTTTCAGTCCGTCAATCACGTCGTCGACCATCACCTTCACCTGGGCGTGCAGGTCGCACTTGCCCTCGTTGTGGGCGATGATGGCCTCTTCGGGACCATAGAACGAGAGACCCTCGCCCTTTGCTCCCGGACGAATCTTGGTGATGTAGTAGAGACCGAGCACCATATCCTGAGAGGGCACGGTAATAGGTGCACCGTTGGCAGGGTTCAGGATGTTGTGGCTCTGCAGCATCAGCAGTTGGGCCTCAAGGATGGCCTCGTTGGACAGCGGGAGGTGGACAGCCATCTGGTCACCGTCGAAGTCGGCGTTGAAAGCGGTACAAGCCAGCGGATGCAACTGGATGGCCTTGCCCTCGATGAGTTTGGGCTGGAATGCCTGGATACCCAGACGGTGCAGTGTCGGTGCACGGTTGAGCAGCACGGGGTGACCCTTCATCACGTTCTCCAGAATGTCCCAGATGACAGGCTCGCGGCGATCCACAATCTTCTTGGCGCTCTTCACTGTCTTCACAATGCCGCGCTCAATGAGTTTGCGGATGATGAACGGCTTGTAGAGTTCGGCGGCCATCAGTTTCGGCAGACCGCACTCGCCCATCTTCAGTTCGGGACCAACCACGATAACGCTTCGGGCTGAGTAGTCGACACGCTTACCGAGAAGGTTCTGACGGAAGCGGCCCTGCTTGCCCTTGAGCGAGTCGGAGAGCGACTTCAGCGGACGGTTGCTCTCGCTCTTCACGGCACTCGACTTGCGCGAGTTGTCGAAAAGCGAGTCGACAGCCTCCTGCAGCATACGCTTTTCGTTGCGTAGGATGACCTCAGGGGCTTTAATCTCAATCAGCCTCTTCAGGCGGTTGTTGCGGATGATGACGCGGCGGTACAGGTCGTTAAGGTCGCTGGTGGCAAAACGTCCACCATCCAGCGGAACGAGGGGTCGCAGTTCAGGCGGTGTGACGGGGATGATTTTCATAATCATCCACTCAGGACGGTTGATGCCCCTCTCCACGCTCTGACGGAAAGCCTCGACAACCTGCAGACGCTTCAGAGCCTCGTTCTTACGCTGCTGGGAACCATCGGTGTTGGCGCGGTCGCGCAGTTCGTAACTCAACGAAGCAAGGTCAAGGGTGGAGAGCAGTTCGTAAATGGCTTCTGCACCCATTTTGGCCACAAACTTCTTGGGGTCGCTGTCTTCCAGCAGCCAGTTGTCTTCCGAAAGTTGGTTGTCGTAGATATCATTGAACTCTTCCTCAGAGAGCAGGTCAAACTTCTGCGATCCCAGCATCGGCTCGCCGTCGGCATTCTTGCGTCCTTCCAATGGGCCGGGATTGATGACCACGTAGCGCTCGTAGTAGATGACAGCATCGAGTTTCTTGGTGGGCATACCGAGCAGATAGCCAATCTTGTTGGGCAATGAACGGAAATACCAGATATGAGCCACGGGAACTACCAATTCAATGTGGCCGCTACGCTCACGGCGCACCTTCTTCTCAGTGACCTCGACACCGCAACGGTCGCACACGATACCCTTGTAGCGGATGCGCTTATACTTGCCGCAGGCGCACTCGTAGTCCTTGGTGGGACCGAAGATGCGCTCGCAGAACAGGCCGTCGCGTTCAGGCTTGTACGTGCGATAGTTGATGGTTTCTGGTTTGGTGACCTCGCCAAACGAGTTCTCCAATATCTGTTCGGGAGAAGCAAGTCCAATGGTAATCTTGGTGAAGTTGTTCTTCTGCTTTGTTTCTTTTTTGAAAGCCATATTTCAATTTACAATTTACAGATTTACGATTTACGATTGAAGGGTGGCAGCAAATGATTCACTTTTCACTCTTCACTTTTCACTTAATCAATCGAGAGTGACGCTCAAGCCCAGGCCGCGCAGTTCGTGCAGCAGCACATTGAGCGATTCGGGGATGCCCGGTGTGGGCATCGGCTCTCCCTTGACAATGGCCTCGTAGGCTTTCGAGCGGCCTACGGTATCATCAGACTTGATGGTAAGAATCTCTTGCAGTACATGGCTGGCGCCGAAGGCCTCGAGGGCCCAGACTTCCATCTCTCCGAAACGCTGGCCGCCGAACTGGGCCTTACCGCCGAGTGGCTGTTGCGTAATCAGTGAGTACGGGCCGATGGAGCGAGCGTGCATCTTGTCCTCGACCATGTGACCCAGTTTCAGGAAGTAGGTGATACCTACTGTGGCCGGCTGGTCGAACTTCTCGCCAGTCTCACCGTCATAAAGATAGGTGGAGCAGAGGCGTGGCAATCCGGCCTTGTCGGTCCATTCTGCCAAGTCGTCGAGTTTGGCACCGTCAAAGATTGGAGTAGCGAACTTCACGCCCATCTTCTTGCCGGCAGCACCGAGGATGGCCTCGAAAATCTGGCCAAGGTTCATACGTGAAGGCACACCCAGAGGGTTGAGCACCAGGTCTACAGGACGGCCATCCTCCAAGAACGGCATATCCTCCTGACGCACCACTTTCGATACGATACCCTTATTACCGTGACGGCCGGCCAACTTGTCGCCCACGCCAATCTTGCGCTTCTTGGCCACATAGACCTTGGCCATCTGCAGAATGCCTGTGGGCAGTTCGTCGCCGATGGTGATGGCAAACTTCTTGCGCTTCATCTCAGCGTCAAGCAGTTTGTACTTCTTCATATAGTTGATAATGAGTTGGCCAATGAGACGGTTTTTGTGCTCATCGTTGGTCCAGTTGCTTGTCTCCACATCGCCATATTCCAGGTTCTTCAGGCCGGTGACGGTGAACTTTGCGCCCTTAGTGATGATTTCGGCACCTGTGTAGTCCTTCACACCCATAGAGGTCTTGCCCTTGGTGAGTTCGTGAAGTTTGTCGACCAGAATATCCTTCAGGTCATCTACCTTGGCTTCGTATTCATCGTCTATCTTGGCCAGAATCTGCTTGTCCTGGAGTTTGGTCTGGCGGGTCTTGATGGCACGGGCAAACATTTTCTTGTCAATGATGACGCCCGAAAGCGACGGGCTGGCCTTCAGCGAAGAGTCTTTCACGTCGCCAGCCTTGTCGCCGAAGATGGCGCGCAGCAACTTCTCTTCTGGCGAGGGGTCGCTTTCTCCCTTAGGCGAAATCTTGCCGATGAGGATGTCGCCTGGCTCCACACGGGCACCCACACGGATGACACCGTTCTCGTCGAGGTCCTTGGTGGCTTCCTCACTCACGTTGGGAATATCGGCAGTAAACTCTTCCATACCACGCTTCGTCTCGCGCACATCAAGTGAATACTCGTCGACGTGGACGGAGGTCAGGATGTCTTCGCGGACGATGCGCTCGTTGAGCACGATGGCGTCCTCGTAGTTGTAACCCTTCCATGGCATATAGGCAACCAGCAAGTTGCGGCCCAGGGCCAGTTCGCCGTTTTCTGTAGCGTAACCCTCGGTCAGGATGTCGCCCTTCTTCACACGCTGGCCCTTGTCGCAGATGGGTCGCAGGTCGATAACCATGTTCTGGTTGGTGCGACGGAACTTGGGAATGCGGTATTCCTTCATGGCCGGCTCGAAACTGACGAACTCCTCGTCTTCGGTGCGGTCGTAGAGAATGCGGATGGTGGTGGCATCAACATATTCGATGACACCTTCGCCCTCGGCGGTAATCATTGTGCGCGAGTCTTCGCACACCTGTTTCTCAATGCCGGTTCCCACGATGGGTGCCTCGTTGTGCAGCAGAGGCACGGCCTGGCGCATCATGTTCGAGCCCATCAGTGCGCGGTGGGCGTCGTCGTGTTCCAGGAAGGGGATGAGCGAAGCGGCAATAGATGCAATCTGCTGAGGAGATACGTCCATCAGGTCCACATCTGTAGGCGGCACCACGGGGAAGTCTGCATCCTGACGGCACTTCACCACGCTGCGGATGAAAGAGCCGTCGTCGTTGAGCGGGGCGTTGCCCTGTCCTATCACGTGTTCGGCTTCTTCCTCGGCGGTCAAATAGACAATCTCGTCGTTGTTCAGGTTGGCCATGCCATTCTCCACCTTTCGGTATGGGGTCTGGATGAATCCAAGTTCGTTGATCTTTGCATAGACGCAGAGTGAGGAGATAAGACCGATGTTCGGGCCTTCAGGGCTCTCAATCGGGCAGAGACGGCCATAGTGTGTATAGTGCACGTCGCGCACCTCGAAACCGGCACGCTCACGCGACAGACCGCCAGGACCCAGGGCCGACAGACGACGCTTGTGGGTGACCTCGGCCAGCGGGTTGGTCTGATCCATGAACTGCGACAGCGGGTTCGTGCCGAAGAATGAGTTGATGACGCTGGAGATGGTCTTGGCGTTGATGAGGTCGGTAGGTGTGAACACCTCGTTGTCACGCACGTTCATACGCTCCCTGATAGTGCGGCTCATACGGGCCAGACCTATCGAGAACTGGTTGGAAAGTTGCTCGCCGACAGTGCGCACGCGACGGTTCGACAGATGGTCAATATCGTCAACAGCGGCTTTCGAGTTAATGAGTTGTATGAGGTACTTGATAATCTCAATAATGTCTTCTTTCGTCAGCACGCGCACGTCCATCTCGGTAGTGAGGCCGAGTTTGCGGTTGATGCGGTAGCGGCCAACATCGCCCAGGTCATAGCGCTTGTCGCTGAAGAACAGGTTCTGGATGACTTCGCGTGCCGAAGCATCGTCGGCAGGGTCGGCATTGCGCAACTGGCGATAGATATAGAGAACAGCCTCCTTCTCAGAGTTCGACGGGTCTTTGGCCAGCGTGTTAAAGATAATGCTGAAGTCCTGGGCCAGTTGCTCGTTCTTGTGCACGAGGATATTCTGGGCACCGCTCTCAAGGATGTCCATCAGGTTCTCCTCGGTTATCTCGGTCTCTCGCTCCATAATGACCTCATTACGCTCGACGGAAACAACTTCGCCAGTATCCTCGTCGACGAAGTCCTCGTTCCAACTCTTCAGCACGCGGGCGGCCAGTTTCGAGCCGATTACCTCTTGGAGGGCTTTCTTGGTGACCTTCACTTCCTCAGCCAGGTCAAATATCTGGAGGATGTCCTTGTCGGTCTCAAACCCGATGGCTCGCAACAGCGTGGTGACAGGCAATTTCTTCTTGCGGTCGATGTAGGCGTACATCACGTTGTTGATGTCGGTGGCAAACTCTATCCATGAACCCTTGAAAGGAATGATACGGGCGGAATAGAGTAGAGTGCCGTTGCTATGTACGCTCTGGCCGAAGAACACGCCAGGAGAGCGGTGCAACTGTGATACGACAACGCGCTCAGCACCGTTGATGACAAAGGTACCATTGGCTGTCATATAGGGAATGGGACCCAGGAACACGTCCTGAATCACAGTGCCGAAGTCCTCGTGGTCGGGGTCTGTGCAATAGAGTTTCAGTTTAGCCTTCAGTGGCACACTATAAGTGAGCCCACGCTCCAAGCACTCCTCAATGGTGTAGCGCGGCGGGTCGATATAGTAGTCGAGGAACTCAAGCACGAAATTGTTCCGCGTGTCGGTGATGGGGAAATTCTCGGCGAATACTTTGTATAGGCCGTCGTTCTTGCGTTCTTCGGGGGGTGTGTCGAGCTGCAGGAAGTCCTGGAACGACTTTAACTGCACATCGAGGAAGTCTGGCAGGGGCATCGGGTTCTTGACGCTGCCAAAGTTTACTCTGTTGTCTATTACTTTTGAAGCCATGTTTTTTGTTTGTCGATGTTTGAGGGAATTATATTCGGAGTCACAAGGAACCACTCCTTATATTCTTTAGAGACGAAAAGGCTGGGAACCCTCTACTGGAGAGTTCCCAACCACAATGTGTTATTGATGTTTGTGTAAAAGCCTGATTACTTCAGCTCAACCTCGGCACCAGCGGCCTCAATGGTCTTCTTCAGGTTCTCAGCCTCTTCCTTCGACAGGCCCTCCTTCACAGTAGCGGGAGCACCGTCAACCAGATCCTTAGCCTCCTTCAGGCCCAGACCACATGCTTCCTTCACGGCCTTGACGACCTGCAGCTTGGCTGCACCGGCCGACTTCAGAACCACGTCGAAAGAGCTCTTCTCTTCGGCGGCCTCAGCGGCACCACCGGCGGCGGGGCCAGCGGCTACTGCAACGGCTGCAGCAGCAGGCTCAATTCCATACTCGTCCTTCAGGACTGTTGCCAACTCGTTTACTTCCTTCACAGTCAGGTTCACCAACTGCTCGGCAATAGCTTTAATATCTGCCATTTTATTTAAATGTTTTAATTGTTTTTGATGTTAATAATTTGATGTCTTTTCGCTTTATTTGTTACGCTCAGCGATAGCGTCAAGCAGGCCGTGGATCTTGCCACCGGCATTGAGTCCAGAGATAACGTTCTTGATAGGCGACTGCAGCAGAGCCACAACATCGGCGATGAGTTCGTTCTTGCTCTTGATGGCCACCAACTCGGCAAGCTTGTCGGCACCCACGAAGAAACTCTCCTCGGCGAATGCGCCTTTCAGGGCAGGTATCTCCTGCTTCTTGTCCTTATACTCTTTGAGAAGCTTGGCAGGGGCATTGGCCACCTGAGTGAACATCAGGGCGGTGTTTCCCTTGAGGCACTCATACAGCGGTGCATAGTCCACATCTGCAGCCTCGAAAGCCTTGTGCAGCAGTTTGTTCTTGACCACAAGAAGCTTAATCTCGTTCTTGAAGCACTTGCGGCGAAGGTCGCTTGTCTGCTCGGCATTCAGACCAGTCAGGTCTACCAAGTAGAAGTGAGGATAGTCTTGGAGTTTCTTACCAAGTTCTACGATGATGGTATCTTTTACTTCCTTTTTCATTTGTCTAATCTTTTTTACGGGTTATTCAACTGATTTAGGATCTACCTTGATACCCTTACTCATAGTACTCGACATAAAGATACTCTTAATGTACGTACCCTTGGCAGCAGCGGGCTTCAGTTTGATGATAGTCTGGATGAACTCCTTTGCATTCTCATATATCTGCTCCGGTGTGAAGGTAACCTTGCCAATAGAGGTATGCACGATACCAGTCTTGTCGACCTTGAAGTCAATCTTACCTTGTTTCACTTCCTTCACAGCCTTGGCCACGTCCATAGTGACAGTGCCGCTCTTGGGGTTAGGCATCAAGCCACGGGGGCCGAGTACACGACCGAGAGGGCCAAGCTTACCCATGCATGAGGGCATTGTGATGATGACATCTACATCAGTCCAGCCGCCCTTGATCTTCTCGATATATTCGTCAAGACCAACATAGTCGGCACCTGCCTCCTTAGCGGCAGCTTCCTGATCAGCAGTACACAGGGCCAGCACTCGCGTCACCTTGCCAGTACCGTTAGGCAGCGACACAACGCCGCGAACCATCTGGTTGGCTTTGCGCGGGTCAACACCCAGTCGCATATCAATATCCACTGAAGCCTCGAACTTGGTGGTGGTAATTGCCTTCACCAGCTCTGCGGCCTCTTTGAGAGAGTATGCCTTCCCTGCTTCAATCTTCTCAGCTGCCAACTTTTGATTTTTTGTCAGTTTACTCATTGTCTTAAAGAATTGAAGTTATTGTTATTTACCAGGGAACTCCCCTTGTACAGTGATACCCATACTACGAGCCGTACCGGCAATCAGCTTCATGGCTGACTCCACGGTGAAGCAGTTCAGGTCGGTCATCTTGTCCTCAGCAATAGTGCGAACCTGGTCCCAGGCCACGCTGGCCACCTTCTTACGGTTGGGTTCGGCTGAACCGCCCTTCAGCTTGGCAGCCTCCATCAGCTGCACTGCGGCAGGAGGTGTCTTGACAACGAAAGTGAACGACTTGTCGGCATAGTAGGTGATAACGACAGGAAGAATCTTTCCTGCCTTATCCTGGGTTCTGGCATTGAATTCCTTGCAGAATCCCATAATGTTGATACCCTTGGAACCCAGAGCGGGACCTACGGGAGGAGAGGGATTGGCAGCTCCGCCTTTAATCTGCAGTTTGATTATTCCAGCAACTTCTTTAGCCATTTCGTTAATTATTAAAATTGATTGTCATATAAGCCAAGGAGTGGAAGCCTCCTGTGACCGTATACTAGAATTGGGCATATCGTAACAGCTATGTCCTACTCTTTCTCTACTTGGTTGAAGGAAAGTTCCAAAGGGGTTTTCCTTCCGAATATCTTCACCATCACCTTCAACTTCTGCTTCTCGGCGTTCACCTCTTCGATGACACCGCTGAAGCCGCTGAAAGGCCCGTCGTTCACCTTGACAGTCTCGTCCACCATAAATGGAACGGAGGCGTCTTCGGTGGTGCGGATGGCTGTGTCCTCCACTGTGCCCATGATGCGGTTGATGTCCGACTGGCGCACAGGACTTGGGTTGTCCATACCGCCAAGGAATCCGAGCACATTTGGCATATAGCGGAGTGTGGATGTGGTTTCGCTGTCAAGATTAGCCTCGACGAGCACATAACCAGGGAGGAACAGTTTCTCCTTGATGACGCGCTTACCGTTGCGCAGCTGGGCGTATTTCTCTGTGGGCAACAAAATCTCGCCGATACGAGCAGCAAGCTCGGGCCGGTTCTTCATCAGTGCCTCAAGATACTCTTTTACTTTTGCCTCTTTGCCGCTTACAGCCTTTAGCACATACCACTTCTTGTTTCCAGTCTCAGCCATTGTTGGATAAAGTACATTAGCCCGGATAGACCAGGCTCATTATTTTCTCAAACGTAAAGTCCATTGCAAAGACTATCAGCGCAATGATGAGAGAAGCCGTCAGCACCAGCACGGCACTACCCGTCAACTCCTTACGTGTTGGCCAGGTCACCTTGTGGGCTAACTCGTCGTAGCATACCTGGCAGTACTTGAAAAATTTCTTAATATAGTTCATCTTGTTTCCTTCTATTGCACGGGAAGGAGGACTCGAACCCACGACCCTCGGTTTTGGAGACCGATGCTCTACCAACTGAGCTATTCCCGTAAATTGTTGAGCGTTCAAAGTTAAGAGTTGAGAGACTTTACTCTTTTGTTAAGAACTATAGTCACTCAACTCTTAACTCTTAACTCTCAACTGTAGAAATTAGTCTTCGTAGACCTCTGTGATCTGACCGGAGCCTACCGTACGGCCACCCTCGCGGATAGCGAAACGCAGACCCTTGTTCAGTGCCACAGCGTAGATGAGTTCAACTGTGATCTCAACGTTGTCGCCAGGCATCACCATCTCAACGCCTTCGGGGAGAGTGATCTCACCTGTGCAGTCCATGGTGCGGAGGTAGAACTGAGGACGATACTTGTTGCCGAAAGGAGTATGACGGCCACCTTCTTCCTTCTTCAGGACGTAGATAGAAGCCTTGAACTTCTTGAAGGGCTTGATCTGACCCGGATGGCAGAGCACCATACCGCGCTTGATCTCGTTCTTGTCGATACCGCGGAGCAGCAGACCTACGTTGTCACCAGCCTGACCCTCATCGAGCAGTTTGCGGAACATCTCAACACCGGTAACCACCGAGTTCTTGTCCTCACCGAGACCCAGCAACTCAACGGGGTCGCCCACGTGGATAACACCAGTCTCGATACGACCTGTAGCAACGGTGCCACGGCCAGTGATTGAGAACACGTCCTCAACGGGCATCAGGAAGGGCTTGTCGGTAGCACGCGGAGGCTCCTGGATCCAAGAGTCGCAGATGTCCATCAGTTCCATCACCTTGTCTTCCCACTTCTCAACGCCGTTCAGGGCACCGAGGGCAGAACCACGGATGATTGGGGTGTCATCCTCGAACTCGTACTGGGCCAGAATCTCCTGGACTTCCATCTCAACGAGTTCCAGCATTTCCTCATCGTCGACCATATCGCACTTGTTCAGGAACACAACCAGACGGGGAACGTTTACCTGACGGGCGAGCAGCACGTGCTCACGGGTCTGGGGCATAGGACCGTCGGTAGCAGCAACCACGAGGATAGCACCGTCCATCTGGGCAGCACCAGTAACCATGTTCTTCACATAGTCGGCGTGACCCGGGCAGTCCACGTGAGCGTAGTGACGCTTCTCGGTCTCGTACTCAACGTGAGCGGTGTTAATAGTGATACCACGCTCCTTCTCTTCCGGAGCATTGTCAATCTGGTCGAAAGACTTGATCTCAGAGAGACCCTGCTTTGCCAATACGGTAGTGATAGCAGCGGTCCGAGTAGTCTTACCGTGGTCGACATGACCCATAGTACCAATGTTTACCTGAGGTGTGGTACGGTCGAATTT
>JAGCYV010000065.1 GCA_017960605.1 Bacteroidales bacterium | reverse complement strand
GCCGGATATCATGATGACGTAGAGGTCGGTGTACTTGGCCACGGTGGGCTGGAAGGGGGCCTTGCCGGGGACGCTGTAGTCCTTGCGGAAGTCCATGAGGAAGTAGGCCGAGTCCTCCATCACGACGACGCCGTACTTGTTGGCCATCTCGCCGATGATCTGCAGCTCATGGTCGGTGAAGCAGAACCAGGCGGGGTTGTTGGGACTGGAGAAAATCATGCAGGCCACGTCGCCGTCCTTCAGTTCCTCTTCGAGCTTGTCGCGCAGCTTGTCACCACGGTACTCATAGACGTCGAAGGCCTTCATGGGGATGCCGAGGACGCGGCACTGCTGCTTCTGCACGGGGAAGCCGGGGTCGATGAAGAGCACCTTGGTCTTCTTGGCATCGTAGCGGGTCAGCGTGAGGAAGCTGGCGAAGCCTGCCTGCATCGAGCCCACGGTGGGCACGCAGCAGTCGGGCGTGACGTCGATGTCGAGGAAGTTCTTCACGAAGCGGGCAGCCTCGCGCTTGAAGTCGGCGGTACCGTAAATCTCGGGGTAGATGCTGGCGACGCCGCTCTTGAGGGCCTCGATCTGGGCCTGGACACCCACCTGCGGGGCGGGCAGGCCGGGGATGCCCATCTCCATCTTCACGAAGCGCACGCCGGTCTCCTTCTCCACATCCTGTATCATCTTGCGCATCTCGCGAATGCTGGCCTTGCCGGGGTTCTGGATTTTGTTGGCCGCGGCAATGCGGTCTATCGTCTCTTTCTGTATGGGGATTTGTGTCATGATATGTTTATTTTTTTGTATTAAAATCCTTCATTTTCACTGCATTGATGGGGCTCACATCCTTCACCAGGTCATACACCCGCTGCCTCTCCTCGGCCGGAGCCGGCGTGAAGATGGAGATGAGCTCCTGGACCTTCACATCCACAAACTGCTGCACCGACAAGAGGTTGGGCCTCACCTTGCTCACCTGCTGCAGGCTCTCCAGCGCGCCGATGATGGCCTGACGTGCCGCCGCCTGGTCCTTGGTCATCATGTCAAGTCCCTGACGGTGATAGAGATAATATGCGTTGTGTAGCCCCGCATAGGCTCCGTTCACGTGGTTCTCCATGAACCAGTAGCGGTTCTTGCTGTCCGACGAGTTCCATCCCGACGCGCCGCCCGCCTCGGCCGCCTGCTGCACCATCTGGGCCATCTGGTAGAACGGGGCGCCGCCGCCGGGCGCAAAGCTGTCGAAGTACATGCCCAGCATCAGGTAGCAGTAGTATCCCAGCATCGACGACAGGTTGCCGAAATAGTTGTTCATGTCGAAGTCCAGCGGCTGTCCGTCGGTGTAGGTGAAGTTGAACGTCCCCGACTCCATGTAGTTGAGCAGACCCGTCGTGTAGGTCGAGTTATACACCGGCCGGCGCATCTGAATCTGTACCTGGCTGCCGAACTCGGTGGCACTGACACGGCTGTTCAGGATCAAGGCAATGGAGCAGTCGATCTTCTCCACCGGCTGGAAGTCGATGTTCGACCAACGACGGCCGTTGATAAAGTCCTCGATGGCCTGCTTCATGTTGTCGAACAGTTTCTTGTCGCTGTCCGACGAATAGGCCTGCGTCGTGGTCATCAGTTTCTGGGAGTTCACCTGCACCGTGCAACGGAATTCCTGCCCCCGTGAAACACAGAAGCAGAACATTATCAGCACTATAGACAATATTCGACGCATAATTTTCCTTGCAAATATACAACTTTTTTACAATTCACGCAAGACAAATCGCCCTCTTGTCCTGTATTTCAACACCCTTGTGCCACCCCATCAACTCCGTCTCACCTCCGTTTCACCTCCGTCTTAACTCCGTCTCAACTCCGTTCAAAGACGGAGGTGGAACGGAGAGACATCGGAGAGGTGACGAAGGAGCCACGAAAGGACTGACATCCCACCATCTACGCGCGTGTGCGTACAATGTTAATAACTTTCGTTTTTTTGTACTCTCCATGTCGGAGTTTTTTCGTATCTTTGCATTCTAAAAAGAAAATAAGAGACATACTATATGGAAGAGAATCAGAATGTTGACTACAGTGCGAGTAACATTACCGTACTTGAAGGATTGGAAGCCGTACGCGTGCGTCCGGCCATGTACATCGGCGACGTGAACGAGCGTGGCCTACACCACCTGGTGTATGAGGTGGTCGATAACTCGATTGACGAGGCGTTGGCGGGCTTCTGCACCAAGATTGACGTGCAGATCAACCCCGACAACAGCGTCACCGTGGAGGACAACGGACGCGGCATCCCCGTGGATATGCACGAGAAGGAGCACCGTTCGGCCCTGGAAGTGGTGATGACGGTGCTGCACGCCGGCGGCAAGTTCAACAAGAACAGCTACAAGGTCTCCGGCGGCCTGCACGGCGTGGGCGTGAGCTGCGTGAACGCCCTGAGCGACCACATGATCGTCAATGTCTATCGCGACGGCAAGGTCTATCAGCAGGAATACAGCAAGGGTAAGCCCCTCTACGCCGTGAAGGAGGTGGGATTCACCGACAAACGCGGCACCAAGATCACCTTCCACCCCGACGGCACCATCTTCACCGTCACGGAGTACAAATACGACACGCTGCTGGAGCGCATGCGCGAGCTGGCCTACCTGAACAAAGGCATCGAAATCAACATCACCGACCTCCGCGAGTTCAAGGAGGACGGCGTGACACCCGTACGTGCCGACCACTTCTTCAGCGAGAAGGGCCTGCGCGACTTCATTGCCTACCTCGACGAGAACCGCGAGAAACTGATGCCGGAGGCCATCTACATCGAAGGCGAGCGCAAAGGCATCCCCATCGAGATCGCCATGCAGTACAATACCGGCTACAGCGAGAACCTGCACTCCTACGTCAATAACATCAATACCCACGAGGGCGGCACCCACCTGGCGGGCTTCCGCAGCGGCCTCACCCGCACGCTGAAGAACTATGCCGACCGCAGCGGCCTGCTGCAGAAAGCCAGAGTGGAGATTACCGGCGACGACTTCCGCGAGGGTCTCACGGCCATCATCAGCGTGAAGGTGGCCGAGCCGCAGTTCGAGGGACAGACCAAGACCAAGCTCGGCAATGCCGAGGTGCGTGGCGCCGTCGATGAGGCCGTCAGCGAGATGCTGGAGAACTACCTCGAGGAGCACCCCAACGAGGCCCACACCATCGTAGATAAGGTCATCCTGGCCGCCCGCGCCCGTCAGGCCGCACGCAAGGCCCGCGAGATGGTGCAGCGCAGCAACGTCTTCAGCAGCGCCGGCATGCCCGGCAAGCTGGCCGACTGCCAG
>JAGCYV010000064.1 GCA_017960605.1 Bacteroidales bacterium | reverse complement strand
GACATCAACTACGCCTGGCCCACGGCCCAGATTGCCGTCATGGGTGCCAGCGGCGCCACCGAGGTGCTGCATGGCCGCGCCCTGAAGGAAATCACCGACCCCGAGGAGAAGGCCAAGTTCATCGCCGAGAAGGAGAAGGAGTACAACGACCTGTTCGCCAACCCCTACAACGCCGCCAAGTACGGCTACATCGACGACGTCATCGAGCCGCGCAACACCCGCTTCCGCGTCATCCGTGCCCTTCAGGCCCTGCAGACCAAGAAGGACAGCCTGCCGATGAAGAAGCACTGCAACCTGCCGCTCTAACAGCCAAGGAGACAGTAGAAAAGTAGAAAAACAACAATTCATTTATTAACCAATTAAAAAACATCAAAACAATGAAGAAAGTTCTGTTTACCGCTATGGCCGCTGTGGCCATGTTCGCCCTGGTTGCCTGCAACTGCAAGAAGGGTGAGGAACCCGTTGCCGAAGAGACCACCTGCGAGGCCGTAGAGGCTTGCGAGCACCATTGCGCCATGGACAGCACCTGCGCCCACGAGTGCATGTGCAGCGAGGAGTGCAAAGCCGCCAACTGCGAGGCTTGCCCCAACCACGGCACCGAGAACTGCTGCAAGGCCAAAGCCGCTGTTGAAGGCCAGGCCTGCGAGAAAGCTTGCGAGCACAAATGCGAGAAGGCTTGCGAAAAGAAATGCGACAAGCCCTGCGAGAAAAAGTGCGAGAAGTAAATTGAATGTAGCCGGCCGCCTCTGGCGGCCGGCTACCTCAATTTGTATGTTTTGATGTTACAATTAACTGAAGAAGAATGAAGACCATTAATAAAATGCTATTGGCAGGTCTGCTCTGTTTCGCGACCCTCGCCGCCGTGGCCCAGCCGCCACAGCACGAAGGTTGTCCCGATGCGATAGCCGGTGCCACAGCTCCCGCCCATCAGCCCGAGGGACAACCCCACCAGGGCTGCATGATGCGCGGCGCCATGCCGACTGTCAATTTCCAGAGCGTGAAGATCTGCTTCGCTCCCCAGATGGGAGCCTTTATCGCTGTCGATAGCGTCGAGTGCTCGGTGCACATGGTGAAAATCACCGACAACGGTCTCGACACCACGGCCAGCTACAAGACCGACAACACCCACAAACGCCACGACCTGAAGAACATCCTGCGTCCCGTTAGCGTTGGTACGATGGGCGACTTCGTGGTGGTGCTCGCTTCGGCAGTGAACGACACGGCCTATGTGGCCCTGCTCGACCAGGACCTCAAACCTGTGGCACGCCGCAACTTCAAGAGCCCGATGTACGCCATGCACATCGAACCCGGCATGATGTTCATCGTGGGCCGCAATCCCTACGGCTACGACATTAACATGCTGCCCCTGTGCGGAGGCCCCGAGGCATTTGCCGACGGCGAGATGCTGACCCACCACTACCGTGTGGCCAAACAGGCTGAGAAAATCAAACAGAGCGACCCCGTCGGCATCGGCCTCACCGCCACCGCCGTGGCTGTGGTGTTCCTGGCCCTGGTGTGCATCTCGCTCATCATCAGCGGCTCGGGCAAGCTGATCAAGAGCACCGAGGAGAAGAGCAAGAACAAGGCCAACAAGAGCCGTGCCATCAAGCCCGTCAGCGACGGCAGCAGTGCCGCCAAGGACGACGAAGTCTTTGCCGCCATTGCCACCGCCATCCACCTGTACAACGACGAGCTGCACGACGAGGAGACCGCCGTCATCACCATCCAGAAGGTGGAGCGTGAATGGACTCCTTGGAACGCCAAATACTATAATATGAATCATTATTTTAACAACAGGAGATAAGTCATGAATAACTATAAGCTCAAGATAAACGGCAACGACTACAACGTGGAGATCAACGAGGTAGAAGGCCAGGAGATAAAGCTCAACGTGAACGGCACCCCCTATGTCGTCACCGTGGATCAGGAAATCAAACAGCAGAAACCCAAACCCGTAGCACGTCCCGCTGCCACGACTTCGCAGGTGGCTCCTGCCGCCGGTGGCTCGGTGCAGAAAGCCAACGCCGCTGCGGCCGGCAACAAGGTGACCACTCCCCTGCCCGGCACCATCCTTGACGTGTTCGTCAATGTGGGCGACGCCGTGAAGTCGGGTCAGACCGTCGTGCTGCTCGAGGCCATGAAGATGGAGAACAACATCGAGGCCGACTGCGACGGTACCGTCAAGGAAGTGAAGGTCCGCAAGGGCGACAGCGTCCTCGAGGGCGATATTTTGGTTGTAATAGGATAAATCTGAAAGACCATGATTAGTTTAGCAACAGGCGGCTTCATGGAGTTCATGTCAACGCAGCTGGTGCAGTTCCTTGAATACACCGGCTTCGCCAACGTGACCTGGGGCCATATAGCCATGATTTTGATAGGCTTGGTGTTCATCTTCCTGGGCATCAAGTTCGAGTTCGAACCTCTCCTGCTGGTACCTATCGGATTCGGCATGCTTATCGGCAACATCCCCTTCTACCCGGGACTGAAAATAGGCATATACGAACAAGGGTCGGTGCTCAACATCCTGTACCACGGTGTGCAGAACGGATGGTATCCACCCTTGATATTCCTCGGGATTGGAGCCATGACCGACTTCTCGGCGCTGCTCTCCAACCCTAAGCTGATGCTTATCGGTGCAGCTGCCCAGGTGGGCATCTTCGCCGCCTATATGGGTGCTTTGGCGCTGGGATTCATGCCCAATGAGGCCGGTGCCATCGGCATCATCGGTGGCGCCGACGGTCCCACAGCCATCTTCATCAGTTCGCAGCTGGCTCCCGACCTGATGGGTGCCATCGCCGTGTCGGCCTACTCCTACATGGCCCTTGTGCCCGTCATCCAGCCGCCCATCATGCGACTGATGACTACGCCCAAGGAGCGCACCATCCGCATGAAACCTCCGCGTCAGGTGTCCAAACTCGAGAAGATCACCTTCCCCATCATCGGCCTGCTCTTCTGCGCCTTCATCGTGCCGAGCGGTCTGCCCCTGCTGGGTATGCTCTTCTTCGGCAACCTGCTGAAAGAGTGCGGCGTCACCAAGCGCCTGAGCGACGTGGCCTCCAATGCTGTGGTGAATATCTGCACCCTGCTCATCGGCATCACCGTGGGTGCCTCGACCCAGGCCTCCGTGTTCCTCACCGGCAAGTCGGTGATGATCTTCGGTCTCGGTGCCGGAAGCTTCATCGTGGCCACCTTCTGCGGTGTGCTCTTCGTGAAGATTATGAACCTCTTCCTCAAGGAAGGCAACAAAATCAACCCCCTCATCGGCAACAGCGGTGTGAGTGCCGTGCCCGATGCCGCCCGCGTGTCGAACAACGTGGGACTGGAATACGACAAGACCAACTACCTGCTGCAACACGCCATGGGCCCCAATGTGGCCGGCGTGGTGGGTTCGGCAGTGGCCGCCGGTATTCTGCTCGCCTTCCTGCACTAAAACATCAGTTTGACAACACCATGAGGACACCCCAATACGGTGTCCTCATTTTTTTTATTTGGTCATATCTGGAATTTTGTGTATCTTTGCAGTCAGAAAAACAAAAATACATCCGAAATATGAATCTCAAGAACAACAAAGCGGTTTTACTTTTGGCGGCATTCATGCTCAGCACGCTAAGTCTGCACGCATACAACCACACGGCCGTCTCTCCGAGCGGAGATACACTGTGTTACAACGTATTCGATGGTGCTGCGGCGTTAACCTATCGCTATGACGATGGAGCTGCCTACTCCAACCTTTCGGACACTGTCATCATTCCAAGCAGTGTTGAGTACAACGGCACGTACTATTCTGTGACATCCATCGAGGACAGAGCATTTTACGGCTGCTCCATGGTAACAAAATTCATCCTGCCCAACACTCTGACCTCAATCGGTAGCAATGCATTCAGGAATTGTAGTGGAATGACCTCGATTGACATTCCAAGCAGTGTTACACTCATTGGTTTCGCCACTTTCCGCAACTGCACAAGCCTCACCTCCATTTCCATTCCATACGGGCTAAGCGATATCGATGGTCAAATGTTTTACGACTGCATCAACCTCGAATCTGTCACCATACCCAGTAGCGTTACCTGGATTTACAGTGGAGCCTTCTACAATTGCACCAAACTCATATCCCTCAACATCCCCAGCAGTGTAGTAATAATTGACGGAGACGCTTTCTATCTCGTAAAAAACGTTGTCTATAACGGTTCGGCCACGGGTAGTCCCTGGGGCGCACTTACACACAACGGCACCTTCGAAGGCGACTTTATATATTCCAACAGTGCAAAAACCCACCTCACTGCCTATATCGGGAACTCCACCGAAGTCACTGTTCCCTCCGGCGTCCAAACCATCAGGCAATACGCCTTCGCCAATTCCTCCAACATCAGAAAAGTAAGCTTTCCCTCATCCCTAACCACCATCTACTCTTACGCCTTCTCCAATTCGGGGTTGGACACCCTCGTCATTCCCAACAGCGTCACCTCCATCAAGTCTTACGCTTTCTACGGCTGCCACAACCTTGTTTCCGTTACCCTCGGCTACGGACTCACATCCATCAACGATTGGGTGTTCGAGAGCTGCACAAGCCTCGACTCCATTGCTATTCCATATAGCGTAACCTCCATCGGATACGGATCTTTCTATAGGTGCACAGGTCTTACCAAAGTTGAGCTTCCCCTCACCCTGACCTCCATCGGGACCTACTCCTTCTATCGCTGCACCGCGCTACAGGAAATCACCATTCCCAGCCTCGTCACCTCCATTGGAGGAAACGCTTTCAACCTCTGCTCCGCACTCACCACAGTCAATATGCTCCCCAACAACCCGCCCTCGGTCAGTTGCAATTCTTTCTCCGGCAACAACGCCAACCGCATCTTCGTCCTCTCCTGCGGGTCACTTAACAATTACATAAACAACAGTTCTTGGTCCTGCTATCAGAACGCCCTGCACGACCGACCCGACTTTGATGTCACCCTCACTCCCAACATCCCCGGCAGCGGCACCATCGACATCATCCTGCAAGGCGGCTACGTCATGGGCTGCGACTCTTCCGTCAGTTTCATGGCCATCCCCAACTACGGCTACCACTTCGTCGGCTGGAGTGACGGCGAAATCAACTCCACACGCACCATCTTCCTCTCCGGCGACACCTCCCTCACCGCCATCTTCGCACCCGACACCTTCGCCCTCGCCCTCAACGTTAACGACACCGCCATGGGTTCCGTCTCAGGCGCAGGCCCCCACCCCTACCTCGACACAGTCCTCATCTCCGCCATTCCGGCACCCCACCACCATTTCCTCTACTGGAGCATCAACGGCACAAACACCATCCTCACCCATGCCACCGACACCGTCGTCATCACAGACAACCTAACCTTGACTGCCCACTTCGCCATCGACACCTACCAAGTCGCCGTCCTCTCTGACAACCTTGAACAAGGCACCGTCTCCGGCGAAGGTCTCTTTCCCTATGGACATTCTTGCACTGTCTCCGCCACCGCCAACCACGGCTACGCCTTCCATCAGTGGAGCGACGGTACACAGCTCTCGCCTTACACATTCACCCTCGACCGTGACACCACCCTCACCGCCTACTTCACCCGTGCCACATACACGCTTAACCTCCTCACAAACAATTCCGCCATGGGATCAGTCTCGGGTGCCGGAAACTACCTCTACCTCGACACGGCCTCTATCTCCGCTCTGCCCGCTTCCCACCATCACTTCCTACACTGGAGCAACGGCAGCACCCTTCCCAACGACACCGTCGTCATCACCGATAACCTGACCCTCACCGCCCACTTTGCCATCGACACATACCAAGTCTCCGTCCTCTCCGACAACCTCGAGCAAGGCACCGTCTCCGGCGGAGGCCTGTTCGAGTATGGCCAGTCCTGCACTGTCGTCGCCACTCCGCTCGAAGGCTACGTATTTCTCCGCTGGAGCGACGGCTCGTTAGACTCTTCCTACACCTTTATTCCCGACCAAGACATACAGCTCACCGCCTTCTTCGCCGAGGAAAACCACATTGTCAATATCTCCGTTGCCTCCAACGACACCACCATGGGATATGTCACAGGAGGAGGGCCCTACGCCGAAGGTGCTGAGGTCTCTCTGCTTGCGGTGCCCTACTACGGATACCGTTTCCTCCACTGGAACGATAACAACACCGCCAATCCCCGTATCTTCACCGCCCTCTCCGACGCCTCCTTCACGGCCTTCTTTGAAGCCATCCCCACCTACACCGTCACCGTCCTCAGCGACGATGAAAACATGGGCACCGTATCCAACGGCGGGACCTTCATCGAAGACACCTGCATCACCATCGAAGCCTTCCCCCGTGAGGGATTCCACTTCGTCAGATGGAACGACAACAACACCGACAACCCCCGCACCGTTACCGTCACCGGCAACATCACCTACACCGCCTATTTCTCCCCCGACGGCACTCATGAGGGAATCCGCTCCGCCGATAACGATACACCCAAGATCCACGCCACGTATGGCCACATCGTGATTGAAAACACACGAGGCGACCTCGTCAGGGTATATGACATCTCGGGCCGGTTGCTGGCCGAATGCAACACCAGCACGCGGGTCACCGCTCCCCACACAGGGGTCTATCTTGTGAAAATAGACAATCTCCCTGCCCAGAAAGTGGTTGTTTTTTAGTAACACGCTGACAATAAGCAATGAATACACGTTACCAAGTAATGACCAAGTACCAGACAAGTACATAGCAATGATTTAATTTGGCCACGTTTGGGATTTTGTGTATCTTTGCATTTTCATTTGGCAAATAAAAATTCATCTCCATGAAACAATACATCGAAGCAAACAAAGACCGTTTCCTTGAGGAGCTCTTCAGCCTCATTCGCATTCCCTCCATCAGCTCCGAGCAGGAGCACAAGCCCGACATGGTGCGTTGCGCCGAACGCTGGCGTGAGCTACTGCTTGAAGCTGGCGCCGACCGCGCCGAAGTGATGCCTACCGACGGAAACCCCGTGGTCTATGGCGAAAAGTTGATTGACCCCAAGAAACCCACGGTGCTGGTCTATGGCCACTACGACGTGATGCCTGTGGCACCGCTCGATCTGTGGCGCACGCAACCTTTCGAGCCCGTGGTCAAAGACGGATACATCTGGGCTCGCGGTGCCGACGACGACAAAGGTCAGAGCTTCATGCATGCCAAAGCCTTCGAATACATGGTCAAGACCGGCAATCTGCCCTGCAACGTGAAATTCATGCTCGAGGGCGAGGAGGAAATCGGCAGCGGCAGCCTCTACGGCTTCTGTGAGAAGAACAAGGAGCTACTGAAGGCCGACATCATCCTTGTTTCCGACACGTCGATGATTGCCCCCGACGTTCCCAGCATCACCAGCGGCCTCCGTGGCCTCTGCTACTGGGAGGTGGAGGTCATCGGTGCCAACCACGACCTGCACAGCGGCATCTTCGGCGGTGCAGTGGCCAATCCCATCAATGTGCTCTGCAAGATGATTGCCGACCTGCACGATGCCGACGGCCATATCACCATCCCCGGCTTCTACGACGACGTGCTGGTCCTCAGCGACGAGGAGCGCGCCCTCATGGCCCAGGCCCCCTTCGACGAAAAACAATATATGAAAGACCTCGGCGTGAAGGCTTTAAAGGGTGAGAAAGGCTACACCACCAAGGAACGTACCGGCATCCGTCCCTGCCTCGACGTGTGCGGCATCTGGGGCGGCCACACTGGCGAGGGCACCAAGACCGTGCTCCCCAGCAAGGCCTACGCCAAGATAAGCACCCGTTTGGTGGCCAACCAGGACTTCGAGAAGATAAGCAAGATGTTCCAGGAATACTTCGAGAGCGTAGCACCCGACTATGTCACCGTGAAGGTTACTCCCTGCCATGGGGGTGCCGCCTATGTAGCTCCTCTGGAACTCAAGGCATACAAGGCAGCCGAGCGTGCTATGACTGACACCTTCGGAAAGCGTCCCATCCCCACCCGCAGCGGCGGTAGCATCCCCATTGTAGCCGGTATGGAGAAGATTCTGGGTCTCAAGAGCATCCTGATGGGCTTCGGCCTGGCCAGCGACGACATCCACGCCCCCAACGAGAACTACCCCCTGCAGCAGTTCTTCAAAGGCATCGAGACCATCCCGCTGTTCTACAAGTACTTCGCGGAATAATATTTAATCCGATAGAATTCTCTCACAAAAACAGGCTCCACAACAATGGAGCCTGTTTGTTTTACATTTGCGCTATAATGGATAAAAAACGCTTTATCCATTATCATTATCAGTTAAAATCTATGACACCACCAAGATCCGTCGCTTCCGTATCCACATGCAAGTTTTCTGGAACCATTATATTTGATGGTCGCCTCTTGAATTCTGTTTCCCCAGTTAGGATTCAGCCATACCTCATATTCTGCACCTGTTATGCGTCCGTCACGGATGGTCTGTAAGAATATTTTGTAGATATTCTGTCTCTGGACCCAGGCAATCCACAACCGATCGTAATCATCTTTGTCACTATGCTGCTTAAAATCCACACTACTGTCATTCACTGAAACCTCAAGTCCATCAGAACATTCTCCATTGTAGTCCACTGACTCCAAAAAAGCATATCCGTCATATACACAAGTGTCGCCTTCGTCAGCATAACTTTTAGATTCAAAGCTGTTGATATAGGGAATCCAACTATTCTTTGCAATACTGATAGCTCGTGATACTGGACCGAAATCGTCAGGCATGCTTTGACTTGCAATGTTAAGAAGTGAAACCGCCTTGTTAATCTTCTCCTGTTTTGTCATAATAATCTTTTCTGTTGCCCCGATCCTCCAACGGAACGTTATTCAAATACAAGAAAGAAACGGCATGAGGTTATGTGCTTGTATCGCAATGCCTTTCTTGCTTACAGTTTTCAACTCTCGAAAACAAGTGCAAAGATACGCATAATTTCTGAATCAGAAAAATAAAAGTTTTTCACACAGGCGTGCGAAGGGGATTCGTCGGGAATGTGCCGCCCACGGTGCGTAACATGGTGTATGGTTATTAGGCTGATACTCAGCTATCATTAGGCAGTGGTTCCATATATGGTGTATAGCCAATGCCTTGTCAATGCCTTGTTATCACTTGGTTAATACTTTGTTACAATAGAGTCACCGTATAATTACCCTAGAATTACCCTATAGTTTCCCTATAATTGGATGTGGATTTGAAATAAAATTCTGAGGAGAAAAAATGTAAGACATAGATATTACTCCGATGTCGCGATTTTATTGTGCATTTATGAAGAAATATGCAATTTTTTTTGTTTCCTCACGTTACCAATGACAAAGATAATAATATTATGTACGAAATCATCAGCAAACGGCTGCTCAACAGCCACGAGATTTACCGAATGGAAATCCACGCTCCGTGGATATCGCTCAGCGGCAAGCCGGGACAGTTCGTCATCATCATCCCCCACCCCAATGGCGAACGCATACCCCTCACCATAAGCGACATCGTATATCAACGCCAGTCGGTGGTCATCGTCTTCCAAGTGGTCGGAGAAACCACACGACAACTGGCCGAGATGAAAGAGGGCGACGACCTCTACACCATCGTAGGTCCCTTGGGCAAGCCCAGCGAGCTGATAGAAAAGCATTCCAAAGGCGAGTTGAAACGCCTTATGTTTGTAGCCGGCGGTGTGGGCATCGCCCCCGTGTTTCCCCAAGTAAAATGGGCTTTCCGTCAGGGAATACCTGCCGATGTCATCATTGGTGCCCGTTCGAAAGACCTGCTATTCTACGAGGACGAGCTGCGTGCCGTGTGCCACAATCTCTACATCATGACCGACGACGGTAGCTACGGCGAGCACGGCCTGGTCACCGCCAAAGTCGATGAGCTCTGCTCCAGAGGCATGGAATACAGCCATTGTGTGGCCATCGGCCCGCTGCCGATGATGAAATTCGTCAGCCTCACCACCAAGAAATACGACCTGCCCACCATCGTGAGCCTCAACTGCATGATGGTCGATGGCACCGGCATGTGCGGCGCCTGCCGCGTACGAGTGGGCGACGAGGTGAAGTTCTGCTGCGTCGATGGTCCCGAATTTGACGGCCACATGGTTGATTTCGATGAAGCCGCACGCAAGCTGAAGACACCAGACGCACGTCGCTACCGCATCGCCACCTCCGAGAGCGGACATCATTGCAATTTGGCTCCAGCTGTGGAAAGTGCAATGGCTGAGGCCAAAAAGCGACAGAAACCCCGTGAGCAAGACCCTAAAGTCCGTGCCAAGAACTTCGACGAGGTCAGTTTCGGGCTCACCGAACACCAAGCCCTCCTCGAAGCCGGTCGCTGCCTGCAATGCAAGAAACCGCGTTGCGTGGAGGCCTGCCCCGTGGGCATCAACATTCCCCGGTTCATACAGGATATCCGCGAGGAAAACCTCAACCAAGCCTATATGACCATCACCGCCGATTCTGCCCTTCCGGCCGTCTGCGGACGTGTCTGTCCGCAGGAGACACAATGCGAGGGTTCTTGCGTGATGGGTGTCAAAGGAGAACCCATCGCCATCGGAGCCCTGGAACGCTTTGTGGCAGACAACCACCGAGCCCAATCCAAGCCGCAGAGCCCCTGCTACCCTGCCGGCCGCAAGGTAGCGGTGGTGGGCAGCGGTCCCAGTGGCCTCACCTGCGCCAAAGACCTTGCCGAACACGGATATCAGGTCACCATCTTCGAAGCCCTTCACCACGCCGGCGGCGTGCTGGTTTATGGCATTCCCGAATTCCGACTCCCCAAGCAGCGTGTCGTGGAACCCGAAATCGAGAACCTGCGCCGCCTCGGTGTCGAGATACGGACCAACGTCATCATTGGCAAGAGCATCACCATCGACCAGCTCTTCGAGGACATGGAATACGATGCCGTCTATATCGCTTCCGGCGCCGGATTGCCCAAGTTTATGGGCATCAACGGAGAAACCCTTATCGGTGTCATCAGCGCCAACGAGCTCCTCACCCGCACCAACCTGATGCACGGCTATGACGAGCGGTACGATACACCCATCTACCTCGGAAAGAAGGTTATCGTAGTAGGCGGCGGCAACGTAGCCATGGACGCCGCACGTACCGCCTTGCGACTCGGCAGCGAGGTGACTGTGGTCTATCGTCGCGGCGAGATGGACATGCCCGCCCGTCGCGAAGAAGTGCACCACGCTATGGAAGAAGGTGTACAGTTCTTGT
The DNA here is from genome assembly GCA_017960605.1 of Bacteroidales bacterium. GTDB lineage: Bacteria > Bacteroidota > Bacteroidia > Bacteroidales > P3 > Colimorpha. The sequence goes on along the minus strand of JAGCYV010000064.1, from coordinate 13,786 downwards.
TCCAGACGGCTCCCGTGGAGGTTCTCGGCACCGAAGACGGATACGTCCGCGCCCTGCGCTGCGTGAAGATGGAGATGGGCGAACCCGATGAGAAAGGACGCCGCAAGTTCAGTCCTATCGAAGGCAGCGAGTGCGACGTGGAGGCCGACACCATCGTCGCCGCCCTCGGCACCAGCCCCAACCCCCTCATCCGCACCTCCACGCCGGGCCTCGACTGTGAGACCTGGGGCGGTATCAAGGCCGACGAGAACGGACAGACCAGCCGCAAACTTATCTTTGCCGGCGGCGATGCCGTCAGCGGTGCCGCCACAGTCATCCTCGCCATGGGCGCCGGACGCAAAGCCGCCAAAACCATTATGACAGAATTGAAAATGGAGAGTTGAAATTGGACAAATTCAGTTTAAAGACGGCGCCGCAGTATGAGCGGCACTACAACGAAGAGGGTTTCTGGCGAAAGGTGCGTCGTGTAGCGGCACAAGCGGGAGCCAAGGTGCTCTATCCTGCCCTGCAGCTCTTTTTCCTGCTACAGGCGAAAGATGTATCCGTCAAAGCCAAGACACTCATCATCGGTGCCTTGGGCTACCTCATCCTGCCTGCCGACCTGGTACCCGACTTTATCCCCGCCATGGGATTCACCGACGACCTTACCGCACTTCTCATCGCGATTCGCACCGTCAGCGTCTATCTCACTCCCGACATCAACCGTCAGGCCAAAGAACAAACCGACAAGCTTCTTGGAAAACAATGATTACTTCGTATAAGGAATATCGCCAATACCTCCGTGCCGACATCGCCGCCCATGGACTGCAACGCGTCAGTCTCTACAACTGGCTGCGTATCGACCAACTACGCTTCCAATTGAGGCTTCGGCATCTGGAGTACCTCTCCAACTGTCGTTCCTGGCGCATCTTTTCCCGAACCATGTTGGAGCTTTTGAACCATCATCTGGCGCTGAAGCTGGGATTCACCGTCCCCAAGAACGTCTTCGGCCCGGGACTCTGCCTCGTGCATCGCGGCACGGTGGTGGTCAGCCCTCAGGCTCATGTCGGCGCCAACTGTCGCATCCACCCCTCCACATCCATTGGGGATTACGACGGGACTCCCACCCTCGGCGACAACGTCTATATCGGCCCCGGTGCCAAGCTCTACGGCTGCATCACCATCGGCAACAACGTAGCCATCGGTGCCAATGCAGTGGTCAATAGTTCTTTCCCTGACAACTGCACCATTGGCGGCATCCCCGCCCATGTACTTTCCCATAGCGGCGCTCTGGAACAAGGCGTATTTCCCAACATGCACCTGAATGGCTGACGCACTGCTGACTGTAGAGAACCTCTCCAAGAGCTTCGGCGACAAGCTGCTCTTTGAGGACATCTCGTTCGGTATCAATGCCGGACAGAAGTCGGCCCTTATCGCCCGCAACGGATATGGTAAATCGACACTCCTCAACATTATAATGACCGCTGCGGAGGGCGAGCGGAGAGCAAGCGGGCTTGCTTTCCCGAGCCGAAGTAGCACGGGCGGAGCCACTGCCGCTGGGCAACGGGGATATAACACATTGCAGGATAGTGGCAAGATCACCTTCCGCGGAGACTTGAAACTAGCCTATCTCCCGCAAAGCCCCGAGTCTTACCCCAAACAGATAGTACGCGACTTCGTATATAATGTAACCCGTCCCGAGACGGAGGATTCCTGGACTTTCGAACAGCGCATGGAAGAAATCCTGAGCCGCATGAAGGTCGATACCCTCCTTGACCGGCAGATGGAGACCCTCAGCGGTGGCGAACAGAAGAAGGTTGCCCTCTGCCGCCTGCTGATGGACGACTGCAACCTGCTCATCCTCGACGAGCCCACCAACCATCTGGACATTGACATGATTGAGTGGCTCGAGGAATTCCTCTCGCGCCAGCGGCTCGCCATCCTCATGGTGACCCACGACCGTTACTTCCTCGACAACGTCTGCGACAACATCTACGAGCTCGACAACGCACGACTCTACCACTACAAAGGTCGGTACGACTATTATCTGGAGAAAAAAGCCGAGCGCGAGGCGAACGAACGTGCAGAGGTGGAGAAAGCCCGTAGCCTATACCGCACCGAACTCGAATGGATGCGCCGTATGCCACAGGCACGCGGCACCAAGGCACAAGCCCGCATCGATGCCTTCTACGAACTGGAAGCCAAAGCCCATACCCGTTTCGATGACAGCCGACCGCGGCTGACCGTGAAGACCGAACGCATCGGAGGCAAAATTCTGGAGCTCTACAATATCTGTTACCGCGACCTCATCGACGACTACTCATACGTTTTCAAAAAAGGCGAGAAGATAGGCATCGTAGGTCCCAACGGCGTGGGCAAGAGTACATTCCTGAACATCATCACCGAACGGCTGAAACCCACCAGTGGGCGTGTGGTGGTGGGCCAGACCATCCAGTTTGGCTACTACACGCAGGCTGGCATGACGGCTCCTGCTGACCGACGTGTAATTGATTTGGTGAAAGACATAGCAGAAGAGATAGAATTGGACAATGGCAAGAGCATGTCGGCACACCAGTTTCTTACCTACTTCGGATTTGACGGCACCACCCAGTACAACTACTTCGGCAACCTCAGCGGCGGTGAGAAGCGCAGGCTTTACTTATTGCAGGTGCTCATGGCCAACCCCAACTTCCTCATCCTCGACGAGCCTACCAACGACCTTGACATTTACACCCTACAGATACTTGAGCAATTTCTCCAGACCTACAAGGGCTGCCTCATCATCGTCAGCCACGACCGTTCTTTCATGGATCACATCGTCGATCACCTCCTTGTATTCGAAGGCAATGGTAAAATCAAGGACTATCACTCAAACTACACCCTCTACCGCATGCAGAAGGCGCAGCAACAGCGAGAAAGCACCCTGCAACAGCGGACGGAAAAACCCAAATACGAGCGTAGCAAGAGCGACAAACCCAAGGCGACATACAAGGAGAAGAAAGAGTATGAGTCTTTGACTGCTGAAATTGAATCCCTTACTACTGAGAAGGCCGAACTCGAAACGAAACTCAGCGGAGGTATCCTCACCAATCCTGCCGAAATAACAAAAGCCAGCACCCGTATCGGCGAAGTGATAGCTCTCTTGGACGAAAAAGAGCTCCGATGGCTGGAACTCGATGAACTCATCAATTAATGCAATTCTCAAAAAAAAATTGCCATATCGAAAAAAATATGTAATTTTGCATCGACAAAACACATAAAAACACAATAAAAAAAATGAAAAAAGCACTTTTCCTTATCGTTGCCACATTGCTGTTATGCAACGAGATGAAAGCACAGGACTTGGCTGTTGCTACCAACACTCTCCCCTCATTCCAAACCAGTCTTGTTGACATTCCGCAGACTGACGTCACCAGCATCTACACCCTTCCGATGCCCGCCTCCGACCTCGCAGTCAATAATAATTTCAACACTCAGCAATACGCCTCCCAGAAGGGATGGGGCATCGCCTGCATCGTCGCCGGCGGTGTGACCCTGCTCGGCGGAGCCTCCGTTTGGCTGTTTGGCGGCATCTTCAGCACTGCCACTACGGAAATGGGCGGCACAGACCCTGACCCCGACCTCCAACAAGCACAGAATATCGGAAATGGTATCAAGACTGCCGGTATCATCGGCACCGCCGCAGGTGCAGTTCTGGTGGGCACCGGTATCGTGCTGATTGCGACCGACAAGGGTTCGTCTCGCGGTCACCGTTCCAAACGCGGCCACCGCAGAAGCCACAGAAGAAGATTCTCCGACAACATGCCCACCTATGAAGATCTCCAGCCCGACTGGGGACTTTGCCTCAACGTCAGCCCGACTTCTGCCGGCCTTTCTTTCTCCTTCTAATTTAGATTAACACAAAAAAAGAATAAAGAGAAGGCCCTGCGTTTGCAGGGCCTTCTCCATTGATGATACTCTTCTTTATTCAGCGCTGCTGATGAAGGGATACTTGTAGTCGCGGGCAGGATCAAAGGTCTCCTTGACGGCCTGCGGGCTCACCCAGCGCAGCAGGTTCAGATAGCTGCCTGCCTTGTCGTTGGTACCGCTGGCGCGGGCACCACCGAAGGGCTGCTGGCCTACCACGGCTCCCGTGGGCTTGTCATTATAGTAGATATTGCCGGCAGCATATTTCAGTATCTCAGCACCGGCACGCAGAGCCTTGCGGTCGCTGGCGAAGATGGCACCCGTAAGGGCATAGGGCGAGGTCTCGTCACACAGGTGGCAGGTCTTCTCGTAATCTTTGTCGTCATACACATAGATGGTGATGATGGGTCCAAAGATCTCCTCGCACATGCTCTTGTAGTTGGGTTTCTTGGCCAGGATGACGGTCGGCTCGATGAACCAGCCTTTCTTCTTGTCGCACTTGCCACCGAACACAATCTCGGCGTCTTTGCTCTTCTTGGCGTGGTCGATATAGTTCTTGCAGTTGTCGAACGAAGCCTCGTCAATCACGGCATTCACAAAGGCCGAGAAGTCGCGCACATCGCCCATCTTGATTTCCTTGAGCATCTTGCCGATAATCTTCTCCACCTTGGGCCACATGCTCTTAGGCACGTATGCACGGCTGGCTGCCGAGCACTTCTGGCCCTGGAACTCGAAAGCGCCACGCACGATGGCAGTAGCCACCTGGTCGGGGTCGGCACTCTTGTGCACCATGATGAAGTCCTTGCCGCCGGTCTCGCCGACAATCTTCGGGTAGGTCTTGTACTTGTCGATATTCTGGCCGATGGCTTTCCAGAACCCCTTGAAGGTGCCGGTGGAGCCGGTGAAATGCACGCCTGCGAGGTTCTCGTTGGCGAAGGCCACCTTGCCGATGAGGGCACCGCTGCCGGGCAGGAAGTTCACCACGCCGTCGGGCAGGCCGGCTTCCTTGTAAATCTTCATCAGCAAATAGTTGGAGAGCATAGCGGTGGTGCTCGGCTTCCAAATGCAGACATTACCCATCAGCACGGGGCTCATGCAAAGGTTGGAAGCAATCGAGGTGAAGTTGAAGGGGGTGATGGCAAACACAAAGCCCTCCAACGGACGATAGACATTATAGTTCAGCGTCCCCTTGTCGCTGCAAGGCTGGTCGCTGTAAATCATCGAGGCATAATGGGTATTGTAGCGCAGGAAGTCGCAAAGCTCACAGGCGCTGTCAATCTCAGCCTGCATGGTGGTCTTACCCTGACCGAGCATCGTGGCGGCATTGATAAGGTAGCGGTACTTGCCGCTGATAAGGGTGGCAATTTTCATCATCACGCTGGCACGGTCAATCCAGGGAGTCTCAGCCCATTCCTTCTGAGCCTTCATGGCGGCGTCGATGGCAGCCTGCACCTCTTTCTCACCCACCTTGTGGTAGCGGGCCAGCACGTGGTGGTTCTCCGTGGGCATCACAATCTCGCCCATATTCTTGGTCTTAACCTCCTTGCCGCCGATGATAGCGGGAATCTCGGTCACCTTCTTGTAGAGCTCGTCGAGGGCTTTACGGATTTCTTTTCTTTCAGGACTGCCGGGAGCATAGCCTTTCACGGGCTCGTTCTCGGGCTTGGGAAACATGAAAATGCTGTTGTTCATGGTGTTAATTATTTAAGACTTTTCGAAGTGCAAATTTACACTTTTTTTCTTATTCCACCAAAAAAAAGTTATCAACACCAATTCCTCAACGAGAATCAGCGCAACAACTCCAGGGCTTTCCGGTAGCCGTCATCCACCTCTTTCATCACCTTGTAGTAGTACTCGGTGCCGAAGAGGTCTTTGGCCACCTGAGCCTTGAGAAGCAGGTGCAGGTAGCGGTCGCTGTGGGCTGTACGCTCGGGTTCGGCGGCCTCTTTCTCCAAGTCACGCACCACCCCCTTTTCGATGGCGGCGGCAGCCAACAGGCTGTCGAGCCCGAAGGTATCGTAATTCCGCAAATAGGCATCAAAATCCTCCACCTCGGCACTCTTGCGATGCTGGTCGGCCCATTGCAGCGGGAAACTGTTGAGCAGGCCCTTGCCGCGCAGCGAGATGAAATAGTCGGTCAGCCGCATGGTGTCCATCGGCACAAAGACATCGGGCATGATGCCGCCTCCCCCGTGGACGATGCGTCCGTGGGCAGTCTTGTAAGTCACCGTGTCAGAGAAATGGATGGAGTCGGCATTGACCAACTCCCCGTGGCGATAGCGGTTGTTCACGTCCTGGTGATAGGCCGCATCCCCCTGGTCATACGAGCGTTGGATGCAACGTCCCGAAGGTGTGTAGTAACGTGCTGTGGTGAGGCGTATCTGACCGCCGTCTTCCAACGGGAACATCCTCTGCACCAGCCCTTTGCCATAGGAACGGCGTCCTACCACCGTACCGCGGTCCCAATCCTGGACGGCACCGCTGACAATCTCGCTGGCCGAAGCCGACCCTTCGTCGATGAGCACCACCAGACGACCCTGACGCCACACTCCGCGTCCCGTGGCACGATAATTCTGCCGTGGGGTGCGTCGGCCTTCCTGATAGACAACCAATTGCCCCCTGTCGAGGAACTCGTTGGCCATGCCGTAGGCGATGTCGAGATAGCCGCCGGCATTGCCTCTCAGGTCGAGCACCAAAGCCGTCATCCCCTGCTTCTTGAGCGCCTTTACGGCCTTCTCGAACTCTTGTACCGACGTGCGTGCGAAGCGGATCAGGCGGACATAGCCCACCGTGTCGTTGGCCATGAAATAAGTATCTATGCTATAGATAGGTATCTTGTCGCGAACGATATGGAAAGTATAGACCGTCCCCTGTCGCAGGATATCCACCACCACCGTAGTGCCTTTCTTGCCACGCAGGTGACGGAATACAAAGTCGTTCTTGGCGCTGTCGCCCGTGGCGCCGATGCTGTCGATGCCTATTATCTTGTCGCCGATCTTGATGCCCACCTTCTCACTGGGACCACCCTCAATCACCTCCTGCACCACGATGGTGTCGCTCACGATCTGGAACGAAATACCCACACCCTCGAAGTTACCCTGAAGGCCTTCGTTGGCACGTTGCACATCCTTGGCGGCAATATAAACACTATGAGGATCAAGGGCTTTAAGCATCGCCTTGATGGCCTCGTCGCCCATCTTGTCCATGTCCGGTCCATCGACGTAATTGCCGTCAATCAACCGCATGATTTCCTCCACACGCAGCTCTCCATTGCTGGCGGTGTCGGGAATAAAAGGTTTCTGTGCAAATGAAAATTGAAAATTGAAAATTGAAACTATTACTATCAAAAAGAGTTTCTTACACATCTTGTATTCTTTGATTTTCAACTTTCAAACTAAACGGAGGGCACCTGCTGGCTGAGGCAGTGGAAGGAGCCCAAGCCCCAGATAATGTCGGTGCTGTCGATGCCGATAACCTCGCGGTCGGGGAAGCAGGCCTCGAGGATGTAAGCAGCCTCATTATCAGTGAGACAACGATAGGTCGGGAAGATCACCTTGCCGTTGGCCAGGTAGAAGTTGGCATAGGAGGCCGGCAGGCGCTGTCCGTCGTAGAACACCACGTCGGGCATCGGCAACTCCACCACATTGGGCTGCTTGCCATTGGCCAAACGACAGCGATTCAACATCTTCAGGTTCTTTTGAAGAGGTTCGTAGTTCTCGTCCCACACATCCTCTTCCACGGCTGTGATGATGGTGTCCTCGCTGATGAAGCGGCTCAGGTCATCCACATGTCCGTCGGTGTCGTCACCCACAATTCCCTCGCCCAACCAGATGATATTATCCACACCGTAATAATCTCTGAGATAACCTTCTATCTGATCTTGATTCAAGTGGGGGTTTCGGTTGGGATTAAGCAGGCAGGAGGTGGTCGTCAACAGGTCACCACAGCCGTTGACCTCTATTGAACCACCCTCCATCACGATGCCGGGCGAGAACATCTCCACCTCGGGCATCAACTCATGGATACGCACAGGCACCTCGGTATCAAGCTCGTATGGATACTTGCCGCCCCACGCGTTGTGGTTCCAATTCACCATAGCACGCTTGGCTTTGTCGTTCCTATGGAGCAGGAAAGCGGGGCCGTGATCACGACACCAGGCATCGTTACTCGGTATAATATGCAGACTGATATTCTGCATATTGACTTCAATCTTTTCAAGTTCTCCTTGAATATGAGCCAACATCCGCTCGTCATCCACATTGATGTGCACCCGCTCGCCCTCGGCCAGCGTCTTGACGAAAAGATGGTACGACGGATAGATGGTCTCAATCTTTCCCGGCCACGAGTCGGGGTTCTTCGGGTAGGTGAGCCACGTGGCCTCGTGCTTCGCCCATTCGGCGGGCATATAATAACCTAATTCCTTCGGTGTCATTCGTCTATGTATCTTTTGGTGATGTCGCCATAGGAGTCGATGCGGCGGTCGCGCAGGTAGGGCCAATGGCGGCGGTAGTGGTCGGTCTCGTCGAGGTCGAGGGTGCTGATGTGTGTAGCCTCGTCATAATGGGGAGCCTGCCACAACACGCGACCGAAAGCGTTGGTAATGAAGCTTCCGCCCCAGAACTGCATGCCGCCCTCACGGCCGGTGCGGTTCACACTCACCACCGGCACCCCGTTGGCCACAGCATGGCTGCGCTGGATGGTCTGCCAGGCGGCATACTGCTCGCGGTTGTCGTGCTCCTTCTGACGCACGTCCCAGCCGATGGCCGTGGGATAGAACAGGATCTGGGCGCCCATGAGAGCCGTGATGCGGCTGGCTTCGGGATACCACTGATCCCAGCAGATGAGCACGCCCACGGTGGCGAACTTGGTTTTGAACACTTTATAACCCAGGTCGCCCGGGGTGAAATAGAATTTTTCATAGTAGCCCGGGTCGTCGGGGATGTGCATCTTGCGGTACTTGCCGAGGTACGAGCCATCGGCGTCGATGACGGCGGTGGTGTTGTGGTAAAGGCCCTCGGCACGCTTCTCGAACATCGAGCAAATCAGCACCACACCCAGCTCCTTGGCCAAAGCCATAAAATGCTGGGTGGTGGGGCCCTCCGGTATCGGTTCGGCCAACTTGAAGTTCTCGTAACGCTCCTCGTCACAGAAATAGAGCGACGCAAAAAGCTCTTGCAGGCAGATGATCTGGGCGCCACCGGCGGCCAGTTCCCGGACTTTATCTGTGTAGCGCTCAATATTTTGCGCTTTATCCTCCACGCAGCTCATCTGCGCGATTCCCACTTTCACTTTGTTCATTTCACAGAAAATTTGGAAATGCAAAAATACAAAAAAAATTCCAATTGACACATTTCTGCATCAACTTTTCCACCCTTTCCTCCCTTTGCCTGCACTCCAACGCCCCCACCCCATTCCGGGAAAGCCGCAAGGATACCACCAGGCTACTACCTGGTTAGTACCAAGGTATTACTAAGGTTGCACTAAGGTTGCACCAAGGTTGATACCTGGTATGTAGTACCAAGGCAGTACTAGGGCAATACCAAGTCAATACTAGGGCAATACTAGGGCAGAGGGGATTACCCACTAAGAATCAGCCGATTACAAAGCACAAAAACAGCTTACCTATTAAAAGCCAGCGCCTTGCAGCCACAAAAAGGTCGATGCACAATAAAAACGGGAAGGGCGCGTTATGGGGAAATCAATACATATTTAATATGGCACACACCCTGAACGACTATCTGCGGGAGGTGGAAAATCTTTTCAAGGAAGAGCGTTTCGTCTTTGAGCCGCACGAACTCTACGACCCCATCGACTACACGCTGCGCCTCGGCGGCAAACGCATCCGCCCCACCCTGCTGCTGGCGGCCAACGCCCTCTTCGACGGCCATCTCGAAGAGGCCAAAGGAGCCGCCCTCGGCATCGAGACTTTCCACAACTTCACCCTGCTGCACGACGACCTGATGGACCGCTCGCCCCTGCGGCGCGGACAGCCGACGGTTTATACAAAATGGGGCGACAATACGGCCGTGCTGAGCGGCGACACCATGTTCGCCCTTGCCTGGCGCTACTTCCTGAGACAGCCGTCACCGAGGCTGAGGGAGATACTCAACTGCTTCAACGAGACGGCCATAGAGGTGTGCGAAGGGCAGCAGAGAGACATGAATTTCGAGAAGCGGACAATCGAGGATGTGAGCCTCGACGAATACATGGACATGATACGCCAGAAGACCGCGGTGCTGCTGGCCGGAGCGCTGAAAATCGGCGCCTTGTACGCCAATGCCCCCGACGCGGAGATCGAGAAGCTGTACCGCTTCGGCCTCCACCTGGGATTGGCGTTCCAGTTGCAGGACGACCTGCTGGACGGCTACGGCGACACGGCCGTCTTTGGCAAGAAGACCGGACAGGACATCCGCGACCTGAAGAAGAACTACCTCGTGCTGAGAGCCCTGCAGATATGCGACAAGCAGCAGGGCGAGACGCTGGCCAAACTGTACGACGACCCCGACATCGACGAGGAGGAGCGGGTGAAGCAAGTGATGGCCCTCTACGACGCCATCGGGCTCAAACCCAGCGTCGAAGAGGCCATCGGGGAGGAATTCAGGGCCGCCGGGGAATGCCTCGGCCGCATCGACGCCGACGAGGCCTTGAAAGCCCCGTTGCGCGAACTGACGGCCACCCTGGTGGGAAGAAAAAAATAACTTTTTTTGGCCGGATTAGAAAAAAGGTGTATATTTGCACTACAAACCATCAAAGGGAATTTATAATCATTAAATTAATAATCAATACACTAACAACATCATGAAAAAAGTTTTTGCTTTGATGTCAATAGTCGGACTGTTGACATTTGCCAACTTCAATGACGTGAAGGCGCAGGATCAACCCGCTGCCGAAGCCACAGAACAGGTTGCCGAGGCCACCGACCAGGTTGCCGAAGAGGCCGCCGCTCCTGTTGAGGAAGCCGCCGCTCCCGCCGACGACACCAAGTCGTTCCACCAGATGCTGAAAGAGAAGTACATCCAGGGTGGTGCCGGTTGGATGACCCCCGTGCTCCTCTGCTTGATTTTCGGCATGGCTCTCATCATCGAGCGCATCCTCTACCTGAACATGGCCACCACCAATGTCAAGAAACTCCTTGACGGCATTGAGGAAAAGGCTAAGAACAACGACTGGAAAGGCGCCCGCGAGCTTTGCGCCGACACCCGTGGCCCCGTGGCCAGCATCTTCGTGCAGGGTCTCGACCGCATCGACCAGGGTCTGGAGAACGTGGAGAAGGCTGTCACCAGCTACGGTGGTGTCCAGATGGCCCGTTTGGAGAACAACATGACCTGGATCGGCCTGTTCATCGCCCTGGCCCCCTCGTTCGGATTCCTCGGCACTGTGGTCGGTATGGTCCAGGCCTTCGATGACATCGAGACTGCCGGTGATATCAGCCCGACCGTCGTGGCCGGTGGTATGAAAGTGGCTCTGTTGACGACCATCTTCGGTCTGATCACCGCCATCATCCTCCAGATTTTCTACAACTACATCCTCACCAAGATTGAGAGCCTCGTTGACCAGATGGAAGACGGCAGCATCAGCTTCATGGATATTCTCGTGAAATACCACAAATAATTGCTTTCTCTTTTGAACGGGAAACGTCAAACGTTAAACACTAACACTTAAAAGAGAAAACATTATGAAAGAGAAAACCGATAAACTCATCACCCTGTTGGGTCTGGGCATCGCGGTGGTCTGCACTATCCTGACCATTGTCTTTGCCATGAACAACGGCGACGTGAAGGAGCTTTCGGCAGTACGGGCCAACGGGTTGTTTGACGCAACCTACTGGATTCTCGTCTGCTTCGTGGTCGTCTCGATTGCGGCCATCGTCTTCTTCCTCGTTGTCAAACTGGCCAACCGCTTCAAAGAGGAGCCTGGCTACCTGAAGAAGTTCCTGATTCTGGTCGGCATCGTGGTCGTCGTGCTTGCCGTCAGCTACCTGCTGTCGAAAGGCAACGACGTAACCCTCGCCCTCATGGAGAAGAACAACATTACCGAGCATACCTCGAAACTCATCGGTGCCTGCTGCTGGGTGGTCTATATCCTGGTCATCGGCGCCGCTGTGTCGATCCTCTACACCGAGATTGCCAAACTCCTTAAAAAGTAAAACACCATGGCAAGAAAAACTCCCGGACTCAACACAAGCGCCATGTCCGACATCTCGTTCCTGTTGCTGGCCTTCTTCCTGATGGTCTCCAACATCAACAGCGATATGGGCATCGCGCGCCGTCTGCCGCCTCCCCTGCCGGAGAACGTAGATCCGCCTGAGGTTCGTGAGCGCAACATCTTCACCGTGCTGGTCAACAAGGACGACCGGTTGCTGTTGAACAACCAATACGGCCGTATTGAGGATTTGAAGGACCGTGCCAAGGAATTCCTGGGCAACCCCAACAACCTCCCCAACCTGCCCGAAAAGGTCTCCACCGAGATTCCCGGCCTGGGCACCTACGAGGTGTCGAAAGGCGTCATCTCCCTGCGTAACGACCGCGGTACATCCTACGATATGTACCTCCAGGTGCAGAACGAGTTGACCGCCGCCATCAACGAGATGCGCGACGAACTCTCCACCACCCGCTTCGGCAAGAAATATGCCGACCTGAACAAAGAACAACACAAAGCCGTCGAGACCGCCATCCCCGTGGCCATCTCGGAGGCCGAACCCACAAAGATAGGAGGAAAATAAGCTATGGCACGTTTCACTGGTAAAAAAGCTAAAGAGACGCCCGCCCTCAACATGGGCTCCATGAGCGATATTATCTTCATGCTCCTGTTCTTCTTCATGGTGATCACCACCATGCGCGAGAGCTCGCTCTACGTGAAGATCATCCCTCCCCAGGGTTCTGAAGTTGTCAAGCTGGAAAAGAAAAGCCTTGTGAGCTATATCAACGTCGGTGTCCCCCTGCCCGACCAGCAGAAGAAATACGGCACCGAGCCGCGTATTCAGCTCAACGACCAGATTGCTGAAGTCAGCGACATCATCACCTTCGTCGAGCTCGAGCGTAACGCACGTCCCGAGGCCGACCGCCCCGATATCACTACCGCCATCAAGGCCGACAAACAGGTGCGCATGGGTATGGTCAGCGACATCAAACAGGAGCTCCGCAAAGCCGGTGCCCTGAAGATCTTCTACAACGCCAGCAAAGGCGGCCGCAAGAAATAAAACGGCCGTATCACTCTAACAAGAAGAGAGGCATCCTGCAAGGGTGCCTCTCTTCTTTTTTGCTTGTCCGTGTCACACAAGCAGATGTTCCAACAGGATCTTCACCCCCAGGCCTATCAGCACCAGGCCGGCGATGATATTGGCCGTGCGAGCCGGAACGGGGATGTTGCGCTTGCCGAGATAGACGCCCACCATGGAGACCACAAAGGTGACGGCGGCGATGACGCCCACGACCCACAGAACGGTACTCAGCGGATTGTCCAACCCCAGGCCGATGCCGACGGCAAAGGCGTCGATGCTGGTGGCCACGCCGAGGAGAAAGAACGTTGACAGGTTGATACGTTGATAGGTTGATACGTTATCGGATTCCTTGTTTCTGACGGCTTCCACTATCATCTTTCCGCCCACAAGGGCCAGCAGGCCGAAGGCCACCCAGTGATCGACAGCCTCGATGAAGGAACGGGCCACGTCGCCGATGAGGGCGCCCAGCAAAGGGAATCCCCCCTGACAGAGGCCGAAGACAAAGGCCATCAGCACTCCTCGACGATAGGACATCTTGCTGCGGAAGGCCGTGGTGGTGCTGACCACCAGGGAATCGACACAAAGGGCGAGAGCCAATATCAACGCTTCAATAAAGTTCATTACTGTAATGGTTAGCGGTTAGCAAAATTCCCAATTTTCAATTCTGAATTTTCAATTTTC
>JAGCYV010000007.1 GCA_017960605.1 Bacteroidales bacterium | reverse complement strand
TAGACACGGCCGGCATGCATGGCCGCCGTCACAAAGCCGTTGGTGGTGGTGATGCTTATCGTGTCGTTGGTGTGCTCGGTGATGTTGTCGCTGCCGTAGCCGCCGCCATAGACGGAGCCCAGGTAGCAGGCGTCGGTGGTGCCCGTGGCCACGCCGTGGCCGATGGTCACCTCGCTGCCGTCGATGGTCACCTTGGTGTCCTTCATCACATAGCCCAGCTCGCCGCCGCCATATACATTACTATAGATAGTGGCGTCGCCGCTGATGTTAATCTGGGTGTTACGGCATTTGGCCATGCCGGGCCAGATGCGCAGGAAGCTGTTGGGGTCGGTCTCGTCGGTGGCGCCGAGCTTGAACAGGCGTCCCATGCTCGAGCCGAAGACGTTGCCGCCGGTGGTGTGCACGATGTCGGTGACATGAGCCTGGTTCCATGCGCCGGCGGGATGTGCGCTGGTGAAACGGTACATCTGGTTCTGGTAGGCCACCACGTCGCCCACGCTGTAACTCGCGGCGGGGTCGAAGGCGGGGTGGGTGAGCTCGCTGAGGTTGCCGATGGTGCCGCCGGTGATGTTGATGGTGATATTGCCGTGGTACTGGGCCTGTGCCGTGTCGACAGGGATATCAGTATGCCCGGTGTTGTCGGTGAAGGATCCCTGCAGCATGCTGTAGCGCGGGTCGGTGGTCTCCACGAAATGGGTACCCACCGAGGCCAGACGGCCGCCGCCGTAGACGGAGCCGAGCATGATGGGCCTCACAGGAGTGCCCGCCACGGTATCGTTGTTGATATTGACTGTGACGTTGCCGCCGATGGAGCCGGCCGTGTAGGCCGTGCCGCCGAAGCCGCGGCCGCCGCCGAAGATGTTGCCATCGACATACGAGGTGCCCCAGGTGCCGATCCAGGCAGCGCTGTCGATGGTCACCTTGGCGTTGCCCAGCACGTGGCCGTCCTCACCGCCGCCGAAGACGGAGCCGAAGATGAGGCCGCCGCTGACTTTTACGTTGACATTCTGCACATTGGTGCGCATGTTGAACTCGGTGCGCTGGTCACCCTTGCCGGCGCCGAAGAGGTAGCTGGTCACGGGGTGGTCGGTGATGGAGTCGAGGGTTCGCGGCAGGCCGAGGGTGCCGCCGGTCATCACCACGCGGCAGTCGCCCACCACGTCGGCATACTCGCAGCCGCCATAGACCGAGGTCAGGATATGTCCGCCGCTGATCTCCACATAGGTGTTGCCGCGCACACGGCCTTGGAAGTCATACCAGTCGATGGTATAGGGGGCCTCGGTGCCCGACTTGTAGGCGTAGTAGCCCGAGCCGCCGCCGAACACATTGCCGAAGAAGGTATGTCCGTCGCCGGCGTTCTCGCTGGCGTCGGTGGCGCCGTAGAGGGAGGCGTAGGGGTCGTAGGGCAGATAGTGGGTCACACCATTCTCTTCGCGGCCGAAGGGCCAGTGGTAGCACTCCGGCATGGCAGCGGCGATGTCGTTGATGCGCGAGGCATCTTGGGCCTTGACGGCTGCAACGGCTTCATCCCATTGGAGGGTGGTATAGAGACCTTTACCCACTTTGTTCTTCCAGTCATAGCCGGTGCCTATCTGGCCGCCGCTCACTTTGACGCCGCAGCTGTCGAGCACCTGGCCGTTCTCGCTGCCGCCCCATACGGCGCCCACGATGAAGGCCGTGCCGCTGATCTGCACCTCGGCGGTGTTGACGTAGCCGAAGCGGGCGTTCATGGCCGAGGGGGCGGGTTCGTGGGCTGCATGGGGGTCGGTATAGACGCCCATGCCGGCGCCGAACACATAGCCGATATCCTGTTTCAGGGTGGCGTCCTTGTGGCCTATCTGGCCACCGCTGATCTCCACCAGGCAGCGGCCGGTGTTGGCCGTCTTAAGTGAGTAGGGCTCCCCTTCAACGAAAGTAGGATGGGCCGTCGCATAGTCAGCGTCGGCAAGCTTGAAGTCGCCCACCAGGGCCAGCTCGCCGCCGCCGAAGAGGGTGTTGTGCACATAGCCGTCGGTCATGACGACGTGGGTGTTGCCCTTGACGTTGGCGTATTGGGGATCGGTGATGCTACCCTTGCCGCCGCCGAACACGAAACCGTCGGTCTGCGAGGGGTCGGTAGCTCCCACATGGCCGTTGCCCGTGATATTCACATTGGTGTTGCCGATGACGTCGGCCAGCGAGCCGCCGCCATAGACGTTGTGGCCCACGGTGGCATAGTGGTTGGCATTGTCGTCGCCGATGTTCACCACCGGGTTGGCCGTCACCGTGGCCGTGGCGCCCAGGCCGCCGCCATAGACGTCGTAGTTCACTTTGTAGCCGCTGCGCAGGTGGTTGATGTTCACCTCCGGATGGAGGGTGCTGGCATTGGCGGGAGTATAGGCTGCCTCGTTGCCGCCGCCATAGATGTAATCCACGTTCAGCGGGCAGTCGTTGCCGGCGTCGGTCACGTTCAGGGTGATGTCGCCCAGGATGTTGCCGCCGGCGTTGTTGCCGCCGAAGGCATTGGTGATGGTGCCGCCATAGAGGTTGAGCGTCACGTCTCCTCTAATGGTGTCGCCGGCGTTGTTGCCGCCGAAGACATTGGTGAAGGTGCCGCCCTCGATAGTGAGTTCCACGTCGCCCGTGAGCTTTGCGTTCCTCGAGCCGCCATAGATGGAGCCTACCGTCCACCGCTTTGCCGGATCAGCGTTACAGCTCACGGTCAGCGAGGCATCGGTTCCCGGCGCCAGGTTGTTGCCGCCGTAGAGCTCGGTGATGGTACGCAGGCCGCAGGAGCCGTCGCCCAGCAGCTGCACGTTGGTGGAACCCGAGATGACACCCTTCTCGTTGCTGCCGCCGAAGAGGTGCTGATAGCTGCCGGCATGCACCGTCAGCGTCACGTCGCCATAGATGTTGGCGCCCGGGTTGGTAGGACCGGCGCCGTTACCGCCGCCGAAAATCCAGTCGTGGCGGCCGCCATCAATCTCGGTCTTCACATCGACCTCGACCCCTCCGCTGGTACCTGCGTTGGCCGCGTTGCCGCCGCCGTAGAGGTAGCCAATGGTGTTGTCGCAGTTATGGACATGCAAAACAATCGCTTTGTTCGCCGCCGTGGGGGTGTAGGAGGCCTGGTTGCCACCGCCGAACACCTGGCTCAGCGCATAGGTGCTCCCGCTGACGGCATTGGCCGCCGTATGGGCCGTGTGATAGATGTTCACCTTCACACTGTCCATCGGCGTGCCGGCGCTGTTGTTGCAACCGAACACGGCTCCTGTGATCACCACGTTGTTGTAGTTATCCACTTCATCCACCTGGGTGGGGGAGGTCTGGTTTGCGGTGCCGATGTTCACCGTCACCTTGCCGTTCACCAAGGGGCTGTGGCTGCCGTCGCCCAGGGCGCCGCCGAACACATTGCCGTTGCCTGGGGTGCCGTCGCCCACCGTGCCGCCCTCAATGGTGACGGTGGTGGTGGTGGTCCCGTAGGTGCCGGTACTGGCGAAGGCACCGCCGCCATAGACGGCCGTCACGACGGTGGCGTTTTGCTGCATCAGCACCGAGGTGTTGCCGCTGACTTCAGCCGCGTTGCCGCCGCCAAAGACGCTGCCGTTCACCACGACATGGCTCTGTGCCGCCGCCTGCGAGGTGCAGAAGGCCATCATGCCCGCCAGCACCACGCCGGTGCAGAATCGTTTCAAAAAGCTACTTAGTCTATTATTGTTCATAACCATATATTGTTTTTCTTCCTTAATTTAGTCTGTCGATGTATTTCTTATTAATCCTTGAGGATCACGCTGGTGTTGCCAATCACGTCGGCCGCGTCGCCGCCGCCATAGACGTTCTCGCCCACCTGGGCCGTGCCGCTGAGGGTCACCCGCGGGTTGCCGGTGATGTCGGCATCGTCGCCCTTGCCGCCGCCGAAGACGCTGTGGCTCACCAGGCCGGCACTGACGTTCACCGACGGGTTGTTGGCGGTGCCCTCTTTACTGTAGGGCGCGTTGAAGCCACCGCCATACACATAGCCCACGTACCAGCCGCAGGTGTTGGGGTTGGTCTTCTGGATATTCACCGTGATGGTGCCGCTGATGGAGCCGCTGTTGTTGTTGCCGCCGAACACGCGATACACCATGCCGCTGTCGATGGTCAGGCTGATGTCGCCGGTGATGTTGGCCTGGTTGGCGCCGCCATAGACCTCATGGATACCCTCCAGCTCATAGCCGATGCGGTTGTCGGTCTCGTTGCAGTCGGCGTGGCCGCCAACGCCCTCCACATAGGTGCCGGTGCAGCCGATGTCGATGCTGCCGGCCGCGCTGCCGGCCCGGTTGCCGCCGCCGTAGAGCTCGCCGATTTTCATCGGGCAGTCGCTGTCCTTGTGGGCACGCACCCTGATGGCGCCCGTGATGGTGCCTCTGTAGTTGTTGCCGCCATAGACGTGCTCGATGGTGCCGCCCTTGATGTTCACCTTGGTGCCGTTGGTGGTGACGTCGGCGCCGTAGCAGCCGCCATAGACGTTGCCGATGCGGTTGCCACCGCTGACGGTGACGTTGGTACCCGTGACGGTGGCGGCGTTGCCGCCACCATAGAGCTCGCCGATGCTGATGTCGCAGCCGTTGTCGTCGTGCACGGTCACCACCGGTGTGCCGCTGTAGTTGGCCGCGTTGCCGCCGCCGAACACCTGGTTGATGGCGTAGCCGCTGCCCGGCTGCGGGTCGGTGCCATACACATCGACATTGATAGGCCCAGCAACGTCACCGCTGACATTGCCGCCACCATAGACGCCGCCGTTCACCGAGCCTCCATAGACATAGACATTGGTTTGGCCGGCATCGTTCTGGCAGGCTCCGCCATAGATGCCGCCCTTGACTGTGTTGCTATAGCCGGTGCCGGCAGAAGTGACGCCACCACCGATGCAATCTACCGTGCCACCCATCAAGTAGATATTGGAGTAGGTTGTGGTGTAGCCAAACGAGCCGCCGCCATAGACACCACGTTCTATATAGGCATCGTCAGCAATAGCTATATTAGTTCCTACTTTCACTTGTCCAGAAGAAGTCCCATCGCCAAAGCCACAACCTGCAGCGAACACATTGCCGCCAACTGCACGGTTGATGAGGGATGTGGAACTATCGCTATCAACCCTTGCTGTACCACCTACATACACATAAGAGGCACCGCCCATCTGTCCGCCCGAATTGTCGGTTCCGTTGGCACCTCCTGCAATCCATCCGGAGAAGGTGCCGCCGGTAATTACTATACGTCGGTCGCCATACGAAGCAGACCTTTGCGCAGCTCCGAAGACAGCTCCGACACTCTCTCCTCCTTTAATTCTGATGTCAACAAGTGTGGCGTTGATATTGGCTAGATTGTTTTGTCCGTTTCTGTCAATACCTCCGGCAATATCTGAAAAATAACCACCCTCAATAATAAGGGTTCGTTTTCCCCAAGCATTTCCACCAGGAGAGGAAATGTAGAATTGATATGCGCCACCATATACTCCGAGGTCGAAGTTACCGCTTTTAACCGTACATTTGAAAATCTCCGTACCGATGCTTCCATCAGCGCCGATAGTTCCTCCGTTGGAGGCACAAATATCATGAGTGATACGGAGTTTCGTGTTGTCCTTGTTATTGGCTCGGTCATAGTCACAACCCAGAGTGGCAGTCAAAAGCCCGCTTGTCATACTGCTTGTTCCCATGAAATAGAAATCTGTATAGGTGCCACTTTCAATACGGAGCTTGAAATTTGACGTTTTGGTTCCCGAGAGGCCATTAAAAGTTGTCGCACATACTCCGCTGTTGTATCCCGTCACACCGCGGCCTATTGTAAAATTATTACCAGCAGCGCTGATTGTACTGTTGTTGTTTCGCAGAATAATGTACTCAATCTTGCTGTCGGCACTAGCTGAGAAGGTGCCATATTTGTAAACAGTTACTGAACTGGCGGCAGATGTGCCGTTGGTGGTACCGTTGGGGTAGATGGAAGTATAGGTGCAGGGGTTGTTTCCTGCGGTGATATTGCTGTTGGCACTGGCCGTGATGACGTAGAAGTTGCGCTCCACGCCGAGGCTGTAATTGGGAACACCGGTAGTGCTGACATACGCTCTGGCCCATAAGGCTTCGAATTCCACCTCCATGCCATACTCGTTTGAAGGGGCAAAGAATATCTCGGTTTCCGCATTGATGGTGCTGCCTACACCATAGCTGGTACCGCCAGAGGCTGCGCTATGGATGGTGCCGCCGCTGAGGCTTTTGACACGCCAGGCATAGAAGCCGCGGTATTTCGAGGTGCCGTCGCTGTCGTAGGTGGGACGTACACTGAAAGGATTGGGTATGGTGGTATATGAGCAGCGTCCGGTGGGATTGTCCGACGAACTGCCATCGGTGCGCTCCAGCGTTTTGTAGTATATGAATGTGCTGGCATTGGCATCGATGCCCACTTTTACACCGGAAGCATCAGCGCCCCATGTTTCTGGAGTATCACTATTGTTTGTCTGCACAGTACCTGTTCCATTGCCATTATAGGTAATCTTCACATCGGCTGGGTTGAGGCTGCGCATCATCTGTGGCAGCCGCGTGTCGCTATAGTAACTCCAGCTGTGCTCCTCGCGGTCGTCAAGGACGACATAACCGCCATTTACACCTTCAACAATATAATCGGCAGAAGCAATATCGGAGTTGGTATAGCCGCTCTTGACGGCGATGACCTTGATGGTCTGTGTGTTGGTGAGGGTCACCGGGCTGCCGTTGTACGGGGTGCTTGCATCGGAGGGCGTGGTGCCGTCGGTGGTGTAATAGAGCGCGGTACCGTTGGGCGAACCTGCACCAAGGGCGATGGTGGCATTGGCGCCGTCCATGGTGATGACGGGCGTAGGCACCTTGCAGGTCAGCGTCGTGTTGGCGACAGTCGAACTGTGTCCATTACGGACAGCGATGGCCTTCACCGTGGTGGTGGGGCAGTCGATAGCAAACGGGTCACTGTATTCGGTGTCCCCATTGGTGGGCGTGTTGCCGTCGGTGGTGTAATAGATAGTGACATTCGGCGACGGGCAGGTAATCTGAGCCTGGCTGCTCCCGTATAGTGAAATGACAGGTGCTGATGGATTCTCCGCCAATAGATACACCGTCTTGGTAGTGGTGGCGGATTCTCCGTTTTTGCTGGCAGTACATGTGAGCGTCATAGCGACGTCAGAGGCCGGCAATGCATTGACGGTAATAGTACCATTGCTGCTATTTACGCTGGCATTGGCACCGTTGGCATTGAGGCTCCATGAATAGGATACACCGTCAGAAGAAGTAGGAGTCGGAAGTTCTGTTTGTAAAGCATCGCTATACCAGTAATAGGATGTCGGTGTGGTGCCGCTATAACCGTCGAACTGGTGGAATTGAATCGCTTTTCCGGTGGCGCTGTAATTATGGCTACCCGTAGTGGTTAGCACCTCGTCGCCAGTGATAGAGGTAATGGTAATCAATGTCGGGTTGCTGTAGGTGAACAGGACGGTATAGTCAGTGGATGTACCGGGGTCACCTCCATTTGTGTTGTTCAGCGATGTCCAGCCGTTATTGTAGTAGCGGATATATCGGTTGCTGTTTTGAACCCTTCCGTATGTTGTAATCGTCCATGTGGTGGAAGTGGTATAGAATCTTAAAGTGTTGGTGTTTCTCTGTAGGTATCGGTCTCCGTTGTAAAATGTGGATGACGAGGTCCCTGTGCCAGTGAAAATACAGGTGGAAGTATTGAACGTCTCGGTCCGACCAACAGCCCTGTTGTTATTGTACAAGAAATAGACGGTATTCCCATTCTTGTACAGGAACACATAGCTTTGCCCCATTGCCGGCAGTGCCGCCCACAGCATCAGCACCAGGGCTCCGCCCCGCACCAGAAGCCCCTTCAGGCCCCCTCGCTTGTTACTCTTTCCATTCGTAGTGAATCCTTTCAGATGGTCCATATCATGTAGTTTTTTATTCATTCATTTCAACCCAATGGTTGGTTATTGGTTTTTCAGTAATTTCTTTTCTTCTGGTGCAATAAGACTCTTGGCGTTTTCGCGGGAGACGACAGATTGTCCAATTTCCCGCTCTGCCGCTTCTCGCGCCGTGCGGGCCGTGTGTCCACCTCGTCGCGCGATGCCGATACTCTCGGACATCCCCCGTGGATTCTCGTTCTTGGATATCTGCGTGGTGGTGGCTTCGGCCAGCATGTTGATAGCTATCTCAAGGTCGGTCATATTGTCGCGTAGGTTCTCTTTCTTCAAGCCCTTGTATTGTTTGTACTCTTTTGCCGTCAGTCCGCTCCACCCGCGATAGATGATGTCGGTAAGGGTGGCAAATTGTGGGCCTTCCTCCAATCCGGCCCGTTTCCACTCGTCGGTGAGGTGTTTGCGAACCTCTATTGATTTGATGCGTTGGTTAATCCAGGCTTCACTATAACCGAGACGTCGGTAATCGGCCATAGCTTGGTCAATAGAGAGTTCGGGGTCTTGCATTTGGTCGAGACGCAAGGCGGCCACACGTGCCATCCATTGTTTAAAGGGCTCTGCCTTAGGAGATGGAATGGTTTGGATGATACGGAAAAGTTGTTGGGTGTCAGCTACATCAGTAAGTCTCCGTTTGCCGTCAGGAGCCAAGAATTTCAACTGGTAACAATTTGTTACCAGTTCATTTCCTTCCTTTATCAATCTGCCCTTCAGTACTTTCCAATATTTTCGGGCGGTCTGATAGTCACTGTCGGTCAATACGGCAACAACGTCAATCACAGAAAAAAACCACTTCTCAGTGTCGCTGTCCCATGCGGTGCGCACCTTGTGTTCCTCAAAGAGTTGTATGGTTTGTTTCTTCGTCATGCGTTATTAGTTTATTCCCAATCTGCTATAGTTTTTCAGCCTCTTGTCCTACTTATATTATGCACCTCGCTCACAACCAGCGGGTTGCGGAGAGGTCGTCAGTCCTTTGCCAATCTGCAAATATACGAAAAAAAATATATATACGCATGCGCGGGTGTTAATTAAAGTTAAAACAAAGGCTCCGCCGAATCCGGCAGAGCCCCATTTTTGGCTAGTGATACTCAGTCACTCAGCAACCCAGTCACCCAGTCACTTAGTCACCCAGTCACTCAGTAACTTAGTCACCCAGTTTAACCGAGACGCTTGAACTGGCAGGTGAAGTGGCGCATCAGCTCGGCCTCCCAGGTAATCTCAAGACCGCGCTTGATGGTGTCGCGACGGTCATAGACATTCTTCAGGGCGGCGGCGATGACGTCCATGTGGTTGTTCGTATAGACGCGGCGCGGGATGCAGAGGCGCACGAAGTCGTTGCCTCCGAAGCGGTTCTCGCGGGTCACGGGGTCGCGGTCGGCCAACACATAGCCGATCTCGCAGGCGCGGATACCGGCCTCGAGGTACAGCTCGCAGGTCAGCGTCTGGGCGGGGAACTCCTCCTTCGGGATGTTGGTCAGCACCTTGTCGGCATCGACGAAGATGGCGTGGCCGCCGGCGGGACGCTGGTAGGGGATGCCGTACTCGTCGAGCTTCTGGGCCAGGTAGTGCACCTGCTTGATGCGGGTCTCCACCATCTCGAACTCGATGTTCTCCTTCAGACCGACGGCCAGGGCGTCCATGTCGCGGCCGTTCATGCCGCCGTAGGTCAGGAAGCCCTCGAAGGGGATGCAGAACATCTTGGCGCCTTCGTACCACTCCTGCTTGTTGGTGGCGATGAAGCCGCCCATATTCACCAGGCCGTCCTTCTTGGCGCTCATGGTCATGCTGTCGGCATAGCTGAACATCTCCTTGCAGATCTCGCGCAGGGTCTTGTTCTCGTAGCCTTTCTCGCGGGTCTTGATGAAGTAGGCGTTCTCGATGAAGCGGGCGCTATCGACGTTCACCGGCACACCGTACTTGTGGCAGAGCTCGCAGGTCTCGCGGATGTTCTGCATCGAGACGGGCTGGCCGCCCACGGTGTTGTTGGTGACGGTGAGCACCATGAAGGGCACGTTGCCCTGGTTCTCTTTCAGCACCTTCTCGAGCTTCTCGAGGCTCACGTTGCCCTTGAACGGCACCTCCAGCTGGGTGTCGTAGGCCTCGGGCACCGTCACGTCGATGGCGAAGGCCTTGCGGCTCTCGATGTGGCCCTTGGTGGTGTCGAAGTGGGCGTTGCCGGGGATGATGTTGCCGGGCTTCACCAGGTAGCTGAACAGCACGTTCTCGGCGGCACGGCCCTGGTGGGTGGGGATCACATACTCGAAGCCCGTCAGCTCCGTGATGGTGTCTTTCATGTGGTAGAACGAACGGGCGCCGCCGTAGCTCTCGTCGCCCATCATCATGGCCGCCCACTGGCGGTCGCTCATGGCGCCGGTGCCGCTGTCGGTCAGCAGGTCGATATAGACATAGTCGCTCTTCAGCATGAAGACATTCTGATGAGCCTCGTTGAGCCATTTCTCGCGCTGCTCGCGGGTGCTCTTCTTGATCGGCTCAACCATTTTGATTTTCCAGGCTTCTGCAAAGGGTAATTCCATAATTTTTAATGTTTTGATTGTTTATTCTTGTTTGTTTGGATTCGATGCGGCAAAACCGGCCTTGAGGTCGGGGTGGGAGGTGAAAAAGAAAAAACGGCGAGAACGCTTGTTTTCAATTTTCAACTTTCAGTTTTCAATTGAAATAAACGTCCCTCTTCTTGATATTCAAGAAGAGCTTGTGAATCGTCATATGGGGGTTGAACAACGTCATAATCCGAGGTGCAAAAATACAAAAAAAAATCACATGGTAAAAAAAATAAACATCGCCCACGATTTATATCCCACTTTTCCTCCCTTCCGACCCTCCACCCGTTTGCCTCCCGTTTACCTCCCGTTTAACACCCGTTTACCTTAAGTCTAACATAAGTCTAACAAGGGAGTAACAAGGGACTAACAAGCCACATCCTATCCATCAGGCAAAATTCATCACTATAACACACATTGCACCAATATGTTGTAAAACCATCCGTTACTTTTCTACTTGCCGACGGCAAGACCCGCACCCCTCGGGTGCAGTAACTCCACAAGAAGTGAAACGCCTTGTGGAGAGAGTGTCGTGCACGATATAGATGCCAAAAACTTACCCCTCGGATACTATTTCTCCCATTCCTTCGTTATCTCTCCGAAACCAAATCTCCCGATCATGGAACTGAAAGAATCGCTCAAAGACCTCGTCTTCACCAAGAGCGCCCTCAAACAGGATGTCTATCAGGCCACTAAGGACACCTTCGAACTCTTCCGCGAGGAAACCCGCGAGCTCATCCGCCTCTTCAAGGAGCGCAGCCGCCTCGAGGGACGCGACGTCGCCTTCGAGTTCACCGACCGCGGCGACTTCGAGTTCGAGGTCAAGTTCGCCGGCGACATCCTCCTCTTCATGATGCACACCAACGTCTTCGAGTTCTCGCGCGACCACCAGGTCATGAAATCGCCCTACATCCGCGAGGACACCCGGCGCTCCTACTGCGGCGTCATCCACATCTACAACTTCCTCGCCGACAGCTTCGCCTACCAACGCGACAACGACCTCGGCTATATGATTGGACGCGTGTTTGTTAACAACGAAAAACACTACTTCATCGAAGGCAAGCGCGAGCTCGGCATGCTCTACACGAATTTCGGTACTTCGCTGATTACCAGCGAGTCGGTCTTAGGCATAGTGGAGAGCGCCATCGAATACACCACCAATTTCGATCTTTTGACCCCTCCTTACGACGAAGTGAAGCTCGTTTCGGTGGGTGAGATGCGCACCAATTTCGACAAAAAAACACTCGTCACAGGCAAGCGGTTAGGTTTTCGTTTCCAGGCAGATAGCGAGTAGGCCGCGCCGGATGTGAACAGCGCCGGTTGAAAAAAATTTGGCCATGTCGAAAAATGTTCGTACTTTTGCACCCGCTTTTCGGCAAAAAGTCACCTGTTGAAAAGGCGCAGGCCGCGTTCGTCTAGTAGGCCCAGGACGTGAGATTTTCATTCTCAAAATCGCGGGTTCGAATCCCGCACGCGGTACCAAAAAAAAAGAACTAAGAACTTAGGAATCTAAGACTTAGAAGTTAGAAGTTAGAAATTAGAAATCATAATATAAGATATGGCACACCACAAGTCTGCAAAAAAAAGAATTCGCTCGAGCGAAAAGAGAAGAGTTGAGAACCGTTACTACGCCAAGACGATGCGTAACGCCCTGCGTGATTTCCGTGCTCTCGAGGATAAGGCTGTCGCCACCGAGCGCCTGCCCAAGATGATCTCCATCATCGACAAGCTGGCCAAGCGCAGCGTCATCCACAAGAACAAAGCTTCGAACCTCAAGTCGAAGTGCATGCGCAAGGTGAACGCCATGTAAGACTCGCTCCCGCGAATGACCTTGAACGCCGACCCTCCGGGCCGGCGTTCCTTTTTCCAAAAAGTTTTCGCCATGTGTGTTTTTTTATGTACCTTTGCATTCTCAATCGAAACGTATAATAGTAATAAATCAATAATTAAAGAACTATGAGTCAGATTATAGGAATCAGGGGCCGTCAGATTCTCGACAGTCGCGGCAACCCCACAGTGGAAGTCGATGTCTATACCGACCAGGGCGCCATGGGCCGCGCCGCCGTTCCGAGTGGTGCCTCCACGGGTGTCCACGAGGCCTGCGAGCTGCGCGACGGCGACAAGAGCCTCTTCCTCGGCAAGAGTGTCCTCCAGGCGGTGAACAACGTGAACACCGTCATCAGCGAGGAGTTGCAGGGCATGTTCGTCAGCGAGCAGAAAGCCATCGACGAGAAGATGATCGAGCTCGACGGCACGGAGAACAAGAGCCGTCTGGGTGCCAACGCCATCCTCGGCGTCAGCTTGGCTTGCGCCAAAGCCGCCGCCCAGGAGACCGGCCAGGAGCTCTACCGCTACCTCGGCGGCGTGGGCGGCCACACCCTCCCCATCCCCATGATGAATATCCTCAACGGCGGAAGCCATGCCGACAACAGCATCGACTTCCAGGAGTTTATGATTATGCCCGTGGGCGCTCCCACCTTCAGCGAGGCGCTGCGCATGGGTGCCGAGGTGTTCCACAACCTGCGTGCCGTGCTCAAGAGCAAAGGGCTGAGCACCAATGTGGGCGACGAGGGCGGCTTCGCCCCCAACCTGGGCTCCAACGAGGAGGCCATCATGTGCATTTTGCAAGCCATCGAGCGTGCCGGCTACCGCCCCGGTGAGGACGTCTATATCGCCCTCGACGCCGCCGCCTCGGAGTTCTACCTGCCCGAGGAGAACCTCTACCACCTCAAGTGGAGCAGCGGCGAGAAGCTCACCCCCGCCCAGATGAGCGACTTCTGGAAGGACTGGGTGGCCAAGTATCCCATTATCAGCATCGAAGACGGCATGGCCGAGGACGACTGGGACGGCTGGCGTCTGCATACCGACGCCATCGGCGACCGCTGCCAGCTGGTGGGCGACGACCTGTTCGTCACCAACGTGGAGCGTCTGAAGATGGGCCTCGAGAAAAAGGTGGCCAACAGCATCCTCATCAAGCTCAACCAGATAGGTACCCTCACCGAGACCATCGACGCTGTGAATCTGGCCATGCGCAACCAGATGACCGCCATCATCAGCCACCGCAGTGGCGAGACCGAGGACACCACCATCGCCGACCTTGTGGTGGCCATGAATGCCGGCCTCATCAAGACCGGCAGCGCCAGCCGCACCGACCGCATCTGCAAGTACAACCAGCTCATGCGCATCGAGGAAGGGCTCGGCGACCAGGCCTATTACCTCGGCAAGGACTTCAAGTTCCTGAAGAAATGAAACTGGCCATCATAGGCTATGGTAAGATGGGGCATGCCATCGAGGCGCAGGCGCTGAAGCGCGGCCACTCGGTGGCGTGCGTCATCGATGCCGGCGACCCCTGGCCCGAGAGGGTGGAAGCCGATGTGGCGGTGGAGTTCACCACCCCCGCCACGGCGGTCGAGAACATACGCCGCTGCTGGCAGCGGGGGCTGCCGGTGGTGTGCGGCACCACGGGTTGGAACGCTCAGTATGAGGCGGTGAAGGCGGAATGTCTCGCCGGCGGCTACGCGCTGTTGGCGGCTTCCAACTTCTCCATCGGCATGAATATCATGTTCGCCCTCAACGAGCGACTGGCCGAGCTGATGAAAGGACGTGAAGATTATAAGGTCTCCATCAGCGAGACGCACCATATCCACAAGCTCGACGCCCCCAGCGGCACCGCCATCACGCTGCAGCAGCAGATAGTGGAAAGCGGCAGTCGCAAAGCGGCGGAGGTCCCCATCGCCTCGTACCGCGTGGGCGAGGTGCCCGGCACGCATACGGTGGTCTATGACAGCGCGATAGACACCCTCACGCTGACCCACGAGGCGCACAGCCGCGAGGGGTTGGCCTTGGGTGCCCTCCTGGCCGCCGAGTGGATGGTGGGCCGGAAGGGTGTATTTACCATGAAGGACCTTCTGGGATGAAGAAGAACCACGCAAATCCCTGGGTGATTGTCGGCTTGTCGCTGCTGCTGGTAGTGGCGATGGCGGGCAGTTGCCTTTTGGGAGCCGTGGATTTCAGCTTGCAGGAGATATGGCATTCGCCCATCTTCTGGCGGATGCGGCTGCCGCGGGTGGTGATGAGCGTGCTGGTGGGTGCCGTGCTGAGCGTCTGCGGAGCGGCCTATCAGAGCATCTTCCGCAACCCCCTGACCGACCCTTATGTGTTGGGTGTCAGCAGCGGCGCCTCGTTGGGCGCCGCCGTGGCCATCCTGCTGGGATTGGAGGCTTTCCTCTGGGGGGTGGGCGGCATGGCTTTGGCGGCGGCATTGCTCACGGTGGTCTTCATCTACCGCATCTCCTCCATAGGCAACCGCATGCACACCACCACGCTGCTGCTGACGGGTGTATGCCTGACGCTGCTCATTTCGGCTCTCATCTCGTTCCTGATGGTGATGAACCAGGAGAAGATGGACACGATTATCTTCTGGACGATGGGTTCCTTCGGCAGCGCCTCGTGGACCGACGTGGCGGTGCTGGCGCCGGTGGCCGTTTTGGGTATCGGCGTGGTGCTGTGGTACGGACGCGACCTGAACCTGCTGCTGGCCGGCAGCGAGGCGGCACGCAGCATGGGCGTGGAGGTGGAGAAGGTGAAGCGTGTGCTGCTGCTGTTCACCACGTTGATGGTGGCCTTCGCGGTGAGTTCGTGCGGCGTGATAGGCTTTGTGGGCCTCATCGTGCCCCATGCCGTGCGGCTGTTAGCGGGTCCCGACAACCGGAAGGTGGTGCCCTACGCGATGCTCTGCGGCGCGTTGTTCGTGCTGGTGTGCGACACGCTGGCACGCTATATGCTGCGCCCCAGCGAGTTGCCCGTCGGTTCGATTACCTCCATCGTGGGTGCGCCGTTGTTCATCTACCTGCTGTACAAGAACAAGAAGGGTTATTAGGAGATAAGACAAATGATAGGTCTGCAACATATCGGGGTCGTCTATGGTCAGCGTCGGATACTGAATGACATCAGTGCCGACCTCAAGGAGGGCTGCATCACGGCGGTGATGGGACCCAACGGCTGCGGTAAGACCACCCTGCTGCGTTGTATCGGCGGCCTGCTGGAACCCACGGAGGGCCAGGTGCTCGTCGAGGGGCAGGCGGTGCAGTCCTACGGGGCCCGTGCGTTGGCCCGGAAGGTGGCTTTTGTGCGTCAGCACCAGCAGACCGACTTCGACTTCTCGGCCTTCGAGACGGTCCTCATGGGCCGCAACCCCTACCAGCACAGGCTGCAGAACGAAAGCCAGGAGGACTGGGACATCGTGGAACGCTGCATGCGTCAGACAGGCACCTGGGAGCTGCGACTGGCCAAACCCGCCGAGATGAGCGGTGGCGAACTGCAACGGGTGATGATTGCCCGTGCGCTGGCTCAGCAGACGCCGGTGCTGCTGATGGACGAGCCGGTCTCGAATCTCGACATCGCGCACCAGCGCGACATCATGCGCCTGCTGCGCGACAGCGAGGGCAAGACCACCCTGATTGTCATCCACGACCTCAATCTGGCCCTCCGTTTCTGCGACGACCTGCTGCTGCTGCATGAAGGCGGCCTGCTCTACCACGGCCCCATCGCCGACGGCCTGACACCGGAGAATATCCGCCGTGTCTATGGCGTCGATGCCCACATGGCCGAGGGACGTATCCTCTTCGACTATTGAGCACTCGGCCCTTCAAAGGGCATTTAACAGAATTTAATTTTGCCATGTGGCAGATTATTCGTATTTTTGCAACGCATTTTATTTCAAACGTCGAAAATACAGAAATGAGATATATAGGACCTATAGTCATGTTTTTGGGGCTGTTGGCTTGGCCGATGACGATGTCGGCACAGACCGACGACCCGCAGAAGAAGTCGGAAATCAAGCTCGGCAAACTGGATGTCATCTACGAGGACGAAGAGTACAAAGGAGTGGTGGTCGATCAGCAGCAGGAAAAAGAGACCGAGAGCTATATGTACCAGGTGCCTTTCCTGATGGACGAAGGGGAGGACGAGGAAGAGGACGAGTCGGAGCAGACCTTCTCGCTCAACGACGAGGGTGCCGAGAGTGAGGACGAGATCTTGTGGGAGGGCTTCGACACCGCCGCCATCCACCTGCCGAAACTCGATGTGTCGAGTATTACGGACCCCATCGTGGTGAATCTTCCCAAGTTCTCCTGGCCCACGCCGGTGTCGGCACGGCCGTCCAGCCATTTCGGCCCCCGCCGCCGTCGTTTCCATTACGGTCTCGATCTGGCCCAGCCCACGGGTGAACCCATCTATGCCGCCTTTGACGGAGTGGTCCGTATCTCCAAGCGCAACAAGAGCTATGGAAATCTGGTCATCATACATCATGCCAACGGGCTGGAGACCTACTATGCCCACATGTCGAAGCGGCTGGTGTCGGCCGGCGACCAGGTGAAGAGCGGCGACCTGATAGGCCTCTGCGGCAATACCGGCCGCAGTTTCGGCAGCCATTTGCATTTCGAGATACGCTACATGGGCAACGCCATGAACCCCGAGGACGTGATGGATTGCGAGATCCACGACCTGATTAACCAACGGCTGGAGCTGACTTCGTCGTCGTTCCGCAAGAAAGGCAAGGGGGGTGGCAGCGTGGGTACCGGCAAGGCCACGGGCGGCTGGTACCGTGTGCGCAGCGGCGACACGCTGGAGAAGATAGCCCGCCGCAACGGCATCTCGCTCAAGCGCCTGTGCCAGCTCAACGGCATCAGCCAGAGCAAGGTCATCCATCCGGGCGACCGGCTGAAGGTGACCGGCAGTGCCACCGCCACCCCTCCGGCTACGGTCAAAGGAGGTGGGTCCGTCTCGGGTGCCGCGGTCTATACCGTGCGCAGCGGCGACACCCTCGGCAAGATAGCCAAACGCAACGGCACGTCGGTCAAACGGATCTGCCAGCTCAACGGCATCAGCGAGAAAAGCACCCTCCGTGTGGGACAGAAACTGAAACTGAAATGAGAATCGACATCCTGACCCTGTTCCCGAACATGATGACCATGTTCTTCGAGGAGAGCATCCTCAAGCGGGCCCAGAAGAAGGGCCTGGTGGAGGTGGTGTTCCATGACTTGCACGACTATTCCTTGACCAAGTACGGCTCGGTGGATGACTATCCATATGGCGGCGCCGCCGGCATGGTGATGGGCGTGGAACCCTTGGCCAACTGCATAGAAGGCCTCCAGAAAGAACGTACCTACGACGACATCATCTATACCGCCCCCGACGGCGAGATGTTCAGCCAGCCGATGGCCAACCAACTGTCGTTGGCACAGAATTTGATGGTCTTATGTGGCCACTACAAGGGAGTCGATGAGCGTGTGAGAGAGCATTTCATCACCAAGGAGATAAGCATCGGCGACTACGTGCTGACCGGCGGTGAACTGGCTACGGCGGTCATCTGCGACGCGGTGATACGGCTGGTGCCGGGGGTGATAGGCGACGAGCAGTCGGCCCTGGGCGACTCCTTCCAGGACGGCCTCGTGGCTCCGCCCGAATACACCCGCCCGCCCGAGTTCCGCGGATGGAAGGTGCCCGAGGTGCTGCTCAGCGGCAACCACGCCAAGATAGAACAATGGCGCATGGAACAGGCCATCGCTCGCACCAAAGAGCGCCGCCCCGACCTGCTAAAGAAGTAAACATATCAACATATCAACGTATCAACAACCATGATGACAGAATTCGAGAAATATGCCACCAAGCACCGTGGCATCAGCAGCACGACGATGGCCAAATACACGTCGGCCATTAATAATTCCCTTACCCCCTATATCGTGGAGGAGCGTCAGCTCAACGTGGCCCAAATGGATGTCTTCAGCCGCCTGATGATGGATCGCATTATCTTCCTCGGCACCGCCATCGACGACTATACGGCCAATGTCATCCAGGCACAGCTGCTCTTTCTGGAGAACGACGACCCCACCAAGGACATCTGCATCTATATCAACTCGCCGGGAGGATCTGTCTATGCCGGCCTCGGTATCTATGACACCATGCAGTATATCCAGCCCAAGGTGAGCACCATCTGCACCGGCCTCGCCGCCTCGATGGCCAGCGTACTGCTCTGCGCCGGCGAGAAAGGCCGCCGCTGCGCTCTGCCGCATGCCCGCGTGATGATTCACCAGCCCATGGGCGGCGCCGACGGACAGGCCACCGACATGGAGATTACCGTGCGCGAGATACTGAAACTCAAGAAGGAACTCTACGAGATTATCGCCCTCCACAGCGGTCAGCCCTTCGAGCAGGTGGAGAAAGACAGCGACCGCGACCACTGGTTCACCGCCGACGAGGCGCTGAAGTACGGCATGATTGACGAAGTGCTGACTAAGAAATGAAAATCAAGATAAAGAATACCAGCCATCATCCGCTGCCGAAGTACGAGACTGCGCAGTCGGCGGGCATGGACCTGCGGGCCTACCTGCCCGAAGGACCTGTGACCTTGAAGCCCATGCAGCGCGGCCTGGTGAAGACAGGCCTCTTCATGGAGTTGCCCGAGGGCTACGAGGCGCAGGTGCGTCCCCGAAGCGGATTGGCGCTGAAGAAGGGCATCACCGTCCTCAACAGCCCTGGTACCATCGATGCCGACTATCGCGGCGAGATATGCGTAATACTTATCAATCTCTCGCAGGAGGACTTCGTCATAGGCGACGGCGAGCGCATCGCCCAGATGGTGATAGCCAAGTGCGAGCAGGCCGAGGTCGTCCAGGTAGAGGAACTCACCGACACCGAGCGCGGCGCCGGCGGCTTCGGACATACGGGGAAGAGTTGAAACGGGTGGCGCATAGGGTGGTTCTGCTTGTTGCGATATTGTCGCAGCTGCTTGTCTCCTGCCATGCGCAGACAATGGCTCCGTCACAAGAGGTGACTCTGCGGACGGGCGCCGAAGAATTCCTTGACAATGAATATGCTCTGGGGGGTCTTCCTCGCTTTGCGGTGGTAGCTAACCAAACCTCTATAGTCGGAAACACCCACCTTGTGGATACCCTGTTGGCGTTGGGTGCTGATATAAGGAAGATATTCTGCCCCGAGCACGGCTTCCGCGGCACCGCGGCGGCAGGTGCCCATGTCGATAACGGTATCGACCCCAAGACAGGCATTCCCATCATCTCGCTCTATGGTAAGAACAAGAAACCTACACAAGAGCAGCTTGAGGATGTGGATTATGTCCTCTTCGATTTGCAGGATGTGGGTTGTCGCTTCTATACCTATATCAGCACGCTGCACTATGTGATGGAGGCCTGTGCAGAGGCTGGCATACCGCTCGCAGTCCTCGACCGTCCCAACCCCAACGGCCACTACGTTGATGGTCCCGTGCTCGATACAGCGCACTACCGTTCCTTCGTTGGCATGCACCCCGTGCCTGTCGTTTATGGAATGACGATAGGCGAGTATGCCCAGATGATCAACGGTGAAGGATGGCTGAAGGGAGGCGTCAAGTGCAACCTCGGGGTATTTCCTATGCAGGGCTACAAGCGTGACTCGGTGGGATATGAACTACCCGTGCCGCCGTCACCCAACTTGCGTAACGCCCACGCCATTGCCCTCTACCCGAGTCTCTGCCTCTTCGAGGGCACCCACTGCGGCGTGGGACGCGGTACCGACTACCCCTTTGAGTGGGTCACCTATGGCACCGACATCCTCGACTTGCGGCGAGAAGAGGCACCTGTAGCATTCAGTCTTAAGTACCTGATGGAGATGTACCGCCGTACTCAAGCAATCAGGCAATCAAGCAATCAAGCAATCAAGCCGTTCTTCCAGAAGAGCAACTTCTTCGAGAAGCTGTCCGGCAATGGTGACCTGCGCCGTCAGATAGAGTCCGGCATGAGCGAGGAGGAGATTCGCGCCACCTGGCAGCCCGCCCTCGACGAGTTCAAGAGAATCCGAGAGAAATATTTAATTTATAAGTAATATGAAGAAAGTCATCCTGATGCTGGCCGCCGTACTGACCATGGCCGCCTGCTGCAACAAGCAAGAGACTGCCACCACCGACCCCGCCGATGTGGTCATGCAGAACATCCTCAACCGCAAGAGCGTCCGCTCCTACACCGGTGATACCATCCCCGCCGCGGTGATGGAGAACATCTTGAAGGCCGCTATGTCGGCTCCTACGGGTATGGATGTGCGTCCGTGGAGCTTCGTGGTACTCACCGACAAAAGCCAGTATGAGACCATCTTCGCCGGCAACTTCAATATGAAGAAGTTCATGGAGAGTGGCGCTGTTGTCGTCATCTGTGCCGACACCACCGTCACACGTCCCCCAAGAGACAATCCCGACGGTCCTGCCGTCACCGTGGACGACCCCATCTGGCGTGACGACATGGGTGCCTGTACGGAGAACTTGCTGCTGGCTGTAGAGGCCTACGGTCTGGGTGCCTGCTGGACGGCTTGCTACCCCTTCCCCGACACCATGAAGCCGGTGAAGGAAGCCCTCGGCCTGCCCGCATCGGTGGTGCCCTATGCCATCGTACCCATCGGCTACCCCTCGACCGAGAACACCCCCAAAGACAAATGGGACCCTGCCCGCGTGCATTACGACCGCTGGTAGTTTTGATTCATTAGTAGAACGGCGGAACCATCAAGGTTCCGCCGTTCTATTTTTTATTCGTGGTGATGATGCCCGCAGTCACAGTCATCGGGGTGGTCGTGCTCGCAGTCGTCGTGACAGCCGCAGTGCTCATGTTCATCTCGTAAGCCGCCGATGA
This sequence comes from Bacteroidales bacterium, assembly GCA_017960605.1. Lineage (GTDB taxonomy): Bacteria > Bacteroidota > Bacteroidia > Bacteroidales > P3 > Colimorpha. The sequence goes on along the minus strand of JAGCYV010000007.1, from coordinate 12,043 downwards.
ACTGGGCCACCCAGTCATTCTCCATCGAGGGAGCGTCGTCCCAGTCGGTGGTGTCGATGGTGACCTCCAGCAATTTGGCTGGTCCTTCACAGAAGAGCTCCACCGAGTCGGCCGCAGCAGGCACGAGGACGCACTCGCCCACGTGCATCGGCACGATGGTGTCCATGCTCTTCACCGCCGCCAGCCCTTCCACGCAGAGATAGAGCACGAAGGTGTCCAACTCTTCGAGGTTTTTGCGGATGGGAGTATCGAAAGGAATAAGATGGGTGTTGAAATAAGGACAGGCCGCAAGGGTGACGGTCTCGTTCATATGCGCGTGGTAATGGGTATGGGCGTGGCCTTGGATGCCGCTGAAGTCAATGGCATCCATCGCTTCTGCGGTATGTAGTTGGCGCTTCTTGCCGTCTTTATCCACACGGTCATAGTCATAGATGCGGTAGGTGCAGTCGGAGGTCTGCTGTATCTCGGCCACCATGATGCCGGCACCGAGGGCGTGCACACGTCCGGCGGGGATGAAATAGACATCGCCTGCCTCGGGCTGTTCGGCATGGAGCAAGTCGGTGAGATGGCCTGCCTCGAGGGCGGCCTTGTACTCCTCGGGAGTGGTGTCGCGACGGAAGCCGCTGATGAGCCTCGACCCTTCGTCGGCCTGCATCACATACCACATCTCGGTCTTGCCCCAAGGCATACCGCGCCGCTGTGCCAACTCGTCGTCGGGGTGTACCTGGATGCTTAAGTCACGGGCAGCGTCGATGAGTTTCACCAACAGCGGGAATTCGGTGCCGTAGCGGTTATAGACCTTATCGCCCACCAGATCACCCATATAAATCTCGATGGCTTCGTTGAGGGTATTGTCGGCCAGGAAGCCGTTGCTGATGACGCTCTCGTGGTCTTTCACGCTCGACAGCGCCCACAACTCGCCGCAGTTGGGCAGCGGGTCGTAGTTGAAGCCGTAGTCGCGCAAGCGGTTGCCTCCCCAGATGACGTTCTTGTACAGCGGGAGGAATTTCAGTGGGTAGAGGGCTGATGCCATGGATTAGTAGCTACGGGTGGTGTGGCGGTTGGCCTTGTTGGTTCCTTGCACCTTGATGTTCGATTTCACCTTCACGCCGCGGTTCGACTGGTGGCGCTCATACATGGTGCCGTTGCCGCGCTCGGTGCCTTGCTTGCTACTGGAGCACGAAACAGCCATTCCGCTCATGGCCAACACGGCGAGACCCAGCAAAACAGGCATGCTTTTTTTCAACAGATTTCTCATATTCTTCATGTTTTATCGTTTATCAATCAAAGTCATCTCATCCACCAGATGGCGTGCACCAGCATACTTGTCGATGATGAAGAGGCAGTAGCGGATGTCGAGCGAGATGTTGCGGCAGTAGTTGGGGTCGAATAGCAGGTCGCTCATTGTACCCTCCCAGCAGCGGTCGAAGTTGATGCCTACCAGCTGGCCGTCGGCATTGAGTACAGGGCTGCCCGAGTTGCCACCCGTGGTGTGGTTGGTGGCGATGAAGGCCACCGGCAACTCACCCTTGCTGTTGGCATACTGGCCATAGTCTTTCTTCTGCCAGAGCTCTTTCAGGCGAGGTTCGACGCGGTAGTCATAGATGTTGGGATTCTCCTTCTCCATGATGCCGTCGATGGTGCTGTAGGCGGTGTAATAGGTGGCGTCCTTGGGCTTGAAGCCTTCCACATGGCCATAGGCAACGCGCAGCGTCAGGTTGGCGTCGGGGAAGAAGTTCGAGTCGGGATACTGTTCCATCATGCCTTTCACATAGGTGCGCATCAGGCGCTGGATGTTGTCGGAGGCGGTGATATATTGGGAGTTCTTCTCGTGGCTGTAGCAATACTGGTAGGCCTGCGAATAGAGTTCCACGGCGGGGTCCTTTAGGATTTCCTTCACCATCTTCTCGTGCTTCATCGACAGCAGCTTCTCCAATTTTTGGGGATTGTTCAGGACCGACTTGTCATAGATGCTGTTCAGCAGGTTTTCCACCTCGGCGGCGGTGCTGTGCTTCTTGTTCAGGAACTGGGCGTAGCCGTGGGTCCACATATAGACGAGGGTCTCGGTGAAGATGGCCTTATCGACAGGCGAATGCAGGTCGAAGTCCTCGAAGTATTTTTCACTTGCCGTCCGCATCTTCTCCGCCAGCGTCTCGTCGTCCCTGTCTGCGATGCGCCACAGCTGTCGGGCACGCAGCATGAAGTCGCTGGCCAGCACGGCCTCGCTGAAGTAGGTCTGCTCCAGCTCCACTTCGCGCAGCAGGTTGTAGTTTACCTCCAACTCGTCCAGCACGTCGCGATACTGTGGTTTGTCCTCGGCCCATTTGCGGAACGCCGCTTCCTGCTCCATCTTCTGCTCCACGCCGTGCAGCCGTTCGATGCCCAGCGTCTCACCCTGCCATTTCTTCCAGCCGTTGGCGATGCTGGCCACCCGCGAGGCGTATTTCAGCCTTTGGGCGACGCTTTGGCGCATGGCGGCGTTGTAATGGTCGAGACGAATGTCGCGCAGGGCGATGCAGATGGGATTCATCTGGTTGGCAGCCAAATCCACGTGGTCGTGCGTCACATAGCGGCGTGTGGTGCCGGGGTAGCCGAAGACGAAAGTGAAGTCGCCCTCTTCCACGCCCTTAAGACTGATTTCCAGATGCTTCATCGGGACATAAGGCACATTGTCCTTGCTGTAGTCGGCAGGCTCGTTGTCTTTGTTCACATAGACGCGGAACATCGAAAAGTCGCCCGTGTGGCGGGGCCACATCCAGTTGTCCGTGTCGCCGCCGAACTTGCCGATATTGCTTGGCGGAGCACCCACCAGACGCACGTCGGTGAACACCTCGTTGATGTACATAAAGTATTGGTTGCCATAATAGAACGGCTTCACGATGGCTTTGTAGTGTGTCCCCTTGACGGCATCCTCGGTGATGATGCGTATGTTGTTCTCTATGATGGTCTCACGCTCCTGCTCGGGGGTGTCGTCGGTCACGCTTTCCAGCACCAGCGCCGTTACGTCCTCCATCCTCACCAGGCGTGTAACCGTCAATCCCGGACAGGGAATCTCCTCCTGGCGGTTCATGGCCCAGAAGCCGTTGGTCAGGTAGTCGTGCTCCACCGTCGAGTGGCGTATGATATAGCTGTAGCCGCAGTGATGGTTGGTCAGCACCAGGCCCTCGTTGCTCACAAACTCGCCCGTGCATCCGCCGCCGAAGAGCAACACGGCGTCCTTCAGCGAGGCGTTGTTGATGTCGTAGATGTCCTGTGCCGAGATGTGCATGCCGGCTTTCTGCATGGCCGCCTCGTTGCGTCCCAGCAGCATCGGTATCCACATTCCCTCGTCGGCGCGCACTGCCACAGGCATCGCCGTCAGCACAATGGCTAAAATAGTCAGTATCTTATTCTTCGTCATGACGGTATAATTTGAAATGCAAAAATACGAAGAATAATTGACATGGCAAAATAAATAAAAAAAGATGCCGGCTCTTAGGTTCCCTTCTCTCTCCCTTTTCACCCCTTTCTCACACCCCTATGACACCATAGATTCTATATAGTCATTACTAGGTCAATACTAGGTCAATACTAGGTCATAAGGGACTCAAGGCTGAGTATCAATGGAGTAGCGGGGGCGTGGAAAGGGGCTATTCGGACGACAGCATTTTGAGGCCGAGGATGGAGACAATCAGGGTGGTGAGGAAGAAGAGGCGCCAGAAGGTGGCGGGCTCGTGGAAGATGAAGATGCCTATCAGCACCGAGCCGAGGGCGCCGATGCCGGTCCAGACGGGGTAGGCGGTGCCGATAGGTAAGGCTTCGGTGGCTTTGGCCAGAAGGACGGCGCTGAGAATGTAGAACAGCACGAAGCCGCCCATCCATTCCCACCAGGGCAGCCCTACAAGTCCTTTGGCCTTTCCGAGGCAGAACGCGAAGCCTACTTCGCAGAATCCGGCAATGAGGAGTATGATCCAATGCATGATGTTGAGTTTTATTCGGTTTCTATGAGAACTTCGGCGGTGGCGGCGACGGTGTAGGAGCGGCCGGTGGCCACGTCGCGACAGAGCCAGCGGGTGCGGCGCCGTTCGACACTTTCAAAGAGGATGCCGGGCTTGCTCTTCAGGCGGAATCGGGTGCCGGGCTGCAAGCGGTCGAGGGTGAGATGTCCCTCGGGACGGTAGTCGGGGTCATAGTGGTGCAGCAGTTCCTCTATCTGTCGGATGAGCTTGCGGCTGAGGGGGATGCGGCGTGTGAGACGGTTTAGCAGGGGTTGGATCTCGGTCGGGAAGAGGGGGGCGTAGCCGATGAGGAGTCGGGCGTATTCGGTCTGCCACTCATGGCCGTGGGGAGTCGCGTCAGGGTATTTCAGGTGGGTCTCGAGGTGGCCGGCTTCGTGGAGGAACACCCACAGGAAGAGGTAGGAGTTGAGGTCGCCGTTGATGCTTATCTCTTGGAAGTCGTGGTCTTTCTGCGGCCAGCGGTAGTCGCCCAGTTTGGAGGTACGCTGGCGGGTGATATGGAAGTGCACCCGGTGGCGGTTGAGGTAGTCATAGACGGGAGCGACCGCCCCGGGGGGAAGGTGGTTGGCCAGGATGCGGCGGTATTTTTCTTCGGTGGTCAAAACGTGGGGCAGTCGCAGTGGCTGCGGTTGTGGCGGTACATGTGTTCGCTCGAGGTGCAGGACGTGGCTAAGAGGAGAGAGGAAAGTGCAAGAATAAAAATAAGACCACGCCAGCAACAAGGGCGGAATATGATTGTCTTCCCGTTTTCATTTTTCATTTTTCTCATATCTTGGCGCGTTGGACGGTGAGGGTCACGGAAAGGGCGCTAATGGCTGTGACAAGCAGGAAGGTGAGCAGGAAGTCGAGGGCGCGCATGGAGACAGGGAAAGCGCTGACGACGAAGTTGCCGTCGCCCATGCGGATGATGCCGAATTGCTGCTGCAAGAGGCATACGATGAATCCCAGCAGCAGTCCCGCCACGACGGCCACGGTGCAGATGAGGATACCCTCGGTGCGGAAGGCACGACGCACACGGCGGCGTGTCAGACCGAGGCTTTGCAGGGTGAAGATGTCGTCGCGCTTGTTGATGATGAGCAGCGACAGCGAGGCCACGAGGCTGAGGGTGGAGATGAGGACGATGAGCGAGAGGATGAGATAGATGCCAAGCCGTTCGGTGCGGAATATCTTGAAGTAGAGCGGCTGCTGGTCGTAGCGATCCTTGACAGAGAGTGTGAAGTGGTGTGTGCTCAGCGTTAAGTTGATTGTTTTCTTGACTTTGGCGACGTTGGTGCCGGGCTTGAGTTTGAAGGCCAAAGCGGTGACTTCGTCGGGAGCGTAGTTCATCAGCTGGCGGACAAGGGCGATGTCGGTGACGGCATACTGTCGGTCGATGTCCTGCTGGATGAAGAAATAGCTGGCGGGATAGGCGTAGGCGATGGCAAAGGCCTCGTCCATGGAGAAGCCCATCGAGGTGGTGCCGCGACGGGGGATATGGATGGCGGCGGGAGTGGTGGAGAGGAGCCGCATGCCCAGCGAATGATAGACTTCGCCGCCCAAGATAAGGTAATGGATGGGCGTAAGGTCGGGGGTGACATCGGAGAGGAGGTAGGTGCCGTCGTAGAGAAGGGTGTCGAGGCCCGAGATGCGGCGGTAGTTGTCATCCACGCCACGGAGGCGGACGATGGACTGATCGGGACCATAGGTAACCCAGGCGGTCTCATCGACTATCTCCGAGACGCATTCCACTTCCTTCATGGCGGTGATGTTCTGCAGGTCAAGGGTGGAGGTGTGGAAGGTCTTTCCTTCGGAAGGGACGATGACCAGTTCGGGGTCGAAGGTGCCGAAGAGGCCTTTGGTGATGTCGCCGATGCCATTATAGACCGAGAGCACGACGATAAGGGCGGCAGTGCTGACCAGCAGTCCGATGAGCGAAATCCAGGAGATGACGGTAACCACCGACCGCGACCTGGCGGCGGCATTCCTGCGAAGGCCGGCGAACAGGTAGCGTACGGCTATGAGCCCTTCGAGCTTCATTGTTTGAGAAGCCTCTCGATATTTTCCATATAGTCCAGCGTGTCGTCAAGATAGAACTCCAGCTGGGGGATGATGCGCAGTTGCTTGCCTTCGCGCAGGCCGAGACGGCGCCGCAGGTCGGGGGTCAGCTCGCGAATCTGGGCCAGAAGGCTGTCCTGAGTGCCCTGTCCGATGACCATGATGGAGACATAGATGCGGGCAATGGCGAGGTCGGGAGTGATGCGCACGCCGGTGACGGTGATAAGAGAAGGACCGAGGGTGGCCTTCATCTCACGCAGGAAGATGTCTCCCATATCCTGCTGGATGAGGCGGCATATCTTGTTTTGTCGGGTACTCTGCATGATTCTAAGAAATGGAAGATAAAACCCTCACTGTAAGGGGTCGGTTACCAGCGCCAACCGATGCGGACGGGCAGAAAGACGGTTTGCTGCATGTAGGCCACGCCGATGGTGGCATAGAAAGAGTGCCAGTTGTGCTCCATGTTGCGGAGGCCGTGCAGATAGTACCAGTTGACACCGCCGTAGAACTCCAGCAAGGGTGTGATGGTCGTGCCGTAACCCTCGGGTTCGGCCTGGCCCATCAGGATGCTGCCGCCCAGACGTGCGCCCACCAGGGGAGCCCACTTGATGGTGGAGGGCTGGTAGTCGAGACCCATGTTGCCTTGCCAGATAGGACGGAAGTCGATGTCGGCAAAGACGTTGGCACCAAACATGGAGACGGCCTGGCTCTGCTGGAAGTTGTGGTAGTAGTTGGCTCCGATACCGCCGCCGATGAACCAGTCTTGGCTTACGTTGGAACCGAGAATGATGTTGGCTCCGGCAGCCTGATGGTATTTGCTCAGGTAGTAGCCGTGCTCACCGGCTTGTCCCATGTTGCCTGTGAAGGGCGCGTAGCCAAACTCCACTTTGAGCATGAATTCATTCTGCTTGCCCAACTGCGAATACTGTGCCGAAGCACTTGCGACAGCGGTCACCAACAGGGTGACGATGATAATTTTGATTTTGTTCATAGCACTATCAATTTCGACTGCAAAGATACGAATTTATTTTCAATCAGCACCAAATAAGTTCCGGAAGCCAGACGTGGCTTGATTTTCTCGCCGTTGCGACACCCTTGTTTCTGCCATACGCGACGGCCTGCGGTGTTGAAAATGCAGACCGTGAAGGGGGCGTTGGTGGGTGCTTGCAGGGAGAAGGCTTCGCCACGGGTGACAGGGTTGGGGGTCAGCAGGCATCCGTTGTCAGGGGTTGTGGGTGTGGGGATACCCATGAGGGAGGTGTCGATGATGGCTAAGGTGTATTCCCCTGTGCGGAGGTTGTCGGTAAGCAGATAGCCTTCGTTGTCGCCGGTGCGTCGGTGCGAGAGGGCCACCCAGGGGTGGTTGGCATCTTTCCGGTAGAGTAGAGCCAGCGAGTCGAGCGAGGCCGTTTGTGGAATGAGGTCTGGGTCGAGGTGGGGGTAACTGCCACTGGTATAGGCCTCACGCACGAAAAGGAACTGTCCTTGCAGACCCTGGAACGCCGTTTGCGAGCTGCGTACAATCCAGTAGCGGTTGGCGGTGCGACGCACGCCGCTCACCGTGTCGGCATCCCAAGGATGGCCCCAGTGGTGCTCCACATGGATGAGAGGCAGGTTGTTGGGTTGGGAGGCGGTGCGGAGGATGCGCATGTGGGCATCGCCGGCGGTACGGATCTCGGCACCGTTCATATTCACTTCGGCCACGATAGCGGCATCGGAAATCTCGCAGTCGTAGTCGAGTACATAATAGGCGGGTGTAAAAGGTAGATGGAGCACAGCATAACCTTCACTTCCCTCAAACTCAATCACTCGCTTGCACATTGTAGAATCAAAGCCAGGCTCCGCAAAGAAAGTAATGGGTACTCGATGGGAACGCAAAGTGTTCACGGTGCCTACGCTCTGCTGCCGGACAAATACTCCTATTTCATTCAGTAGGCATCCCGGCTCGTCGAGTTCCACATGGTAATCAACAAAGCCCGGGCTGAAGACGTGGAAGTCGAAGAAGTCGGTGAGATCGACACCGCTGTAGAGGCTCAGCGAGTCGCGCACATCGTATGCATCGACAGTGTCGAAGGCTTTACTCTCCATCAGCCGCCGCACACAGGCATAGAACAGCGAGTCGCCCAGATATCCGCGCAGTGAGTGCCAAACCATCCAGCCTTTGTCGTAGGTGGTGGAACCATAGGTGATGCTGTGAGGCATACCGCTGAGGGGATAGAGACCTCCGTCTTTGATGTGGGTCTCGCGTATCACCTTTTCGAGGTTGTTTTGATAGTATTTGTTCGATTCGGCGCGTCCCGAAGTGCTTTCTTTGGCTACCTCGCTGGTGAACGAGGCTCCGCCTTCGTTAATCCACATGTCGCCCTCATGGCCGCAGGTGATAAGGTTGCCGAACCAGGCATGACCCAGTTCGTGGGCGATGGTGCTTTGTCCCAGTTCTGATGAGGGAGTAGCGGCCTGCTCGGCCAAGGCAATGTTGGTCACGTGTTCCATCGAACCCAACGGGGTGATGACGTAGCCGATACGCCCCCATTGGTAAGGACCGAAGCAGCGTTCGAACATCGGCACCACGGAGTCGAGTTCGGCAAAGGCCCGTGTGATGGAGTTGCTGGATTGGTTGCGGTAGCCGACGGTGAGGGGATAGGTGCCATTGACGGAAACAATGTCATGTTGGTAGCGGTGCCAGTTGGCTTGGCTGATGCCGATGAGGTAGGTCGAGGCAGGGTGTCCGACTCGCCACACCGAGCGTTCGGTGTTGTCTTCCAGGGTCTCACGGCTGACCAGCATGCCACTGCATTCGGCACTCCATCCGGCTTTGGTATGCATCCGCAGGGTATAGGTGGCTTTGTCGTGGAAGTTGTCGCGACAGGGCATGATGGCACGTCCGATGGGGTGGGGGGCGGTGTTGAAGCCCACACCGAGGTTGTAGGTGAGTCCGTTGTCGAAATGAAGCCCCCCGAAGCCGTAACCCTCCACATATCCGGTGCCGTGGTAGCAGACACGCACTGTGAAGGTGTCGCCCACGGCGATGCCGCTGGTGGGAATGGCCGAGAGGCGGGGACTGGCAATGGCGGAGGCATTGACCCACAGGGAATCGACGGTGCCTATCAGTTCGAGACCGATGGTGTCGCAGCCGCGCAGTAGACGCAGGGTCACCATGGCATCGCCCGTGTAGGGAGATCCGTGGCTGAGGTCGAGGGCGACATCATAGTCCAACACATCGACCGAGTCGGTGCTTTGTGCTCGTCCGGCCTGTGGTAGGAGGAAGAATAAAAAGAGGATAGTCAGTGAAAAATATCTTTTCATACCATTCAGATTAGGTTCGTTGTTTCCAGGAATGCAGCACGACAGGGTAGTCAATGTCGTGCAGGTATTCGTAAGCTCCTTCGGTGCGCAGCAGGTCTTCTGGAGAATGGGCATCGGTACTCACCAAGAGAGGAATGCGCCATTGTTCCATGGCCTTGATCAGCTGTCTGGAGGGGTAGTAGTCAGGATGCCGCCCTTTATAGATGCCGCGGGTGTTGAGTTCGCAGATAAGCCCTTGCTCATGGATGAGTGAGAGGGTTTCCATGGCCAGGTTGAGATACCAAGGTTCCTCCTCCGAGAAGTAGCGTCCGCGGTTGTGCATGGCCACCTTGTCGGGATGGCCTACGATGGTGGGATGGTTCCTGACAATCATCTCGTTCTGCTGACGGAAGTAGGCCTTCACCCCACGGCGTATGTCGCCTCCGAAGAGGATGCGCAAGCCGTTGTCGTAGGTCTCCTGCCGTGGGCCGTCGATGAACCACAGGTCGGTGACGCTCTGCGGACGGTCGTTGGCGGGTATCAGATGCACACTGCCGATGACATACTCCAACCCACCCTTTTCTATCAGTTGGGCGAAATCCTCCAGCATGCCGGGGATATAGTCAATCTCCAACCCCAAACTGATGTCGATGCGGTCTTTGTACTCTTCCTTCAGTGCCCTTACTTCGTTGCAGTAGTTCAGGTATTGGTCGTCCTTGATGGAAAACTTGTTCTCGAAAGGCACAGGTCCATGGCCACTGAATCCGAGTGCGTCGAAGCCGTTGGCAACAGCCAGTTCGACATAGTCGCGAAGTTCGCCTTGGCCGTCGCAGTAGTGGCTGTGGGTATGGAAGTTAGAAAGCATAGACCATACTGAGTGACAGGCGCAGGTTGCCCACCGGTTCTTGGTATCCGGCACAGGTGTATTCGGCCTCGCCGGTGAAGGAGAGTCCGTTGCCGGTGGTGTAGGTGAGACGGGGCTGCACACGCCAGAGGTATTCCATGTTGTGTCCTCGTCCGAAGCAGTGCTGGTAGGCGGTATAACCATAGTCGAGGTTACGGGCATAACCTAAGAACAAGCCTGGACGCCAATGGCCACGGTTGCGCTCCACGTCGAACCACACGGTATTGAAGTGCCAGTCTCGATAGGTGTTCTCGGCCAGCATCAGGTAACCTCCCAGCGAGCAACCTTCGTAAAGGCTGTTGTTCAGCAGGGTTTGAGCCTTGAGGGTAATGCCTCCGAGTTTCAGGCTGCCGAAGAAAGAGTAAGTCCACGAGGTGTACAGCGTGCCGTTGGAGGCCACATCCGTGGTGTTCACCATAGGCTGGATGGTCTTGGAGTTGACGGCGGCACCGACTAAGAGGCCACCCGCACGGTAGCGCAGCTGGGCATTCATTTCGGGCACCAAGCTACGGCGGGCAAAACAGGTGTTGGCGGCAGAGTCGCCGTTGAGGAGTCCTTGGCTCATGTTGTCCAGCTGCCACTGCGCCACCGCCACCGCCTCAAAGCCTCCGAGGTGGTACTCGTAGCGCACCTGCGGCTGACGGGCGTAGCAGTGAAAGGGCGAACCCATATTCAAGGGATTGGTCATGGGCATAATCTCGTGCACCACCATGGCGTACCAGTACTGGCCGGCCAGCAGGCGGTGGTGCTCCCAGCTCATGTCGATGTAGGCATGCCGCAGGCGCAGGTTGTTGATGGTAGCATTGGTGCTGCCGGTGAAGTCGCCTTCGATGTAGCCCGAGGTCTTGGCGCCCAGCATCTCGGGACCGTTGATGCGGAGGCCAAGGCGGGCGGTGATGGCCAGCATATCGGCTTGCCAGCCATCGTTGATGTCGTGGCCGAGACTGTCGCGCACGATGGGCTTGGGGTAGAAGAGCATCATGTCCTCGCGTCCGCCCACTACCGAGCGGCTGTCGGCATAATAGTGGGGGTTGACGAAGCCGTGGAAGTCGAAGTGAAAGCCCTCTTGAGCTTCTAGTCTAACTAGTGATACTACTAGTAGTACTAGGACAACTAGTATCTTCTTCATTTCTTACTTCCTCCTGCAAGGGCTAAGATGAGTCCCAGCGCGACACCCAGCAGGGCGGCAAAGAGCACCTGGAAGGTGGGGGGCAGGATGAAGGTAATGGTGTGGGCGGGGAACCAGAAGAGCGGGATGGTCTTCTTGAACACCACGTTCCACTGTACATCCCAGTTAATCTTGTTGGCGAAGATGTCGCGCATGTGCATGGGTCGGAGCAGTCCGCGCACGGTGCCGCCATTCTCCAGGATGTGGATGTCGGTGCATTTGTGGAAGGTCATCATGACGGGTGCGAAGATGGTGTTCATCAGCACGCTGACGGCAAAGGCCACGCCCACCTTACCCCCTGTGAGTTCGGGGGCGGCAAATACTGCAGCCGGGCAGCTGCAGCCGCCTATCACGCCCAGGAAGGCGGGGACACCGCTCTTGAAGATAATCATCGCCATGGCAATGCACATGCCGAGAAATCCCCACACCATCATGCGTGGCACGATGCCGAAGCCTTTCTTGTTATACACGCCCTCGCGGATGTGCAGGGCCAGCATCTCGCCAAAGGTGGCGAGGATGGCAAACTTGAAGAATGCCATGATGAAGGGGTGAGCCTTAGTCGAAGCCTCGAACCAGGCGAAGAATCCCGTGGCAGGGATAAAGAATGGGGCCAGTACGACCACCACAATCAAGATTACAAGCCAGTCTTGTTTT
>JAGCYV010000063.1 GCA_017960605.1 Bacteroidales bacterium | reverse complement strand
TTTTTATGATATTTTCGACACCCTGTGCCCACTAACCACTGAACACTAAACACTACCCTCTTTCCCAGGCATTGACCTAGTACTTTCTATATAGTCAATACTAGGTCAATACTAGGTCAATACTAGGTCATAACGGATTCATGGCTTAGTATCAGGATATTACCGTGACCCATTCAGATCAATTGCCTAAAAAAAGAGGGTAAAAAGTTGCAGAAATGGTTTTTATTACGTATGTTTGCAAATCGACCTCTCCCGCCGAAAACAACGGGAAGGCATGATTATCAACCGATTATAAATAATAATTAATACTATACATTATGAAGAAACTTGTATGCTTGACGATGCTCGCCCTGTTGGCGGCAGGGAGCCTGTGGGCGAAGCCGGTCGATGAGAGCCATGCCCGCCGCGTGGGACAGACCTACCTGACGGCGATGGGTCACCGCGACGCCTCACGGATGACAACGGTGAGTTCACCCTTCACGGAGTTCTACATCTTCAACGCCGGCACGGAGGGCTTCGTGCTGGTGTCGGCGGACGACTGCGTGCGTCCCATCCTGGCCTACTCGCTGACGGGCACCTTCCGCACCGACGAGATGCCCACCAACGTGGAGGGCTGGCTGGAGGACCTCGAGAAGGGAATCAAAAGGGTGAAAGAGGCTGAGAGCGCAAAGGGGAACAGCTCGCACCAGTCGCCGTCGGCCACGGAGCTCGCGCAAGAGTGGCAGCGACTGGGTGCCGGCGTGGCTCCGGAGCCGCTGATGCTGGAGAGCGTGAGCCCGCTGCTGACGACCACATGGGACCAGAGCCCGCTGTATAACGACTGGTGCCCCTACGACTCGGACTACGGCCAGCGAGTGGTGACAGGCTGCGTGGCCACTGCCACCGCCCAGATCATGAAGTATTGGAACCACCCTGCCACCGGCTACGGAAGCCATAGTTACTATGCGAGCAACGACCACACCAACTACGGCACGCTGACGGCCGACTTCGGCAACACGACCTATCAATGGAGCTCGATGCCCAACGCGCTGACGTCGGTGAGCAGCCAGACAGAGATTGACGCCGTGGCACAGTTGATGTTCCACGTGGGCGTGGCCATCGAGATGGGTTACAACGTCAGCTCGCAAGGCGGCAGCGGAGCATACAACTACAGTTGGGATGGCACCCCGCGCCCCAGTTCGCAGTTTGCCTTGATGCAATACTTCAAATACTCACCCGACATCGCCGTCATCCCGCGCTCGGGCACCGACGAGGCTACCTTCTGCGCCACGATGCGCGCCGAACTTGACCAGCAGCGTCCCATCCTCTACTCGGGACGCGACTATTCGGGCGGCCACAGCTTCGTGTGCGACGGCTACGACCAGTACGGATACTTCCACTTCAACTGGGGTTGGGGCGGCTACTGCGACGCCTACTACATGGTCGGCTCGCTGAACCCCACGCCGGGCGGCACGGGCGGCAACGCCACCTATACCTTCAACCTGAGCAATGTGATTATGACCGGCATCCGTCCGAACCCAACCTTCGGACAAGGCGGCACGGTGACCGTGGGCACCACCGGCGGCACGACGGCCTGCGCGGCCTCGGGCGGCGGCACCTACGCCTTCGGCGACACGGTGACGCTGTCGGCCACAGCCGCCGAGGGCTACCGTTTCGGCGGATGGAGCAACGGAAGCCGGATGAACCCCTTCAAGTTCATCATGAACGGCAGCAACATGAACCTCACGGCCCGCTTCGAGACCCTCGGAAGCGACACGATGAGCTACTGCGGGAACCTGGGACGGCTGAACACCTGGGGCGAATCGACTCCCAACACGGACAAATACTGGGGCATCAAACTGCCCGCCTCGTCCTTGACGGCGGGCCGCACGCTGACGGCGGTGGATCTGTATGTCGTTTCCTCGGGCAGCTACGATATGACGATATACAGCGGCACCACGGGCCCGACGGATGTGGTGTATAACACCTCGGTGTGGATCAACAGCAGCGAGGTGAACGACTGGGTGGGATTCTACCTGCCGCAACCCTACACCGTGGAGGCGGGTAAGAGCCTGTGGCTGACCTTCCACAACACCGACGTGGACTACCCGGCGGCCATCACCAGCAGCTGCGGCAATCCCGACGGCTTGCTTTACGGCAGCTCGTTCGCGGCCGACCCCTGGTGGAACACCTACACCTTCATGATTCGCGGCCGCTTCGTGAACCCGGGCCTTGACGTGCAAGGCGACACCATCAGCTACTGCGGCAACAAGCCCAACATAGACGGCTTGAATTTTGCCGAATGGGGCATCATGATTCCCGCCGCCGAGCTGCAGGGGCGCAACTACCTGAAAGCCGTGAAACTGTTCAGCCCCAACGGCGGCATCTATACCCTGCGCATTTACAAGGGCGGAGCCAACGCCCCCGCCACGCTGGTGCACACGCAACCCGCCGACATCGAATACACGGGATGGAACGAGGTGATGCTCGACAACACCGTCACCCTCAACACGACGGACAACCTGTGGATCACCCTCAGCTGCGACAACGGCCTCTCGTCGGCTGCCGCCTGCCGCTACACGGGCAACCCCAACAGCGACTGGTTCACCTACGGCGACAACTGGCAGCATCTAGGCACAGCCCTAAGCTGGGCGCAGGAATCGTGGATGATCAAGGCCGTCACCTCGGCCACGGCCCCTGTGCCGGCACCTCCCACGGTGGCCCTCAACGGCGAGAGCCATGTGGCCATCAACACCGTTGCCACCTTTACCGCAGCCCACACTACCGGCACCACGGTCACATGGAATATCCAAGGAGCCACTCCCTCGACGGCCACCGGCGACCAGGTGAACGTCACGTGGAACCAGACGGGTTGGTATCTGGTCTCCGCCACGGTTTCCAACAGCAACGGCACCGACACCGACGAATGGTGGGTGAACGTGGTGGATTGCAACCAGGCCATCACCCAGTACCCCTACCACATGGGCTTCGAGGCAGGAGACAACATGGTGTGCATCAGCCTCATCGACGGCAACAACGACAACCGCGAATGGTACCGGCAGACTTGGGGCTATAACGGCCAGTACTCCTTCTACTCGCAGGGTTTCACCTGGAGCAACGACAGCCCGCAAACCCTGGCGATGGACGACTGGTTCATCCTGCCCAAGATGACCACCCACCAAGGGACAGGCATCAACTACAACATGAGCTGGTTCGACATGGCCGACTGGATGGAACAGGGCACCCATGCCCACTACGGCGTCTTTATCGACACCACCTGCAGCACGAACACGGCCAACTACGTGCTGCTGCAGGAATTTGTCACAGAGAACGACTGGTGGGAGATGAAGACTCTCGACCTGAGCGCCTATGCCGGCAAGACCTTCCGACTGGCCTTCCGCCACTACAACAACGGCGGCTACAGCAGCCTGTACATCGACGAGATCCAGGTAAACGAAGACATCCCCTTCTTCCGCGAAGGCGACACCATCTCATATTGTGGTTGGCGCCCCCAGCACAACCATTTAGGCTATACCGTCGGCACCACCCACTGGGGTGTACGTTTCCCCTCGCAACGACTGGCTGGTTGCGACACCCTGAAGAGCGTGATGCTCTATGTGTCAGAGGATACCAGCTATACTCTCAATATCTGGCAAGGCGGTGACAACATGCCGGGTACTTTGCTACGTAGCGTCGATACCGTCTTCAACAACCAATTTGGCTGGCGTGAGTTTGTGCTGAGCCCCGCCATCGTCCTCGACGGCACCCAGCCGCTGTGGATTACCTTCTTCTCGACTGGTCACTCACCCGCCAACTATACGATGTACAGCGGAGACGAGAATGGCGACTGGATTAGTATCGAAGGTACCGACTGGCTGCATTGCTCGTCCTATGGAAACAACTACAGACTCTCGTGGATGATCAAAGCTGTGATGGGTACCAACGAAAGCTGCGGCAACATCAGCCTGCCCTACACAGCCGACTTCACGCAGTGCTGGAACGCCACCGGCGGCGCCACCGTTATCGACAGCAACAACGCAGCCCTCACCGCACAGGGACAACGATTGACAAGTCCCTGGATTGAATCGGTACCCGGGCAGACCTTCATCAGTTGGAATTCTTCCATAGACAACGATATTTGGGGCGAGAGCAGTAATTACACTTTGACTATTGAAAGTGAATATGGAGATATAATCTATACCGAATCCTTTAGTTCTTACAACTCTTGGTTCAATATGTCGTTCAACAGCCCCGGCGGCCGCATCCGGGTCATGTTTGAGCGCACAGGCTCCACTCCAGCCCCGTCATTCCGGATGAGCGAAGTGTCAATCTTCCATTACCCCATCTCAGTGTCCTTAGACGGTCCGACCAACACAGTCCACATAGGCGACACCGTCACCTTCACGGCCACAGCTTCGCTGCCCAACGGAGACACAGTAGATTATTGGGGATGGGACCTCTACTGGAATAATCAATGGATTGAAGACACCATCAGTGCATTGACCGTCATCGCCGCGACCAACAACAGCCGGACGGTGGTGTTCCATGACATGGGAAACTTCTGGCTTAGTGTATATATTCATAAGAACAATGTCTATGGCCAGAATAGTGCTTATTCCTCCTCTAACTTCTCTATCATTGTCTATGACAGCGCCATCGTGGATTGCGACAACGTCCATCTTCCTTACACGGCAGACTTCACCCAGTGCTGGACAGCCGAGAACGGAGCCAGCATCATTGACCCGCAGCATGCACAGCTGGGCCAACCGTGGCAGAGACTCGTCAGCCCGTGGATGGAAACCGAACCCGGCAGGACCTTCCTGCAATGGGAAGCCAGCCACGACGGGGCCCACAACTGGAATGACGCCGAGCTGTATCTTGTCACTATATATTCGGAGAGCGGATTAGAGGTGACACACTTCTACGAATATGCCTCAAACAGCTGGCTCTCAAGAGGCTTCAACAGTCCCGGCGGACGTATCCAGGTAGTGTTTGAACAAGTGGGCAACGGCAGCCTGCAGTCGTTCCAGATTTTCAATTTCGCCGCCTATCAGTATGACATTGACGTCACTCTCGATTTCCCGGGCATAGTCAGCGTAGGAGACACCGTGACCATCACCTGCCATCCATCCCTGCAAAACGGCGCTGTACCAGACTATCTTGATATTTGGATGTACGACTTGCCCAATTATTACTATTACTACGATCTCTTGTATGATGACACCAACTTGGGGATTGCCACCATCCTTACACGGACCGACAGCAGCGTCACCCTCGTGTGGAACACCACAGGACGCTTCGAGATTGGTTGCAGTGCATATAAATACGATGTGTATGGCGAAAATGACGCAGACAACTATTGCTACGGCAACATCAACATTCTGAACCATTCCTTCTACGAGTCCGACAGCATCTACTACACCTCGGCGGCCAAGGACACCGTCATCGGCAGCCATCCGTCGTTGCACATCGCCAACCTGCCGGCGAGCGTCCGCGTCATCAAGGATTCCTCCTTCTACAACTGCGCCTCGCTTTTCGAGCTGAACATGCCCGAGGGGTTGACCCATATTGGCCATATGGCTTTCTATTACAATATCCGACTCAGAGAATTGACCATTCCCCGTGGAGTAAAGTTCATCGGCGACAACGCTTTCTACTACTGCTCTGCATTGACCACTATCAACTTCAATGCGGACAGCTGCCTGACGGCAAGTCCCACCACCAGCTCGTCTGGCAGTTACCGTCCAGTGTTCATTGACTGTAACAGCGTCAGAGCCATCAACATCGGAGAGAATGTCACCCGCATCCCCGACCGACTGTTCAGCTACTGCATTGATTTGATTGACACACTGGTAATCCCCGACCGGGTGACCTACATCGGCCAGAACGCCTTCTACGGTTGGAACGATTATGCACCGCTGATAACCCTTGTGCTGGGCCGTTCGGTGAGCCAAATCGGCAACTATGCCTTCCCTGGCCCCTACGGCCGAGTGCGTCACGTCATCTCCCTCAATCCCGTACCCCCGACGCTACAGCCGGCTTCGTTCTACACCTTACCCGACAGCTCCTTGGCGACGGTGCCTTGCGGCACCAAGTCGGCCTACATCAGGAAGGCCTACTGGAATGAATTCGTCATCGAGGAAGACTGCACCGGTATCGAGGAGGTGGAAGAGGCTGCCGACGACATGAGAATCCTCACCGTCGAGGAGGGATTCATCATCGAGGGCGCTCTGGGCGAGACCGTCGATGTGTTCGACATGATGGGTCGCCAGGTTGCCACCACGGTGAACCGCGGCAACATCATCAGCCTGCCCGCCACAGGTGTCTATATGGTCCGCGTGGGCGAACGTCCCGCCGCCAAGGTGGTGTCCATCCGATAAGACGGCATCGCCACAAACAGAAGGGGCTGGGTTTTGAACCCAGCCCCTTGTTTGTTTTAAGCTTTCAGTTTCTTGTAGTGGATGCGGTGCGGCGTGTCGTCACCGAGGCGCTTCTTGCGGTTTTCCTCATACTCGGTGTAGCCGCCCTCGAAGAAATAGACTTGCGAGTCGCCCTCGAAAGCAAGGATGTGGGTGCAGATGCGGTCGAGGAACCAGCGGTCGTGGCTGATGACCACAGCGCAGCCGGCGAAGTTCTCCAAGCCCTCCTCCAAGGCACGCATGGTGTTGACGTCGATGTCGTTGGTGGGCTCGTCGAGCAGCAGCACGTTGGCCTCGCTCTTGAGGGTGAGAGCCAGGTGCAGGCGGTTGCGCTCGCCGCCGGAGAGCACGCCGACCTTCTTGCTTTGGTCGGTGCCGCTGAAGTTGAATCTTGATATGTACGCACGCGAATTAATCAGCCGTCCGCCGACCTGCAGATTCTCGTTGCCGCCGCTGATCATCTCATACACACTCTTCTCGGGGTCTATCTCGGCATGCTGCTGGTCGATATAGCCAATCTTGACCGTCTCGCCCACCTCGAAGGTGCCGGTGTCGGGTTTCTCCAAACCCATGATGAGACGGAAGAGGGTGGTCTTGCCGCAGCCGTTGGGGCCTATGACGCCCACGATGCCGGCGGGCGGCAACGAGAAAGTAAGGTTCTCATAGAGCAGTTTGTCGCCGTAGGCTTTGCTCACGCCGTTCACCTCCAGCACCTTGTTTCCCAGTCGGGGGCCGTTGGGGATGAATATCTCGAGGTTCTGCTCTTTCTCTTTCACATCCTCGTTGAGGAGTCGGTCGTAGGCGGCCAGACGGGCTTTGCCTTTGGCGTGACGGGCTTTGGGAGCCATCCGTACCCACTCCAACTCGCGTTGCAGGGTTTTTCTTCTCTTGCTCTCCTGCTTCTCCTCCATCGCCAAGCGGGCGGTCTTCTGCTCCAGCCAGCTGCTGTAGTTGCCCTTCCAGGGGATACCCTCTCCCCTATCCAGTTCAAGTATCCAGCCGGCTACATGGTCGAGGAAGTAGCGGTCGTGGGTGACGGCGATAACGGTACCCTTGTACTGCTGCAGATGCTGCTCCAGCCAGTCGATGCTCTCGGCATCGAGGTGGTTGGTGGGCTCGTCGAGCAAGAGGATATCAGGCTCCTGCAGGAGCAGACGGCAGAGGGCCACACGACGGCGTTCTCCACCGCTGAGGTTGGCCACCAGCTGGTCCTCGTCGGGACAGCGGAGCGCATCCATCGCCCTTTCCAGTTTGGTATCAAGGTTCCATGCATCGTGGGCTTCCAACAACTCCGTCAGCTCTCCCTGACGGGCGATGAGCTTGTCGAAGTCGGCGTCGGGCTCGGCGAAGGCATTGTTCACCTCGTCGTATTCTTTCAGCATATCGACCACCTCCTGCACGGCCTCCTGCACCACCTCCTTGACGGTCTTGCTGTCGTCGAGCTTCGGTTCCTGCTCGAGGTAGCCGACCGAGTAACCCGGCGAGAAGACCACCTCACCCTGATAGTCTTTATCCACGCCGGCGATAATCTTCATCAGCGACGACTTGCCGCTGCCGTTGAGGCCTATGATACCGATTTTGGCACCATAGAAGAAGCTCAAATAAATGTCTTTCAGTATCTGGCGGCTGGGCGGAATCAACTTGCCCACACCCACCATCGAGAAAATAATCTTTTTGTCGTCGGCCATAGCGATATGTTTAAAAGTGATAGTGTTGTAACGAAAAAGGAATGAGATTATTGTATCGCACAGGAACAATAATAATTCATCTATTGCGTTTTAGGGGCATGATGAAACGATTTGTCATTGTTTTTTCCGCACTGCTGCTTTTCTGCAGTTGCAGCAAGCCCGTTGACAACCTGAAGATTATCTCGTTCAACATCCGTTACAATTCCTGGAACAACATCGACGGCGACAACGGCTGGCCCCACCGCAAGGCTGCCGTGGTGAAGATGATTCTAGAGGAGCATCCAGCCGCCATCGGATTGCAGGAGGCGCTGATCGACCAGTTGCAGTACCTCGACAGCTGCCTGCCCGAGTACCGCCGCATCGGCGTGGGCCGCGACGACGGCGAGGAGGCCGGCGAGTTTATGGCCATCTACTACGACACCTCACGGCTGTCGGCCGACTTGTCGTTGTGTAACACCCTCTGGCTGAGCGAGACCCCATGGGAAGCCAGCAAAGGATGGGATGCCGCCTGCTACCGCACGGTGACGTGTGCTTTCTTCACCGACAAGAGAAGCGGACGTTCGTTCAGCTATTTCAACACCCACCTCGACCATGTGGGCAAGGTAGCCAGAGCCGAGTCGGCCAAATATATCGCCCAACTTGTAGATGAATCAGAAGGGTTCCCTGTCATCCTCGGCGGAGACATGAACTCCACCATAGACGATACCATCTTCAATGCTTTCTATAAGTCAGGGTTGCAAGATGCACGCACCATGACCGACCGCACCAGCAACGCCATCACCTATAACGCCTTCGGCGGCTGCGACCAAAGCGGAAACGGCACAGAGGGCAAGGTGATAGACCACTTCTTCGTGAAGGACGCGGGGGTGGAGAGCTTCCGCACCCTCGACGGCGACTACGGCGTGCCCTACATCTCAGACCACTATCCCATAGAAGTGGTGGTGCGGCTGAAATAAAACAAGCGGGAGACTCTTTTTAGAATCTCCCGCTTACTGCATAATGCCGTTTATTCCTCAAACTTGATGTCTTTGATGTTGAGCTGTATCTCGGTGCGGCCGCGCCAGTAGTTCTCCTCCAGCTGGTAGCAGAGGTCGAACAGCTCGCCGCGACGCATGCGGCTCAGCGCCTCTCCCTGCTGGAAAGCGATGGCGGGATAGGGCGAGGTGCGCTCGGCGATGGGGATGGCGTTGAACTTAAGGTGGTTGGTTCCCACGATGCGGGCGTTGCCGGTATCGACCAGCTCACGGCTGACAAAGACCGGCACATTGTTGTCGGGCCCGAAGGGGGCAAACTGCTTAAGGATGCGCAGGAACTTGGGCGTGATCTGCGAGAAACCGATCTCGGCATCCACCTCCACTTCGGGGACCACCTCCTCGGAACCGAGACCTTCGCGCACCAACCCCTCGAAGCGGTCGAGGAAGGCACGCATGTTCTCCTTGCGCAGGCTCACGCCGGCGGCACTCTTGTGACCGCCGAAATGCTCCAGCAGGTCGGCGCACTTCTCCAGCGCCTCGTGCACGTCAAACTCCTTGAGCGAACGTGCCGAGCCGGTGATGAGGCCGTCGCTGCCCTCGGTAAAGACGATGGTGGGCTTGTTGTAGGCTTCCACGATGCGGCTGGCCACGATACCCACCACGCCGCGGTGCCACGAGGGGTCGTAGAGCACCAGCGACTGACGGCCCTGATAGAAGGGGTCGGTGTCGATGCGGCGCTTGGCCTCTTCGGTGGCGCTGGTGTCGAGGTCCTTACGCTCGAGGTTGTAGCTGTTGATGTCGTCGGCCAGCTGGCGGGCGATATTGGGGTCTTCGGTGAGCATCAGGCGCACACTGTCGAAAGCCGAACGGATGCGTCCAGCGGCATTGATGCGGGGCCCCACAAGGAAGACCAGGTCGCTGATGGTCAGCTCCTTCTCGAAGTATCCGTTCTTACGCTCGGCGTCGGCTTGGTCGCCTTCGGGCTGACGCTTATCGACGTGGCCGTACTTGAGGATGGCCTCGATGCCAGGACGCGGCTTGGTGTTGAGCACCCGCAATCCGAAGAAGGCCAGCACGCGGTTCTCGCCCATGATGGGCACGATGTCGCTGGCGATGGACACCGCCACGAGGTCGAGGTATTTCAGCAGGTGCAGCTTCAGTTCCTCCTGACGCTGACGGCGTGCGGCGTCGAGCTGTTCGGGCATGTCGCACAGCCTCACCCCCATGCGCTCCTCGAGGTGGGCCTCCACAATCTTGAATCCTATACCGCAGCCGCTCAACTCCTTGTAGGGATAGGGGCAGTCGGCCTGCTTGGGGTCGAGCACCGCCACCGCGCGGGGCACCTCGTCGCCGGGCAGGTGATGGTCGCCGATGATGAAGTCGATGCCGAACTTGGCGGCATAATCGACCTGCTCCATGGCCTTGATGCCGCAGTCGAGGGCGATAATCAGCTTCACACCCGTCTCACGGGCATAGTCGATGCCCTGGGTGCTGATGCCGTATCCCTCGCGTTCACGGTCGGGGATGTAAAAGTCAATGTTTCGGTTCAGCTCCTTGAAGTAGGAGAAAACCAGCGCTACGGCCGATGTGCCATCGACATCGTAGTCGCCATAGACCATAATTCGTTCTCTGTTCTCAATTGCCTTGTTGATGCGGTCTATCGCCTGTCGCATTCCCTTCATCAGGAAGGGGTCGTGGATTTGATCCAGTCCCGGACGGAAGAACCGTCGCGCCTCTTCAAACGTGGTGACACCCCGCTCTACGAGCAGAGTGGCAATGATTCGGTCAACGCCCAACGATGCAGCAAGATTTTCAACAGTCTCTAAATCATAGTCTTGTCTAATTATCCAATGTTTTTCTTTCATATTTTTCTGGCCGTAAAATTACAACTTTTTTTCGATACACGGACAACATTTTTTCAATCTTTTTCTATCCCACTGATGTTCAATGGATAATAGGCAGCCCCTCCGTATCAACTCCGTTGCCCCTCCGTATCAACTCCGTCTCACCTCCGTTGACGGACGGAGGGGCAACGGTGGAAAAACGGCGGAACGACGGTGGGGACTGGGAGGAAAAGGCTTTTCAACAGGACGGTTGAGAACTTTATTTGTGTAGTCAGAAGGAATGACGTATTTTTGCAGCACGAAACCATCTGTGGTTGATTGAGGGAATCGTGTGAAAATCACGAGCTGACGCGCAACTGTAAGTTTCATTGACAGGCATTCGCACAGTGCCATTGGGTTCGCCTGGACCTGAGAAGGCGCGTTTGCTGGAGACAAGCCAGGAGACCTGCCACAGATGAGAGACGCTTCGCGAACAAAAGCACATAAAATATATGGAGACCAGTACATTTACAATCACCAAACGCGACGGAAAAACCGAACGCTTTTCGCTCGACAAAATCATGAACGCCATCATCAAGGCGTTCGCCTCGCTCGACCAACCCATCGACCTGGGCCGCCTGTCGAAGATCTTGTCGCGCCTCGACATCCACAACGGCATCACCGTGGAAGAGATTCAGAACCAGGTGGAAGTGGCGCTGATGGAGGAAGGCTACTATGCGGTGGCCAAGAACTTCATCCTCTACCGCCAGCAGCACACCGAGGACCGCGAGACGATGGAGAAGCTGCATTTCCTGAGCGAGTATGTCGATGCCGCCAACGCCGCCACCGGCAGCAAGTATGACGCCAACGCCAACGTGGAGCACAAGAACATCGCCACCCTCATCGGCGAGCTGCCCAAGAGCAACTTCATCCGCCTCAACCGGCGCCTGCTGACCGACCGCATCAAGAAGATGTACGGCAAGGAGCTGTCCGACCGCTACCTGGACCTGCTGACGCACCACTTCATCTACAAGAACGACGAAACCAGCCTGGCCAACTACTGCGCCTCCATCACCATGTACCCCTGGCTGCTGGGCGGCACGGCCTCCATCGGCGGCAACTCGACGGCTCCCACCAACCTCAAGTCCTACTGCGGCGGCTTCATCAACATGGTCTTCATGGTCTCCTCCATGCTCAGCGGCGCCTGCGCCACGCCCGAGTTCCTGATGTACCTGAACTATTTCATCCAGAAGGACTACGGCAAGGACTACTGGAAAGATCCCGACCGCGTGGTCGATCTCAGCCTGAAGCAGCGCACGATGGACAAGACGATCACCGACTGCTTCGAACAGATTGTCTATAGCCTCAACCAGCCCACCGGCGCCCGCAACTACCAGTCGGTGTTCTGGAACATTGCCTACTACGACGAGCCCTACTTCAAGAGCCTCTTCGGCGAGTTCCGCTTCCCCGACGGCAGCGAGCCCGACTGGGAAGGCCTGAAGTGGTTGCAGAAACGCTTCATGAAATGGTTCAACGCCGAACGCACCAAGACGGTGCTCACCTTCCCCGTGGAGACGATGGCGCTGCTCTACGACAAGAACGGCAAGTTTGTCGATGAGGATATGGCCCAGTTCACGGCCGAGATGTACGCCGAAGGGCACTCGTTCTTCACCTATATCTCCGACAACGCCGACTCGCTGAGTTCCTGCTGCCGTCTGCGCAACGAAATCACCGACAACGGCTTCAGCTACACCCTCGGCGCCGGCGGCGTCTCCACCGGCTCCAAGAGCGTGCTCACCATCAACCTCAACCGCTGCATCCAGTACGCGGTGAACCACCAGATGGACTACAAGGAGTTCCTGACCGACATCATCGACCTGTGCCACAAGGTGCAGCTGGCCTACAACGAGAACCTCAAAGACTTGCAGGCCCACGGCATGCTGCCGCTCTTCGACGCCGGCTACATCAACATCGCCCGCCAGTACCTGACCATCGGCGTGAACGGCCTGGTGGAGGCCGCCGAGTTCATGGGCATCCCCATCAAGGACAGCCCCGAATACCGCGAGTTCGTGCAGACCATCCTCGGCCTCGTCGAGAAGAAGAACAA
>JAGCYV010000062.1 GCA_017960605.1 Bacteroidales bacterium | reverse complement strand
GGCGAGGACGGCGCCACGCACCAGACCATGGAGGACATCGCCCTGATGAAGGTGCTGCCCAACATGACCGTCCTCGTGCCCGCCGACTTCAACCAGGCCAAGGCCGCCACGCTGGCCGCCGCCGAGCATGTCGGCCCCGTCTATCTGCGCCTCGGCCGCAGCAAGATGCCCTGCTTCCTGCCGGAAGGTGAGAAATTCGAAATCGGCAAGGCCCAGCTGCTGAGCGAGGGCACCGACGTCACCCTCTTCGCTTGCGGCCACCTTGTGTGGGAAGCCCTGCAGGCCGCCGAGATGCTCGAGAAGGTCGGCATCAGCTGCGAAGTCATCAACATCCACACAATCAAGCCGCTCGACGTGGAGGCCATCGTGGCTTCCGCCAAGAAGACCGGCGCCGTCGTCACCTGTGAGGAGCACCTCTTCAACGGCGGCCTCGGCGACAGCATCGCGCAGACCCTCGCCCTCCACTGCCCCACGCCCATGGAGTACGTGGCCGTAGACGACAAGTTTGGCGAGAGCGGCACCCCCGACGAGATGCTCACCAACTACCACCTCCGTGCCAACGACATCATGGCCAAGGTCTACGCCGTCCTGCAACGCAAGCCCGGCGCCCCGCAGCAGCGCTACTGCCAGAGTTGTGGCATGCCCCTCACTGACGAGGTCACAAGTGAGAATCCCGACTACTGCAAGTATTGCTTTGCCGACGGCAAATTCACCCAGGAGTGCACCATGGAGGAGATGGTCGACTGCTGCGTCCAGTTCGTCAACGAGTTCAACAAGAACACCGGCCTCAACCTCACCGCCGACGAGTACCGCCAGCAGCTCCGCCAATACTTCCCTCAGCTGAAACGCTGGCAGAAAAAATAGCCTATGAAGAACAGTTTGGCAGGATCCCCCTGGCTCTTCTCTGACGGGCTTGCGGCGGTGTTGATAAAGAACAAATGGGGATACATCGACCGGCAAGGGCATGTTGCCATCGCACCGCAGTACACCGCAGCATCCGGCTTCTCTGAGGGGCTGGCGGCCGTCGAGGTCAACAATAAGTACGGTTTCATCGACCGCTACGGCAAGATGGTGATCAAGCCGCAGTACGACTTCGCCCTTGCCTTCACCGAGGGAGTTGCAGCATGCTCTATCGGCGACGGCTTCCACATCATAGACAGGAACGGCAGAGTCCTCGCCGAACTCGGCGAGGACTGTACCGACGTGGAGAACTTCTCCTGCGGGCTGGCGGCCGCCGAATTCATCGTTGGAGATGGCGATTGGCGATACGGTGCCATCGACAGGACCGGCAAACTGGTAATAAAGCCAAAGTTCAGCTTTGCCTACACCTTCGAGGAAGACCTTATGCCTGTCGTCGTTAACGACGGGGACAAGTGGGGGTTCGTCAACAAGGAAGGCATATTCGCCATAGCACCCGAATTCGACGAGACCGAGTCCTTCTCCGAAGGGTTGGCGCCAGCGATGAAGGACGGCAAGTGGCGCTTCATCAACCACGAAGGCCACGACGTGGTGATGCTCGGCGAGAGATTCGACCATGTCGACACCCTCATTGAAGGGCGCTCCATCGTCAAGATTGGCGACAAAAGCGGAGCCATCGACAAGGCGGGCAACCTCATCATCGATGTCCGTTTCGATAATCTGAACTCCTTCTCCGAAGGTCTTGCCTATGCCCGTATCGGCGACACGCACGGCTTCATCAACCCCTCCGGCATCTTCGAGATACAGAAGCCCGTGACCAAGGCAACACTAATTGACAAACTGATGAAACGGGGCAACTGGATTCGTTGGTAGAGCACGAGAAATGGAAGACAAACTTGCACGTGGATTCCTATTCTTCGCGGCGGTTTGCCGCAGCGCCGAAACACCCCCCGCCGAAAGATTGATGCATAACAATATAACATTAAAGGTATATGAAAAAAGTATTTTTAGCCCTCGCGGTGCTGTGCACCGCGGCGATGATGGCCGGATGCAAGGGCGGCATGGCAAACAAGAATGACAGCGATAGCACTATGCTCTTGGGCAAATGGGAATGCCAAAAGATACGTGTTGAAAGTGTCAACCAGTATGACTCGACCGACGTGCATACAGAAGATTATGCCATAGACAGTATAGCATTAGAAATGTGCGAGTTCAAGAGCGATGGGACAGTGACGGAATACACTGATAAACAAGATTCCCCCTTTAAGCTAACGTGGGATTGGTCGATAGATGAATGCGGAGACACCGTTTACTTAAACTTCACTAACGGAAGAAGTACCCCTGATTATAATGATTTGTATGTAGACCATATTAGAGAAATACTCAAGCTTGACAAAAAGCAAATGATATTACGCTCTGGTTCAATTGAGTTTGGTTATTATGTTTCAAATACAGCCACATACAAGCGTCAATGACGCCATTCCATAGGCTCCCAAGCAGCCGAGAAAGCATTTGAAAGAATAAACAAAGAGAAGAAAGAAGAGTCTAACCAATAAAACAAAAACATTATGGACCTCACAGCTCAGATTCCCGACGTCACCGTCGGCCGCGCCGCCTGCTGTGGCCTGCGAGCTTGACGAGCAAACGCGCCGCACTACGAGCGCGGTGAAAATGACCGGATAAAACAATAAAATGAACATAATCAATAAACACAGACAGACAATGTACGAAGAAAAAACTGACAACGAAGGACTGTCGTTCTATGGAACGTTTGTGTTCATCTACACGGTGCTCAATATCGCTGCATTCGTCATCTTGCTGCTGACGACCGAATGGAGCGTGCTTGCCGACGACGAGGGCGACGGCTTTTTTGCAGGCTTTTATTTTATGGTCATTGGCATCGCCGCCGCGCTTATCCACGGCATCGGTCCTGCCCTGACGTTCAAGCGTAGGGGCAATACAAGACTACTCTACCTTTTCCCATTGGCAGTGATGCTCGTGGGTTTTGCCGTATTCCCTTTCGATTCCCTTGCCCTTGGTTTTGCAATTGGTGGTTTCCTGATTATGCCGTTGGGCTTTCCGTTGTTCAATTGCTTCTCATACTCTTCCTCCATATACAGTGGGATTTTGGATAGTATATGGTTTATGTCCGTGACGCCTGCCGTCATTTATGCTCTGGTCATTTTTGCAACCACATTGTTTATGCGAAGGAAACAACAAAGGATAAAAGAAAATCAATGAACATCTCAGTCTTCTGCGGGGCGTCGCTCCCGCGTAACACACGATTTGTCGACGCCGCAGAAACTACAGATTTAAAAGAAACAATATGATAGATGTAACAGACTTTGACAAAGTGGAAGTGCGAGTGGGCACCGTGGTGTCCGTCGTCGAAAACAAGAAAGCCCGCCACCCCGCCTATGCGGTCGCCATCGACTTCGGCCCCGAAATCGGGCTGAAGAAATCGTCGGCGCAAATCACCGCCCTCTACACTCCCGACGACCTCGTAGGCACGCAGGTGGTCTGCTGCGTCAACCTGCAGCCGATGCACATCGGCTCCGTCAAGAGTGAGGTGCGCATCCTCGGCACCGACTCCGCCCAGGGTGTCGTCCTCCTGCGCCCCACCCACCCCGTGAAGAACGGCGACCGCGTGTTTTAGCACACCACACAGTCTACAACCATTCGAATGAAACAACAGATTGAAGATGAAAAATAATAACAAGAACTCTATTCTCGACTGGGAGAAGCTGAGGAGCCAGCCGCCGCTGATTCAGGCCATCTCCATCCTGTCACTGGTGATACTGGTGGCGATGATTTTCACGAATCGGCAGTACATCGTCACCTTGCCGTGGTTCACGTATGTAGCGCTTGCGGGTGGCATC
>JAGCYV010000061.1 GCA_017960605.1 Bacteroidales bacterium | reverse complement strand
CGGTTGAAACAACGGCATCTATCATCTTGTTTCTCACCATATCCACATACACCTGCATGCAGCCGGCGGCGCTGGTCGAACCGGCGATGGTGAGGATGTTGGTGCAGTCCTTCTCGGCCAGCATCTGACAGAGGATGTCGGCGGCACGGGCGGTGTCGCGACTGGTGAAGCTCATGTGGCGCATGGCGTCGATGAGCTCGGTGCTGTCGTACTTCTTGATGTCAATGTGCTTGACGGTCTCTTTCAGTAAGTCTTTCTTTTCCATGATATTATTTTTAATTTTCAATTTTCAACTTTCAACTTTCAATTTTCAATTTAGAACGGCACATCGCCGTCGGGCGCAATATCTTCATTCATCTTCGAATCTACAATCATCGTGCCGCCCTGCTGGTCGAAGGCCGTGTTCTGGGGCATCGACGCACCCAGCGCCGACTCCAGACCCGCCAGTTCGCTGGGGTTCTCAAAACGCACATAATCACTCACAAAGCGCATGCGCACCTCTCCCACTCCGCCCGAGCGATGCTTGGCGATGATCAAGTCGGCCATACCCGCTGTGGCTCCGTGGTCGTCTTCCTGGATGCCGTAGTACTCCGGACGATAGATGAATATCACGATATCTGCATCCTGCTCGATGGCGCCGCTCTCGCGCAAGTCGCTCAGCTGCGGCTTGTTGCCCACGCGGTTCTCCACCGCACGGCTCAGCTGCGACATCGCCAGCACAGGTATGTTCAACTCCTTCGACAAAGCCTTCAACTGACGCGATATCATGCTGATCTCCTGCTCGCGATTTCCGTTGCGGTTGTCGGCGGTACCACTCTGCATAAGCTGCAGGTAATCAATAAATATCATCTGTATATCAAACCTTTGCTTCAACCTCCGCGCCTTCGCCCTCAACTCGAAAATCGTTAGCGACGGTGTGTCGTCGATATACAGCGGCGCGTTGCTCAAATGCTGCGCGGCTATCTTCAGCTGCTCTTTCTCGTGAGCCGCCAGGCGGCCCTTCTTCAGGTGGTCGCCCTTGATGCGTGCCTCGCTCGAAATCAGACGCATGGCCAACTCCTGGCCACTCATCTCCAACGAGAAGAAGGCCACCGGCTTCTTGAAATCCACCGCCATGTTGCGCGCCATACTCATAGCGCATGCCGTCTTACCCATGGCCGGACGCGCCGCCAGAATAATCAGCGTGCCAGGCTGGAAACCCGCCGTGATGCGGTCCAGCCCCATGAATCCGCTCTCCAGGCCGCTCAAGCCGTCTTCCTTCTGGCCAGCCTCTTCGATCTGATCCGTGGCCATCGACACGAAATCGCTCACCGGATGATAGTCCGAACGGAAGTTCTTGTCGTTGATATCCATCAACTTCGTCTCGGTCTTGTCCAGCAGGTTCACCACATCGGTCGTCTCGTCATAGGCCTCCGTGATTGTCTCCGTCGAGATGCGGATCATCTCGCGCTGGATATACTTCTCGCTCAGCACACGGATGTGGTACTCGATATGCGCCGCACTCACCACATTCTCCGTCAGTTTCGACACCGCATAAGCTCCCCCCGCGGCCTCCAGCTCACCGTCCAGACGCAGGCGCTCCACCACCGTCAGCATATCCACCGGCTGACTTTGCTCGAACAACTTGCGGATGGCACGGTAAATCACCTGATGCTCAGGCTTGTAGAAATACTCCACATGCAGCGACTCAATCGCGTTGATCAGCGCCGCCTGGTCCAGCATCAATGCACCCAGCACACCCTCCTCCAGCGCCACCGCCTGCGGCGGCGTGTTGCTGTTCAGGCTGAACGCCTGCTCGTATGTCATTCGACTCCTGTGTTTTATATCCGTTGTAGGCATCTTCCGATTCAAAATTTGGAACTACAAAAATACGCAAAAAATTTCAAACAGATGGATTTTTTTTATCAACACCATTCCTTGGTGACTTGTGACCTGTAACCAGCGAGCAGGTTTGACTCAAGTTTGACTCAAGTATGACTCAAGTATGATTAAAGAAAAACATAGGCATGATTAATGTATGCCCTAGTAATGACCTTATACTTTCTATATAGTCATTACCAGGTCAATACTAGGTCAATACTAGGTCAATACTAGGTCATAAGGGACTCTAACCTCAATATCAGCCTCTTACAAGCACTCTCACAAGATTTGCCTCGTATGTATAGAATTATTTTGTATATTTGCATTTTGATTCATTGTGAAGAAACATGCCTAAGAACAACATAGACAAACTGATAGTGATTGGCGACCGCGTGCTGATACAGCCTGCTGTGGCCACCCACAAGACCAAGGGAGGCCTTTTGTTGCCGGCAGGTTACCAGGAGAAGGAGGAGGTGCAGACGGGCTACATCATGAAGGTCGGCCCCGGCTACCCGCTCCCCTCCGAGGAAGGCGAAGCCTGGCAACCCGCCGACGGCGAACCCCGCTACCTGCCCTTGCAGGTGAAGCCCGGCGATATGGCCATCTTCCTGCTGAAAAACGCCGTGGAGCTGAAATACGACGGCGAAAAATACTTCATTGTGCCCCAAAACGGTATCCTGATGGTGGAAAGGGACGAATTTTAAATTGAAAATTGAAAGTTGAAATTATGATGACTTCAAACGAGATACGAAAAGCCTTTTTGGATTATTTCGAAAGCAAAGGACACCACGTGGTGCCGAGCGCACCGATGGTTATCAAGAACGACCCGACGCTGATGTTCACCAACGCCGGCATGAACCAGTTCAAGGACATCTTCCTCGGCAACCAGCAGCGCCAATGGCCGCGCGCCACCGACAGCCAGAAGTGCCTCCGCGTCAGCGGCAAGCACACCGACCTGGAAGAGGTGGGGCACGACACCTACCATCACACGATGTTCGAGATGCTGGGCAACTGGTCGTTCGGCGACTACTTCAAGAAGGAAGCCATCGCCTACGGCTGGGAATTCCTCACCGAGGTGATGAAGATAAACAAAGACTGGCTCTATGTCACCGTCTTCGGCGGCGACGAGAAGGAGGGGCTCGGCATGGACACCGAAGCCTACGACTTTTGGAAAGCCCATATCAGCGAAGACCGCATCCTGAAAGGTTCGAAGAAAGACAACTTCTGGGAGATGGGCGACCAAGGTCCCTGCGGCCCCTGCTCAGAAATCCATGTCGATATCCGTCCCGACGAGGAGAAGGCCAAAGTGCCGGGCAAAGAGCTGGTGAACAAGGACAACCCGCAGGTGATTGAGATATGGAACTTGGTGTTCATGCAGTATAACCGTAAGGCCGACGGTACATTGGAACCCCTGAAAGCCAAGCATATCGACACCGGCATGGGATTCGAGCGCCTCTGCATGGTGATGCAGGGCAAGCGGAGCAACTACGACACCGACGTGTTCCAGCCCCTGATACAGGAGATTGCAGCCAAATGCGGCAAGAAATACGGCGACCACGAAGACGCCGACATCGCCATGCGCGTCTGCGCCGACCACCTGCGTGCCGTCAGCTTCAGCATCGCCGACGGGCAGCTGCCCTCCAACGTCAAAGCCGGATACGTGATCCGCCGCATCCTGCGCCGCGCTGTCCGCTACGGTTACACTTTCCTCGGCTTCACCGAGCCGTTCCTCAACACCCTCGTCCCCACCCTCGTGGGCCAAATGGGCCACCAGTTCCCCGAACTCAAGAAACAGCAGGAACTCATACAGCGCATCATACTCGAGGAAGAGCAGGCTTTCCTGCGCACCCTCGCCGGCGGCATCAAGCGCTTCGACGACTATGCAGCCAAATGTAACAGCAAGGTGGTTGATGGCGCCTTCGCCTTCGAGCTGTTCGACACCTACGGCTTCCCCATCGACCTGACACAACTTATCGCCACCGAGAAAGGCCTCAAGGTCGATATGGACGGCTTCCAGCGCGGCCTCGCCGCTCAGAAGGAGCGCAGCCGCGGTGCCGCCAAGGTGGAGAACGACGACTGGTGCGCACCGGGGGGGCAACCAGCCGCCGACAACGAACAAGAATTCATAGGCTACGACACCTTCGAGGCCGACGTGCATATCACCCGCTACCGCAAGGTGAAAGCCAAAGACAAGGAGTTCTACCAGCTGGTGTTCGACCGCACCCCCTTCTATGGCGAAAGCGGCGGCCAGATGGGCGACACAGGGGAATTGAGAATTGAAAATTTAAAATTGAAAATTGTCAATACCAAGAAAGAAAACGGCCTCATCGTGCATATCGTCAATGAGTTGCCCGACGACCTGACGGCCACCTTCCACGCCTCGGTGGATGTTACCAAGCGCCAAGCCACTGCCTGCAACCACTCCGCCACGCACCTGATGCACTACGCCCTTCGTCAGGTCCTCGGCGACCATGTGGAACAGAAAGGCTCGAGCGTCGATGCCGAACGCCTGAGGTTCGACTTCAGCCACTACGAGAAGATGAGCCACGAGCAGATACGCGAGGTGGAACGCCGTGTGAACGAGATGATACGCCAGTGCCTGCCACTCGAGGAACACCGCGAGATGCCCATCGCCGAAGCCCAGAAGCTGGGTGCGATGGCCCTCTTCGGCGAGAAATACGGCGACAAGGTGCGTGTGGTGAAATACGGTCCCAGCGTCGAGTTCTGCGGCGGAACGCATGTCGCCAACACCGGCATGATCGGATCCTTCCGCATCGTCGGCGAAGGCGCCATCGCCGCCGGCATGCGCCGCATCGAAGCCGTCACCGCGCAGGCCGCCACCGACTATGCCGACCGTCAGCAGGAACTGATCGCCTCGCTCAACGACCTGTTCAAAGGCACCAAAGACCTCGCGACTTCCATCATCAAACTACAGGAAGAGAACACCCAATTGAAGGCCTCCGTCGAGCAGATGCAGAAAGAAAAAGCAGCAGGAGTGGCCCGCGAAATAGCGAACAAATTGACCTCGTCTCCGATACTCATTGAACGTATCGAAAACGATGTCAACCCCCTCAAAGATGCCATTGTTGCCCTCCGCAACGACCATCCCGATATGGCCGTGGTGCTCGGAAGTGTCAAAGACGGCAAACCCGCCTTGCTCATCGTGCTGGGTCAGAACCGTGTCGATGCCGGCCTCAACGCCGGTCAGCTGGTGCGCACCCTCGGTAAAGAAATACAAGGTGGCGGCGGCGGACAGCCCCACTTCGCCACCGCCGGCGGCAAGAACCCCGACGGCATAGACCGAGCTCTCTCCGTAGCCAAGGAGATGCTGCCTTAAACCCTTAAACCTTAAACATTAAACCTTAAACATTATACACCATGGATTTACAGAGCATCACCACTTTAATGCTTTCTGCCGACTACAAGGACAGAATGAAAGGCGAGTACTACCACCTGCTGAACCGCAAGGAGAACCTGGAAGCGGTGTTGAAACTGTGGGACAACGGCAAACTCACCTTCACCCCCGACTGCCCCCGCAGCATCTACGACCTGCAGATGCGCGCCATGAACGACTACAAGGCCGTTCTGGAAGCCCGTGCCAAGATTGAAGGCGTAGCTCTCTAACAGCGCCTTACGATGATTCGCAGAGGCATCCTGACGCTGGCGCTGATGCTGGCGTCGGTAATGGTTGTGTGGGCCAATGGCGACCCTGTGGCTGTACGTTCGGCCATCACCCTCTCGCCCACCCCTGTGGCGATACACGTGCCCGAAGTGCAGTTGGTTGATGAGCATGTTACCTTCGTGCCACGCGGTCTCTACACCGAGGTCGTGGTGCGCTATCTGCTGCACAACCACAGCAACCGCTCATTCGACAGCCTGCCCTACGGCTTTCCAATCGACTATTGGGGCAGCGGAGAGTCCGAATGGGTAAGCCTGGACGATATCACCGAGTCGGAACAGGAGGTGGGGTGGCGCGACGGATACATACGCAACATAAGCTTCATGCTCGGCAACCGCCAGTTACAGTGGCTGCACTCGCGCGACAGCGTCATACGCCCACCGCAGAAATACCTTTACACCCTAGAGATGGACGCGCTGCCCGACAGCGCCGACGGCTATTCGAAGCACCTCGTTGACAGCCTCTATGCCATCTACGGGGAAAATATCTACGCCTACACCAAGGCTGTGTCGCGCCGCTGGTACTACACCTACCTCGACATTCCGGCGCAGAGTTTTGCCACCCTCGAGGTGCGCTACACCTTAGAGACACCACTCAGCGAAGGCGCCTACTACCGTCGCAACCATTATTACTATTATACACCCGACTACTACTGGGAGTTGCGCTTCATGTACGACTTCACCCCTGCCGCCTACTGGGGCGACGGCCACGCCGACCACTTCTCGGTACAGCTCGACGCCTCCAACGTGCGCATCATAAACGAGAAAACATACCTCCGTGGCTGGGAGAGCTGGAGCAGAGGCATCAGCGGCCTGCCCATGAAACAGGAGGGCGACCTGTGGCACTACGAGGCCCGACACTTCGACCTTGCCGCCGCCAAACCGTTCATCGTCGATTACAAGTTGAAGAACTGTCCACAGCAACCCATTGACAATATTCTCAACCACCACATCGACCCGTCGCAGTTCACCGTCGAGGTGAGCGGTGCCGACAGCAAGTATCCCGTCGCCAACCTCTTCGATCTCGACCCCACCACCGCCACGGTGCTGCGTCCCGACAAGGAGGGTAATATCTATATCACCATCCGCTTCCGCAAGCCAGTCAACCTTGAAGGCATATTGATGCTTAACGGCTACACCAAGAACGCCGATACCTGGAAGAACAACAGCCGGATAGACAGCATGTGGATCAGCGCCGACTATTCAAGCATACACCATTTTGTTCCAGACACTTTTTATTCCAAAGGCGATATGGTATTCGGGTATAGGGATCGAGAAAAGGGCAACAAGCCCATAGCATATAATGTGCCCTCTAAAGAGCCAAGTGGATACAGCTGGCAACCACTGCTCGACAATGCCCCATCATTCAATTTAGGATACCCTTGGAGCGACGACTACTTCACCGAGCTGCACTTCCGCATCACCGCCACCAAGAAAGGACTGAAATACGACGACCTCTGCGTGTCGGAGATTCTACTGATAAGAAATAATGATAAATGATTGACCGCCTCACCTTCAACCTCAACGCCGCTTGCGGCGATGCCCGTGCCGGCGTGATACACACCGACCACGGCGATATCCAGACCCCCATATTCATGCCCGTTGGCACCGCCGGCACCGTCAAGGCCGTGCATCAGCATGAGTTGAAGGAAGAGATAAAAGCCCAGATCATCCTCGGCAACACCTACCACCTCTACCTTCGCCCCGGGTGCGATATCCTGAGGCAGGCGGGCGGACTCCACAAGTTCAACGGCTGGTACCGTCCGCTGCTGACCGACAGCGGCGGATTCCAGGTGTTCTCCCTCGCCGACAACCGCAAGATCAAGGAGGAAGGCTGCACCTTCCGCAGCCATATCGACGGCAGCAAGCACCTCTTCACCCCCGAGAACGTGATGGATATCCAACGCGTCATCGGCGCCGATATCATGATGGCCTTCGACGAATGCTGCCCTGGTGACAGCGACCATCGCTATGCCGAGAAATCCATGCATCTCACCCACCGCTGGCTAGACCGATGCATCGCCCGTTTCAGAGAGACGGAACCGCACTACGGCCACCATCAGGCGTTATTCCCGATCGTGCAAGGCTGCCAGTATGCCGACCTGCGCAAGATCTCGGCCGAATACATAGCCTCCAAAGACCCCGAGGGCTGCGCCATCGGAGGACTGGCCGTGGGCGAGCCCACCGAGAAGATGTACGAGATGATAGAGGTGGTGAACGCCATCCTGCCCAAGGACCGTCCGCGCTACCTGATGGGCGTCGGCACCCCTCAGAACCTGCTGGAAGCCATCGAACACGGCGTGGATATGTTCGACTGCGTGATGCCCACCCGCAACGGCCGCAACGGCCTCCTCTTCACCGCCGAGGGCACCATCAACATCAAGAACAAGAAGTGGGAGACCTGCTTCGAGCCCATCTACAAAGACTATACCCTCGCCTACCTGCACCACCTCATCCGGGCCGAAGAGATTCTGGGCTTGCAGATATGCTCGATATTAAACCTGAGGTTCTACCTGTGGCTTGTCGGCGAGGCCCGGAAGCACATCCTCGACGGCGACTACCCCCAGTGGAAGGCAAGCCTCCTCCCCGCCCTCGGCCGCCGGCTGTAACCGTTCCCCCACAGGAGTGTGTTGATTACGTGTTGATATTTAGTTCGCACGCACGCGAGGCGAACGGGGATTAATCTGTATCTTTGTACATTCAAACATGTGCAAATAGATGTTCGATTTTAGTGGCTTTCTAACTGATATCTACTCTGTTGCGCTGGCATGTGTCGTGCTGGCGACATTGATATATTTGTGCCTCTACTACGGCCTTTTCTACATGCGGGTGGGACTCTACCGCCCGAAGACCGACGGACAGGACACCACCCCGCCGGTGAGCGTGGTGCTCACGGCACGCAACGATGCCGCCTGGCTGAAGGAGAACCTGGTGTATCTGCTGGAGCAGGACTATCCCAATTTCGAGGTGGTGGTGGTGAACTACTTGTCGAGTGACGACACCGAGTTTGTCCTCAAACTGCTGCACGACTACTATCCCCACCTGAAGATTGTGCCTTTCAAGGAGGATGTGAATCTCTTCCAGGGCAAGAAATACCCCCTCTCCATCGGCATCAAGAGCGCGAAGAACGACATCCTGCTACTGGCCGACCCCAACTGCACGCCGAAGAACCTGCACTGGCTGCGCGGCATGGTGCGCGGCTACCAACAAGCGGATGGTTCCAAATCGAAAGTCGAGATAGTGCTGGGCTACTGCGGCATGAAGCGCACGAAGACCTTGCTTGGATGCCTGCAGCAGTACGACGCGCTGTCCTACGGGGCCCAATACCTCGGAAGCGCCCTTCTCGGCTATCCTTATACCGGATCGGGCCGCAACCTGAGCTATCGACGCTCCTTTTTCTTCAAACAAGGGGCCTTCATCCGCCACTACGATGTGGCCGACGGCTCGGACGACCTCTTTGTCTATCAGAACGCCAACAAGAAAAACACTGCCGTCTGCATCGACGACGACGCCTGCCTGACGGTGGAGCCCAAGAAACATTTCTACCAGTGGCACGACGAGCGCCGCCACCGTGTGGCCACCCGCAACCGTCACAGCTTCGCCAATCGTCTGAGTGAGAGCCTCCCCTCCTGGGCCAACCTGCTGTTCTACGCCGCAGCCGTACTGCTGATACTGCGCGGAGCACTCCCCTGGTTGGTGGTTGCAGGTATTGCGGTGCTGAAATGGGCGTGGCAGATTGTCTGCTTCTCGCGCCTCACCAAACGTTTCGACGGAGGGTATGTGCATTTCGCCGCCCCCTTGTTTGAAATATATTTTATTATCGCAAATACTATTTTGATACTTTTGCCGTTACCTAATAACAGAAAGTTCAAGAAATAAAGTGGAAACTGCAGCAGTCACCGAACGGATACAACGCGACTACCAGCTCGTGTGCGATGCCCGCGACCACGGAAGCGACAGAGCCTATGCCGACCTGATGGCCTCCTATCGCGAGCCGCTTTATCTGCTGTTGCTTCGCATGACGCGTAACGCCACTTCGGCCGCCGACCTCACGATGGAGACCTTCGGCAAGGCGTTCAACCAGTTGCACCGCTACGCTCCCACTTCCTCCTTCAGTTCGTGGCTCTACACCATCGGCATCAACACCTATATCGACCATCGGCGCCGCAACCACCTGGACACCGTGCCCCTGAGTGAGGCGCAGCACACACAGGAAAACGGATTCATCGAATACCAGATTCCCTCGGGACAGCCCAATCCCGAAGAGAGCATGATACGCCTTCAACGCGACGAGACCTTGAAGCAGGTGGTCAACCAACTGAAAGAGCCCTACAAGCAGATTATCCACTTGCGGTATTACGAGGACCTCAGCTATGAGGAGATAGCCGAACGGCTGGGCATCCCGATGGGCACCGTAAAGGTGCGCCTTCTGAGGGCCAAAGAACTGCTGGTCAGTATTATCAAACACCGGAAGGCCGAGATATGAAACAAGGCCTGACACTCCTAATCACATTGTTGCTCGTCTCGGCAGCTGTTGCCGAAGACGGCAAACCTCCGAGTCGCGGGCTGTCAATATTTGCCAATGCCGGCGGCTATTGGGGCGACAAAGTGAACGCCAACTTCTATTCCGGTCGTCCCGATAACAAGAACACCATCGACCGTGTGTTGCACAGCAACAAAGACGGCCACAATATCTGGGCCAACCTGCGCAGCCAGCGACTCATTAGCGACGCCGTGGGCAACGAGAGCCAGCTGCAGGTGGCCGAATATCCCGATATGTATTATCGCACCTCCTACCAGATTGGCGTAGGACTGCACTATGAATATGCTTCCGGTTTCGGATGGCTGCTGCGGGCCGATATGGCACGTCTCCAAGCCATTGGAGCCTTCAACCTCAGCGCCGACGGCGGAGTCGGACTGCTGGGAAGCGACCAGTATGTGCGGTGCAGCATGTTCGGTCAAGAAGACCGCATCAACATCGACCTCGCCCTCACCAAGACAGTGAGCCTCAGTTCGGTGCTGGATCTTGAACTCGACTTGGGTGCCTCGCTCATCAACACACAGGTACGCAGCAATATGATGGAAATCGGCGGTGCCAGCTACTCCATCCTCGATGTCTGGGACGGCCGTACGCCCGACGAAGGGGTGGAAAGCTACAACTACATCAACCAAGGCGGCATCGGCTATGGAGTCTTTGCCAGCCTGCTGCTGGGCTACTACATGCCCTCTGTCGGTGCTTTCAAACTGGGCTATACTTGCTATCAGTCGCTGACCGTCCTGAAAGGCGGCGTAGGGGCTGACGGTGCCGCCGACCCCTACACCGCATGGGGTTGGCAGCATATGCTCGGCATCCGAATAGAAATAAACAACTTCAGTTTCATCAATTGAAAAAATAAAGTACAATATATAAAATGATTACATTCAAAAACCTATCAGAGAGCGACCATCCGCACTTTGCACAAGAGCTGTTCGAAGAGGCGTTTCCGGAACAGGAACGCCCGCCCTTCTCTATTCTCCGGCACAGAGATGCCGGCAAATTCCATTTCCTCGTGGCCGAAAACGGCGACGACCCGGTAGGCATCCTCACCTACTGGACCTTCGAAGACCTTGTCTATGTGGAGCATTTCGCCATCGCAGAAGAACTCCGCAACCAGGGTCTCGGCAAAGCAGTCTTCCTCAATTTCCTCTCGCAGCAGACCGAGCAGGTGGTGCTCGAAGTGGAACTCCCCAATACCGAAGAGGCCGACCACCGCGTAGAGTTCTACGCCAGCATGGGCTTCTTCCAGAATTCCCAGTCCTACATCCAGCCCCCCTACCGCGAGGGTGGCAAAGAGGTGCCGATGATTATCATGTCGAAATACGAACTCGACGATGACGAATTTGACGAAATCAAGACCCTTCTCTACCGGGAAGTCTATGGCATAAATTGAAAAATGAAAGTTGAAAGCTGAAATTTTTCAATCCACAAATCACTAACAATCAGTGATCAGTGACCAGTAATCAGTAATCAGTGAAAAAAAATTTGGTCAGTATCCAAAAAGTTAGTACTTTTGCACCCGCTTTTGAGAGAAAAAGCAACTGGCTCCTTAGCTCAACTGAATAGAGCATCTGACTACGGATCAGAAGGTTGCAGGTTTGAATCCTGCAGGAGTCACAGAGACGGGAAGGATTGGTCGGCCAATCCTTCTTTTTTTTGCTTTATTTCTCACAATCAAAAAATAATTGTATCTTTGCAGTTCTAAAGACAGCAAAGGAAATGCGTCGTTTTTGGCTGATAACGTTACTGATACTACTGAGTAACAGCGTCGTTGCCCGTACCGAGAGGGACACTCTGGGAGCGGGGACTGTAGTAGGTTTCATCGAAAACCTCGGCCAGTGGGAGCAACCCTTCCTCTACGAAGCACAGCTGCACGATGCAGCCATGTTCCTCGAAAGCAACGGCATCGTCATTGCCCTGCGGGAGCGAATTCCCCACCCGGCTCCATCACGCCAGATCCCCCGACACCACGCCTACCGCATGACCTTCACCGGAACCTCCGGGTGTATTCCGACGGGTTCCATGCCACAAAAAGGATACAACAACTATTTCTTCGGCGAAAGCCCCGCCAGATGGAAATCCAATGTGAAAGCATACAGTACGGTACGCTACAGCCAACTCTATCCCGACATCGACTTGGAACTGTTCGGAGGCAGCCGGATGCTGAAATACAACTTTATCGTGCATCCAGGAGGTCATCCTTCACAAATCATTCTGCTCTACGAAGGTGCCAACGGAGTGGAGGTCACCTCCAGCGGCAGCCTGCGTATCAAGACGACGGTGAGAGATATCATTGAGATGAAGCCCTATGTCTATCAAGACAACGGCACCAGCAAAATTGAGGTGGCCAGCCGTTGGCAGGTCGGCAAAACCAAAGAGGGCTACCGCGTGAGCATCGAGGTGGGCGACTACGACCATCGGCGCGATTTGGTCATCGACCCCATGCTGGTCTTCTCCACCTACACCGGCTCGACAGCCGACAACTGGGGCACCACGGCCGCCTACGACAGCCGGAAAAACGTCTATACCGCCGGATTGGTGTTCGACGTAGGCTATCCCGTTTCCCTCGGTGCCTATCAGCCTTCCTTCGGCGGCAACACCGACATCGGCATCTTCAAATTCGACTCCACCGGCAGCCAACGTCTCTTCGCCACCTACCTTGGCGGAACAAAGGCCGATATGCCGCACAGCATGTTCGTCAACTCCTTTGACGAGCTGCTCATCTTCGGCACCACCGGCTCTTCCAACTTCCCCGTCACTGCCGGCGCCTACCAGACTTCGCACGCCGGAGGCCAGAACCTCGAATACTTCTCGTCGAGCATAGCCTACCCGCAGGGCAGCGACATCTTCGTGAGCCGTCTGAGTGCCGACGGCACGCAGCTGCAAGCCTCCACCTATGTGGGCGGCAACGGCAACGACGGCCTCAACTACCGGCACCGCTACAACAACAGCTACAACATCATGTATAAGGGCAACGACACGCTCTATTACAACTATGGCGACGGTGCCCGCGGCGAAATCATCACCGACAACCTCAACAACGTCTATATCGGCTCCACCACCTTCAGCAACGACTTCCCCGTCACCGCCGGCTGCGTGCAATCCACCCTCGGCGGACGACAGGACGGCGTGGCCTTCAAGCTCGACTATAACCTGCGCAACCTGCTTTGGAGCACCTACCTCGGAGGCACCCTGGACGACGCCATCTATAGCATCGACGTCGATTCGGCCTACAACCTCCTCGTCTGCGGCGGTACTGGAAGCAACAACTTCCCCGTCACCGCCGGCGC
Source organism: Bacteroidales bacterium (assembly GCA_017960605.1). GTDB lineage: Bacteria > Bacteroidota > Bacteroidia > Bacteroidales > P3 > Colimorpha. Next base: position 63,871 of record JAGCYV010000061.1, on the reverse strand, counting down.
CTACCAGGTCTCCTACGGCGGTGGGTCGGCCGACGGATTTGTAAGCAAAATCTCTTATGGCGGCGAACGACTGATAGCCTCCACCTTCATCGGCAGCAGCCACTACGACCAACTCTATTTCGTCCGCACCGGACGCCACGACGAGGTCTTCCTCTTCGGGCAGACGAAAAACAGCGGCACCTCGCTCATATACAACGCCGGCTATTCAGTCCCCAATGCAGGCATGCTGCTCGTACGCATGTCGCCCCGCCTGAACAGCCTCCGCTGGAGCACCCTCTTCGGCACCCCCGGTCGCATTAACCTCTCACCCACCGCCTTCGCCGCCGACATCTGCAACCGAGTCTATGCCGCCGGCTGGGGCCGCGATTTCTGTGGGCCTTATTACGGAAACGACTGGTTCACTGTCGGCACTACAGGCATGGAGACCTCCGCCGACGCCTACCAGACCGCTACCGACGGACAGGACTTCTACATCTTCAGCCTCGACGCCAACGCCAACCAGCTGGAATATGCCTCCTTCTTCGGCGAGATGCACACCAGCGGAAACGACTTCGGAGGCGGCGACCACGTCGATGGCGGCACCTCCCGTTTCGACCGGCTCGCCACACTCTATCAGTCCGTCTGCGCCTCCTGCGGCGGCACACAGAACTTCCCCACCACCGCGCAGGCCTGGAGTGACAGCAACCTCGCCGGCAACTGCAACAACGCCATCTTCCGTTTCAACGTCAGCGACGACTTCCCCGTGGCCGAATTCGTTCCTCCTCCCACCGGATGCGCCCCCTACACCATCGAATTCCGCAACACCGGCCGCGGCTCCTCATTTCTTTGGGACTTCGGCGACGGCACCACCTCCACCCTCCGGAATCCCACCCACATCTACACCGACGGAGGCATCTACACCATCACCCTCATAGCCTCACAACCCCTCGGATGCGCCTCCACCGACACCGTCCGCCACACATTGCAAGTCATCGGCACCAACCCTCCTTCGGCCATTCATTATATCGCCTGCAACAACAACCCCATCCAAATCGGCCCCACCCCCCAAATCGGTGCCTCCTACACATGGCTCACCTCCGGGGTCTCCGACCCCACCGTTGCCAACCCCTGGGTCTCTGCCGACGGCACCTACCTCCTCCGCATCACCACTTCCGGATGCAGCGAAGTCGATACATTCCACGTTCGTAACTATATTCTCGTTGACCAGTTCCAGACCACGCCTGTCACCTGCCGCGATTCCGCTGACGGACAGGCCTCCTTCCACCTTGGACCCAGCATCGACCCCGATTCGGTGGCATTCCTCATCACACCGCCCGCCAACGCCCATTTCGCTACCGGAAGCATGGTCTTCACTGGACTGGCCGCCGGTACCTACCATGTGACCGCCACCGGCTACGGCTGCTCCTATGAGGAGTCCTTCACCCTCGCCAACCCGGGCATTCCCGCCCATACCAAAGAGGTGGTCGATGAACTCTGCACCGACAGTTGCCTCGGAAGCATCCACATCCGATACAATCTGGCCGACACCACCCTCTCGCCGGCACTCGACACACTCCTCTCCGGCCTCTGCCCGGGTACCTATATCACCCAGCTCACATCCTCGGGATGCCCGCTCACCGACACCACCGTCGTCACCCGCAACCACGCACTCGACAGCCTGCACGCCTGGGCCGACCGCTACGAGATATACCTCGGTGAAAGCGTTGGCCTGCATGCCTCATCGGGCACCTCCAACAGCTCCACAAGCTACCGCTGGAGCCCCTCCGACGATCTCGACCGACCCAATACCGCCGACCCTGTGGCCACCCCCACCGAGACCGACCCGCTCTACACCGTCACCGCCATCGACGGTACCTGTTCCGTCTCCGACACCGTGCGGCTCCATTGCACCGAAATCGACTGCGGCACGGGCGACTTCTTCATCCCCAACGCCTTCACCCCCAACGGCGACGGTATCAACGACCGACTCTGCTTCAATGCCGACATCGTCACCGACTTCCACATCGCCGTCTATAACCGCTGGGGACAATGTGTCTATGAAAGCGCTGATGCCGCCGCCTGCTGGGACGGCACCTTCGGCAACGCCCCCTGCCTGCCGGGAGTCTATACCTACACCTGCCACATCCGCTGCCACAACAAAGTGGAAAGCAACCTCAAAGGCGACATCACCCTCATCCGCTAACCGAACACTGAACACCAAACACTAAACACAGCCCTTGGACCAGTTCGTCATAGCCTGCATCGACTCCCCCGAGAGCGCCGCCGTCGTGCTTCCGGTGGCACGCCACTTTGCCGAACGGCTCAACCACAAAGGACTGATGGCCTTACACGTGTCACAAGACACAGGTCACAGTGCACAGGAGCCTGACGAATGGCTAAAAACCCTCGGAGTGCCCTATGTCAGCCTCAAAGGCGACTGGCACACCGCCATCGAGGGGCTACCCACCGCCTTTGGCGGCATCCTCGCCGTCGCAGCCCTCAATCCCTCCGCTCCCCGCTCCTCCATCACCCATCCACTAACACTTCTCCGTCAGTTCCGCGACTGCAAGATTGCCTATTTAGTGGTCAGTGGCCAATGGACAGCGACCACCCACTTCTCATCTTTCAACTCCGCCCTCACCCTCACCCACCGTCGCGAAGGCAAGGAGAAACTTGTATGGGCCTCCTATCTCGCACGCTTCCTCGGCAGCGGCATCACCATCGCCGCTCCTCACTACAGTGACTCCGGCCTCCGGCAGAAACTCAACAACAACCTCCGCTTCGTCGAGAAGATATTCAAACCCCTGAACATCAACTACCGCACTGTATCACTAAACACCAAACACTTCTCACTAAACACCGACTTGGTCGCTCTCCGGCAGTTGCATCCCGACCTCCTCATCGCCCGCACCTCCGACCCCCGCGAACGCGACCTCATCGACCTCCTCTTCCCCAAGCCCGAGATGCAACTCCTCACCCACCCCTCACGCACGCCCATACTCTTCCTCAACCCTCGCGACGACCTCTATATCCTCTGCGACTGACCACTTCTGGCACACTTTTTGCAAGGGAAACATTAACACATCATCGAAATAACAAATTAACACATTAAAACATGAATTTTTTCGTAAACACCAAGAAAGTGACCACCTGGATTGTGGTCGCCATCGCGGCAGTCATCGTACTGACCAACTCGTTCTACACCATTAAATCCACCGAACGTGGCATCCTGAGCACCTTCGGACGCATCTCCGAGACCACCATCGAGGACGGACTCCACATGAAGATTCCCTTCATCCAGAGTATCAAGAAAATCAACATCCAGCAGAAGAAATTCGACGGCCACGAGAACTCTTACACCCGCGACGTGCAGACCTCCGAGGTTGATTACACCATCAACTACGACCTCGTGCGCGAGAACGTCAACCAGCTCTACCGCAACGTCGGCATGGACTACCACAACCGCATCGTTGTCCCCTTCGTTCGCTCGGCCATGAAGCAGAGCTTTGGTAACTTCGCCGCCACAGAGATTGTGGAGAACCGCGATGTCGTACGCCGCGAAATCGAGAACACCCTCCGCCAAACCCTCGACAGCAACTACTTCAAGAACATCCAGTTCCAGCTCATCAACATCGACTTCGACGACCAGTTCGAGAACGCCATCAAGGAGAAGCAGGTCGCCGAGCAGGAAGCCCTCAAGGCCAAGAACGTCACCATCCAGATCGAGGAGAAAGCCAAGCAGACCAAGATTGCCGCCGAAGCTGAAGCCGAAGCCATGCGCATCAAGGCCAACGCCCTCGAACGCAACCCCAAACTCGTCAGCTACGAAGCCGTGCAGAAATGGGACGGCAAGATGCCGCAGTACATGCTCGGAAACTCCGTGCCCTTCATCGAACTCAAATAACGGTTCCGCTTCTCCCACAAAACAGCAGCCCGACACCTTTGCAGGTGTCGGGCTGCTGCATAATTAGTGAATAATACTGATAATTTGTGACACCGTTACAGGATGATACCTCTAGGCATACTTGAGTCATTCTTTAGGCATACTTAAGTTATGATTCAAATAACAGGGATTTTTTCACGCGGGCGCGTGTAATTCAGAAAAAAATAGTACCTTTGCATGTTGCACTCGATAACGAATGCAGCAGGAACAACCTAAGAAACACAGCGTTGCACGGTTTCGTGCGCGTTGGAAGTAGTACTTTTAAACACACAAAAAAACTTCTCATCATGGAAGAAACCACCCCGATGCAGTCTGAACAGAACGAAGAACTGCAACCCAAAGCCGACGAGACCATGGAGACGACGGTCGAACCGAAAGCCGAAACCCCCGAACCCGAGACCGAGCCCCAGGCCGAGCCCGCGACGGACTACAGCACCCTCGACCGCGAAGGTCTGCTGGCCGCCATGCAGGAACTGATGAAGGAGGAAATGCAGGCTATCAAGGGCCGCGCCTCCACCATCCGCAACCGCTTCAACGAGCTGAACCGCGAGGTCCAGAAAACCCTCTTCGACGCCTTCCTCGCCGAGGGCGGCAACAAGGACGAATACGAAGCGAAGAACGACGGAGTGGCGGAGCGATTCTACGCCCTCTACGACAAATACCGCGAGCGCCGCCAGCAATTCCTGGCCGACCTCGAGGTGCAGAAAAAGAAGAACCTGGAAGCCAAGCAGGCCCTCATCGAGGAGCTGCGCACGCTGGTGGATTCGGGCGAGGAGCAGGTGCGCTCGGCACTGGACAAGTTCAACGAGATACAGGAGCGCTGGAAAACCATCGGCGACGTGCCCCGCGAGCAGATGAACGACCTGTGGCAGAACTACCACTTCCAGATAGAGCAGTTTTTCGCCAAACTGAAAATCAACCGTGAGCTGCGCGACCTCGACCAGAAGCACAACCTGGAGCAGAAGATAGGCCTGTGCGAGAAAGCCGAGGAACTGATTGTGGAGCCGTCGGTCACGAAAGCCTTCAAGGAGTTGCAGGAGCTGCGTGCCCAGTGGAAGGAGATTGGCCCCGTGCCGGCCGAGCAGAACGAGGAGATTTGGCAACGCTTCTGCACCGCCGCCAACCAGATTGACGAGCGCCGCAAAGAATACTACGAACAGCGCAAAGAGGAGATGGACCACAACCTGCTGGCCAAGCAGGCACTGATAGAGAAAGCCGAAGGTCTGACTGCCAAGCACCCCGAGTCGGTGCGCGAATGGAACGACCTGACGGCTGCCCTCGACGAACTGCTGAAGGTGTGGAAGACGATAGGACCGGTGCCGCGCGAGGTGAACGAAGAAATCTGGAGCAAGTTCAAAGGCATGATCGACCGCCACTACACCGAAAAGAAGGAGTACTTCGCCACGCTGAAGGAGGAGCAGGAAAGCAACTATCAAAAGAAGATGGAGCTGTGCCTGAAGGCCGAAGCCATCGCCCAGCGCGAGGACTGGAAGAAAGCCACCGAGGAGTTGTTGCAACTGCAACAGGAGTGGAAAGAAATCGGTGCCGTGAGCCGCAAGGTGAGCGAGAAGCTGTGGCAGCGTTTCCGTGGCGCCTGCGACCAGTTCTTCGCCAAGAAGGGCGAGTTCTTCAAGGGCCGCCGTGCCGAGGAGAGCGAGAACCTGGCCAAGAAGGAAGCCATCATCGCCGAGTTAAAGGCCCACCAGTTTGGCGAGGACCGTGAAGAGAACCTGACGGCTATCAAGGACTTCCAGCGCCGCTGGGCCGAGGTGGGCTTTGTGCCCGCCGGCGACAAAGAGCGACTGCACAAGGAGTTCCGGGGCGAGATAGACCGCGTATTTGAGCAGCTGAAGATAAGCGCCCGCGAGGCCGAAGAAACCGCCTACCGCGAGCGACTGCGCAACGTGGCCGGCGACGCCAAACGCTTTGTGTCGAACGAACGCCAGGAGCTGCAGGAGAAGATAGAGAAGCTGCGCAACGACCTGAACCTGTGGGAGAACAACCTGGGATTCCTGGCCTCGAGCAAGCAGGCCGACCTGCTGAAACAGGAATTTGAGAAGAAGATGCAGGGAGCCCGACAGCAACTGGCCCTGCTGCAAGCCAAACTGCGGATACTGAATGAGACAGAGAAGCAGGAGAAAGAGACGAAAGAACAGGGTGAGCAATAAACGCTGATGAACACCAGTTGGCAATACCGATTGCACAGTGGTAAGAACTCCAAAGCCGGCTACTATCTCAGGGCCGGCTTTAGAGACTTGATGCCCGATACCCTCTTCCGTTTCCGACTGGAGAAAGAGCTGGAGGAATGCAGCCGACTGTACGACCAGGAGTACATCCGCGACCGGGTGGATTACTACTGCCGCATGCAGGAACCGCGCCCTTTGGGCGACCACGCCACCGCCATTGGACAGCTGAGCCGCAAGGGTGTGCCGAGCACCTACTACTACGACAGCCGCGAGCTGTTGCAGTGGTTCAACCCCGAGCTGAAGTGGAACTACCTCTTCGGGGATGTGCGCGACATTCCGGAGCACCCGTCGATTGTGAAAAGCCGCACCCTGAGCCAGGCAGAGAGCAATGAGGGGGTGAGCGACAACAGCAACAGCGTGATGCTGAAGCTCGACAAATGCCGCCACTTCGTCTATATCAAAGACCGCCTGAGGTTGGATGAGAAGGAGGATCGCGCCATCTTCCGTGGCCATATCGGATCGAGGGAGAATCGGGCCCGCTTCTGCCGGATGTTTGCCGACAACCGACGGGTGGATGCCGCCGACACGCTGCCCAGCCAGGTGGAGGGGTACAAACAGACGGAGGAGTCGAAGCCGATGCTGTCGTTCTACGAGCACCTGCGTTTCCGCTACATCATGGCGCTAGAAGGCAACGACGTGGCCTCGAACCTGAAGTGGATCATGTCGAGTCACTCGGCGGCGGTGATGCCCCGCCCCACCTGCGAGACATGGTTTATGGAAGGTCGTCTGAAAGCAGGCTTCCACTATGTGGAGATACGTCCCGACTTCACCGACCTTGAGGAGAAGATGGACTACTACAGCGGCCATCTCGACGAGCTGGAGACCATCGTGAGGAATGCGAACCGGTATGTGGATCAGTTCCGCGACGAGCGGCGCGAACGCTACATCGGCCTGCTGGTGATGCGGAAATACTTCGAGATGACGGGGCAATAAGTGGTCAGAAAAAAGTGAAACGAAAGATGAAAAGAATACTTTATATCGGTCTTATGCTGGCGGCCTTGTTGGCCACCTCGTGTGCCGACAAGAAAGGGAGCGAGGTGCACTTCCGCCGTTTTGAGAAGATACTCTTCGAGACGCCCGCCGACCAACTACAGGCAGAGTTGAAGCGCCACCAAGAGGAATACAACACAGAACTCATCCTGCTTTATCCCGACGAACCCGGGTATATCGAGATGGCGCAGAGTTATGCCTCCGACCCCACCATGCGCGAAGTGTATCGCATTACAGACAGCCTCTACCACGACCTCTCCGACATCGAGCAAGATCTGAGCCACGCAATGGAGAGGGCCCGCAAACTGTACCCCTCCATGCAACTGCCCTCGCGGTTCTTCACCATGGTAACGGGAGACTTCGACAACTACCCTTACCGCGTGTATAGCAACATGAGCGACCTCGGCGTCAGCATCGATCAGTATGCCCTCAGCTCGATGGGAAAATACCAATACTTCGGCATTCCGAGCCATATCGTTCGACTTTGCTCACGACAGTATATCGTGGCTGACTGCATGAACTGCATAGCATCACTCAACTGCAGCTCTCTTGATGACAAACGTACCGGAGAAGCCACCCTGCTCGACCATGCCATCGCCGAAGGCAAGGTGATCTACTTCCTTGAAAAGACCCTGCCGCATACCCACGACACCATCCTGATGCGCTACACAAAGGAGCAGATGGACTGGATGAAGAAGAACACTGCCAACGTATGGAGCTGGCTGCTACAGAACCGGATGCTCTACAACACGGACCTCAGCCTTTTCCGCAACCTCATCGACGACGCTCCCAAGACCAACGCCTTCGGGGATGGTTCGGCTCCGCGCACAGTGTCTTACATCGGATGGCAGATTGTCCGCGCCTACATGAAGAAGGGTGGTGCCACCATGCAACAGCTCTTTGAGGAGACCGACAGCCAGAAAATACTCAACCAGTCGGGTTGGAGACCTTGAGAAGGGAAAAGCTAAAAGCGAAAAGTGAAAGGGAAAGGACATAATATCTATTCATACATGGTGCAGAAGGTGTTGCTGGCCTTCGGCGTGCTGATGTTGATGCAGGCCCTCTTCCTTATCTTCAACCACAACATCATCCATCCCGAAGATGCCAACGAATGGGTTGGATTCGTGTGGGGCAATGTCGTCTTCGGTATGGCCACCCTCGCCGCCTTCCTGCTGCCATGGTTCGTGATGATGCTGTTGCCGCTCGGATGCCGATGTAGGAAAGGCTACCGCATTGCGACCGAGGTGCTTTACATCATCGCCGTTGTCGTGATGATTGTCCCGAGGGCTGCCGACACCGCCTACTACCAGTTCACCTACCGGCTGCTTTCGGACGAGATATTTTCTTATCTCGGCATCGGCGGACAGATGGGGTCGCTGCTACCCCTGTTCGTGGTCGATTACTGGTACACCTGGGTATTTCCGCTCCTTATAGTCCTCCTGTTCCTGTTCCTCAACAGCCGTATCCGTCTCGGTAACGGCCCAGTCAATGGTAAATGGTTAGCGGAAACCGGGAAGTCGGTGGCGGGCGCCTTGCTGGTATGGCTGCTCCTGCGCGGCGGATTGGGGCCTTTCATTCAGCCCGCTGACGCCGCCCAGTTCGTACAGCCGAAAAACACCGCCCTCGTCAATAACGACGCCTACAACATCCTGCGCACCCTCTTCACCCCCGAATTGGAGGAGGTGCACTACATGAGCGGCCAAGAAGCCGCTACCCTCTACCCCACAATCCACACACCACTTGACATTGAGCACCTTGGGGTATCAACAACACTAAACACGAAACGGAATATCGTCCTCATTGTGGTGGAAAGTCTTGGACAGGAATACATGGGCTGCTACAACACCCGGGCCGGTGCCGACACAAGGACGCCCTTCCTCGACTCACTCGCCCAATATTGCATCCTCTTCGACGGACGCGCCAACGGGAAAAAGAGCATCGAAGGCATCACCGCCATCAACACATCCATTCCAAACCTTATGTTTCAGCCCTTCACCAACTCCGTCTATGGAAAGGACAACTTCACGGGGCTGCCCGCCATCCTAAAGAAACACGGCTACCACTGCGCCTTCTATCACGGCTCCTACAACGGGGTGATGGACTTCGACCGAGTGTGTGAACGTATCGGATTCGACCAGTATATCGGTCAGAACGAGTATCAAAAGGACAACATCTTCCGTCCCGCCGACCACGACGGAGCTTGGGGCATCCTCGACGAGCCCTTCCTGCAGTACACCGTCCGCCACATCTCACAAACCGCCACGCAGCCCTTCTTCGCCGAGGTATTTACCGTCAGCTCACACCACCCCTACCCCATCCCGGAAGAACATCAAGGCCGGTTCACAGAAGGTCGGCATCCGCTGCTGAAATGCATCGAATACACAGACTACGCCCTGCGTCGCTTCTTCGACGAAGCCCGCAAGGAAGCCTGGTTTGACAGCACCCTCTTCATCATCACCGCCGACCATAGCGGACAAGGACTCAGCCCGGAATACAACAGCTATGACGGCTGGTACCGCATCCCGATGATGATTTATGACCCCACTGGGGAGATAGTGACCAGTGCGCAATGGCCGGTGAGCGGCGGTATCGTTCAGCAGATAGACCTCTTCCCATCCCTGCTCGACCTGCTTGGTCTGCCCGACACTGCCGTCTGCTTCGGACAAAGCATCCTGCAACCCGACCACCATGGCCGCCACCTCTTTTACGGCAACGGATACTACTGCCTCATCAGCGACAACCATATCAGTCTCATCTGTGACGACACCGAACAAGGGCGTCCCTCCGACCTCCTCTATCTCAAAGCCCTTATCCAGCAATACAACCATCGAATCATAAACGACCAACTCATACCATGAAAACAAAAACACTCATTGTAGTAAACCCCATCTCCGGCGTAGGACGGCAAAAACGCATAGAGGCACTTCTCTCACAGAACCTGAATCGGGATCTGTTCGACTACCAGATACGCTACACGGAATATATCCACCACGGACGCGAGATTGCCCGTGAAGCGGCCGACAAAGGCTACGACTGCGTGGTGGCCGTGGGTGGCGACGGCTCCGTCAACGATGTGGCACAGGGAATCAAAGATAGTTCGGTACGTTTGGGAATCATTCCTTGCGGATCGGGCAATGGACTCGCCCGATCGCTTAAGATTCCGCTGCAACCCTGGCTTGCCATACGCGTCCTCAACCAACAGTACGAGCAGACCATCGACTCCATAGTAATCAACGACCGCTTCGTCTGTGTCAATGCCGCCGGATGCGGTTACGACGCCTATATCGCCCGCATGATGCAGGCCGCCAAAACCCGCGGACTTGCCGCCTACACGAATCTCATCCTCCGCGAATACGACCGCTACCGCTGCTCCGACTACCACCTTGTCATCAACGGCCACGACTATTACCGTAACGCGTGGTTCATCGCCGTGGCCAACAGCCAGCAGTTCGGCTATAATCTCGCCGTCGCACCAAAAGCCAAACTCGACGACGGACTCATCGACATCTCCATCATCGACAAAGTGCCGCTCGACCACGTGCCCATCACCGCTCCTTTGGCCTTCACCAACCACCTCGACCTCTCGCAGCACGTCGAGATGTTCCGCACCAAAGAACTCCTCATCGAAGGCAACCTCGACCGTTGGGTCAATATCGACGGCGAAGGTGAAAACATCGGAACCACCGTGCATTTCGTCAATCACCCCAAATCCATCAAGATTTACGCACGCGACCTCAACCAACTCCTCATCGTCCGCACCCCCACTGGCGACCCCATCACACTCCCCAGATTATGAGCAAGAAGCACGCCATCGGAGTGGTGTATAGCACCAACCCCGACTTTCAATACCAGTACGACGAAGAACCCGAAGCAGAAACTCTGGCTCCCGAAAAACAACGGTTACGTGTCTCACTCGACCGCCACCATCGTGGCGGTAAGACTGTCACCCTCGTCACAGGATTTGTCGGCACCGACGACGACCTTCAGGCTATAGGCAAGATGCTCAAAGGCAAATGCGGCGTGGGAGGAAGCACCAAAGATGGAGAAATCATCATACAGGGAGACCAAATGGAGAAAGTGCGGCAAGCACTCAATGCCGCAGGCTACCGCATAAAATAATAGAGCCGCTCACAAGAGCGGCTCTATTCATTTAAGACATTCCGTACTACTCAGCCCATACCGCTTGCAGGTTACGGTCGCCGTAGGCGTCGTCAATCTTGCTGATAGTGGGCCAATACTTCTCGCAGTGGGGCTGCGGGAAGGCAGCTTTCTGACGGCTGTACGGAAGATTCCACTCGTCGGCGCAGACCACCTGCATGGTGTGGGGAGCGTTGGCGATGGGGTTGTTCTTCTCGTCGCTCTTGCCGGTCATGATGTCGTCAATCTCCTGACGGATGGCAATCATGGCATCGCAGAAGCGGTCCATCTCGCTCAGAGGTTCGCTCTCGGTAGGCTCGACCATGAGGGTGTTGTGCACCGGGAAGGCCACAGTGGGAGCGTGGAATCCATAGTCCATGAGGCGCTTGGCGATATCACCGACACCGACCTTGAGGCTGAACTCGTTGAAATCGACAATCATCTCATGGCCGCACATGCCGTTGCGGTTGGTGTAGAGAATCTTGTAGTACTTCTGCAGACGTGCGCGGAGGTAGTTGGCGTTGAGAATGGCGTGTTTGGTGACATCCGTCAGGCCTTCACCGCCGAGCATCAGCAGGTAGCCGTAGGTAATGGGCAGGAGGTAGGCGCTGCCATAGGGTGCAGCAGCCATCGTGTTGCCCTTCTTGCCACCGACCTCAACCACAGGATGGGTAGGCAGAAAATCAACAAGTTTCTCGCTGACGCAGATGGGACCCACGCCGGGGCCGCCGCCGCCGTGAGGCATGGCGAAAGTCTTGTGGAGGTTGAGGTGGCACACATCGGCACCCATGTGACCGGGGCTGGTGAGACCCACCTGTGCGTTCATGTTGGCACCGTCCATATAGACAAGGGCGCCGAAACTGTGGATGATGTTGATGATGTCGAGGATGCCCTCTTCGAAAGCACCGTGAGTGGAAGGATAGGTGATCATCAGGCAGCTGAGGGTATCCTTGTACTGCTCGGCTTTAGCCTTCAGGTCTTCGATATCGACATCGCCCTTGTCGTTGCACTTCACCACGACCACCGTCATACCGGCCTTGGCGGCGGAGGCGGGGTTGGTACCATGAGCACTGGCGGGGATGAGGCAGACATTGCGCTGCGGCTGACCGTTGGCGATATGGTAGTTGCGGATGACGGTGAGACCGCTATATTCACCGAAAGCACCCGAGTTAGGCTGCAACGAGCAACCGGCGAAGCCTGTGATGACGGCGAGCTGATGTTCGATATCCTTGATCATCTCAAGGTACCCCTGAGCCTGGTCGGCGGGCACAAAGGGATGCATGCCGGCGAACTTGCTCCAGGAAAGGGGCATCATCTCGGCAGCGGCGTTGAGCTTCATGGTGCAGCTTCCCAGCGGAATCATGGCGCGGTTGAGGCTGAGGTCTTTCTCCTCGAGCATCTTGATGTAGCGCATCATGGAAGTCTCGTCGTGGAAGCGGTTGAAGATCTTCTGCGTAAGGTAGGCTGAGGTACGCTTCAGCTCGGCGGGGATAGCCTCGTCGGCGAACTTGCAGCAACAGCCTTTGCACTCCAGCGGCTTGGCGCTCTTGCCGGCAGCTTCGGCCAGGCAAGCCACGATGGCGTCGAGGTCGCACTTCTCGGTGGTCTCGTCGATGGAGATGCCGATGCACTCGTCGCAGATGTAGCGGAAGTTAATCTCATGCATCAAGGCCACCTCACGCACCTTGGCGGTGGGCACGGGGCACTGGAGGGCGAGGGTGTCAAAATAGACGCGGTTATGCTGCTTGTAGCCGTACTGCTCGAGTTCCATAGCCAGACGGTGTGCACGGGCGCAGATGCGGACAGCAATCTCCTTGATTCCCTCGGCACCATGCCAGATGGCATAGAAGCCGCTCATGTTGGCCACGAGGGCAGCGGAGGTGCAGATATTTGAGGTGGCTTTGTCGCGCTTGATGTGCTGCTCACGCATACCGAGGGCCATACGAAGGGCAGGGTTGCCCTTGGCATCGACACTCCAGCCGATGATGCGACCGGGGAAGGCACGCTTGAAGGTTTCGGTGAAGGCGAAGAAGCCGGCATGAGGACCGCCGAAGCCCATAGGAAGACCGAAGCGCTGGGCGTTACCCACGGCGCAGTCGGCGCCCATCTCGCCGGGAGTCTTCATCAGGGCCAGGGCCATGAGGTCGGTGGCCATGCAGACGAAGATGCCCTTCTCGTGGCATTTGGCAATGAATGAAGTCCAATCCTGAGCCTCGCCAAACTGGTTGGGATACTGAACGAAGGCGGCGAAGTAGCTGCCGTCGAGTTCGGTCTGAGCGGCTTTACCAGTGACAATCTCGATACCGCGGGGTGCGGCGTTGGTTTGCATCACGGCCAGGGTCTGGGGCAAGATACCCTCATCAACAAACACCTTGCAGACACCGTCCTTGACAGCTTGACGCGAGCGACTGTTGAAGAACATGATCATGGCCTCGCCGGCGGCGGTAGCTTCGTCAAGCAGACAGGCGTTGCTTAAAGGCATGCCGGTCATTGAGGCAACCATGGTCTGATAGTTCATCAGAGCCTCAAGACGTCCCTGTGAAATCTCGGTCTGATACGGAGTGTAGCTGGTGTACCAACCGGGGTTCTCGAAGACGTTACGCATAATAACGGCAGGTGTGATGGTGCCATAGTAGCCCATACCGATGTAGCTCTTGAACATTTTGTTCTTCTGTGCCAGCGAACGCACATGGTTCAGGAACTGATACTCGCTCATGCCTTCGGGCAGGGGCATAGGCTCTTTGAGACGGATGGCGGCGGGAACCGCTTTCTCAATGAGTTCGTCCATGGATTTCACGCCGATAACATCAAGCATTTTCTGCTCTTCTGCGGGGTTGGAAACTCCGTTGTGGCGCGATGCAAAATTGTTTTTTGTCATGATATTTATTGTTTTAATTTCCAAATAATTTCTTTCTCACATGGAAGAAGCGGACGATGGTCTCCTCATAGACGGAAGAGACACGGACCACATAGGAACCCGTCGGGAAACGGCGCATGTTGATATGGCCGTTGCGCGGCATTCCGGTGAACACACACTGGCCGGCATCGTTGTAGATGGCAATGCTGATAATGTCGTTCTTGTCTATCGGCACCTCAATGCGGCGCTTCGACTTGTTATAGACTATCTCTTGCTGCGAGTCGATGGGTTCGGCCACATCGTTGACCTCATAGTATTCCGTCACAATCTCCTTGCCTTCCATATAGGTGGTATCGTGCACGTATTGTATCTCGTGGATGATGCCGGCAGGCTGCATCATGGCCAGATAGGAAGTGGTGTCATTGACCACCACGGTACGAGGGTTCTCGGTATTGCCGTCGCTCCATCCTTTGAATCCATAACCGGCATTGCAGACAACCGTGAGTTTCACACTCTCGCCCACATTATAAGAACCGGTCCCCGTGACAACGCCGCTGGCCGGGTCACTCACCCGTGCCACCAGGTCGAGTTTGCAGGGATAGGTGGTGCGCAGGTTGCGCAGACGTTTCCATGAGGCCGACTCCTTGTACCGCTCAATGCTGATACAGGGGACATTATAGACCACATTGCTCTTGAATCCGGCAAAAGCCTCTACTCCGAGAGCGGGCGGCGTAAGAGCCTTTACATTCACCTCACCAACTCCGATACACTGATAGAAAGCTCTCTGATCCACTTGCTCGATTCCTACCGGAAGTTGTATCTGCGTAATGGAATGACACTGGGCAAATGCGTTGGAGGCGATTTGACGTACCGACGCAGGGATGACAAGCGCCCCTTTGATGCCATTGCAGTAAGCAAACGCGTATTCCCCGATATAAGTCAGCGATTCAGGCAGATTCCATTCGAAATCAAGATTATCCATACCCACGAAGGCATAGTCGGGGATACGGGTTACCCTGGGGCCGAAGGTGATTCTGGTCAGCGAGCGGCAGTTACCGAAAGCCGTGGTGCTACGGGTACCGCCCATGCTCTCGCATTTGACGGCATTGAAGTGAACCTCCGTAATGCCGCTGCATCCGAAGAAAGCGGAACGACCGATGCGGACAACCTCCTCGCCTATCGTCAGTTCGCCCTCGATGCCCTTGCACTGGTAAAATGCAAAGGCGCCGATTTCAGTCACCGACGAAGGCAATGTGACAGCCGTAATCTCGTTGCATCCGGCAAAAGCACGGTCGGCAATGGCCACCACACTATAAGTCACACCGTCATGTTCGACGGTAGCCGGAATCACCAGTTCACCCCAAGGGGCACGATGTCCTTGCCAGCGGCTGTTGCCGGTGGCCACCGGACTGGTCACCTCCACCACATTATCCTCGTCGTCGTCAAGGATATTGAAGTAGAGGGTATAGCCCTCGTCCCTCTGCGATTCAAAGTCGAACGCCCAGAGGGGGAGGGCGATACCCAGCATGAGGATTAAAAAGAGACGTTTCATCAATTCAGTTTTGTTTACAGTTTAGGACCGGCGGCCACAAGCGCCTTGCCTGCTTCGTTGTAGGTGAACTTCACAAAGTTCTTGATGAAGCGGGCGGAGAGGTCTTGGGCTTTTTCTTCCCACATCTTCGCGTCGGCGTAGGTATCGCGCGGGTCGAGAATCTTCGGATCCACACCCGGCAGCGATGTCGGCACCTCGAAGTCGAAGTATGGTATCTTCTTGGTCTCAGCCTTGAGGATGCTTCCGTCGAGGATGGCGTCGATGATGCCACGGGTATCCTTGATGCTGATGCGCTTGCCTGTGCCGTTCCAGCCGGTATTGACCAGATAGGCCTTGGCTCCGCTCTTCTCCATGCGCTTCACCAGCTCCTCGGCATACTTGGTGGGATGCAGTTCGAGGAATGCCTGGCCGAAGCAGGCGCTGAAGGTCGGCGTGGGTTCGGTGATGCCGCGCTCGGTACCGGCCAACTTGGCGGTGAAGCCGCTGAGGAAGTAGTACTTGCACTGCTCGGCGGTGAGGATGCTCACGGGAGGCAGCACGCCGAAGGCGTCGGCACTCAGGAAGATGACGTTCTCGGCGGCGGGACCGGCACTCTTGCCGTGCACCGGCTCGACAATCTTCTCGATATGGTCTATCGGGTAGCTCACGCGGGTGTTCTCGGTGACGCTCTTGTCGGCAAAGTCAATCTTGCCGTTGGCATCCACAGTCACGTTCTCCAACAGGGCGTTGCGACGGATGGCGTTGTAGATGTCTGGCTCGCTCTCTTTGTCGAGGTTGATAACCTTCGCATAGCATCCGCCCTCGAAGTTGAAGACACCCTCGTCGTCCCAACCGTGCTCGTCGTCTCCGATAAGCAAGCGCTTCGGGTCGGTGCTGAGGGTGGTCTTGCCGGTGCCGCTCAAGCCGAAGAAGATGGCGGTGTGCTCACCCTTCATGTCGGTGTTGGCCGAGCAGTGCATGGCGGCAATACCCTTCAGGGGCAGATAGTAGTTCATCATGCTGAACATACCCTTCTTCATCTCGCCACCGTACCAGGTGTTGAGAATCACCTGCTCGCGGCTGCTCACGTTGAACGCCACACAGGTGTCGCTGTTCAGACCCAGCTCCTTATAGTTCTCCACCTTGGCCTTGCTGGCTGCATAGACGGTGAACGTGGGCTTGAAATCCTTCAGCTCCTCGGCGGTGGGTTTGATGAACATATTGCGCACGAAGTGAGCCTGCCAGGCCACCTCCATGATGAACCGCACATTCATGCGGGTGTCCTTGTTGGCGCCGCAGAAGGCATCGACCACAAAGAGCTCTTTGTTGCAGAGCTGCTTCTTGGCCAGTTCTTTCATCTGACCCCAGACAGCCTCGCTCATCGGATGGTTGTCGTTCTTGTATTCATCGCTGGTCCACCACACGGTGTTCTTCGACTGCTCGTCCATCACGATGTATTTGTCCTTGGGCGAACGTCCGGTATAGATGCCGGTCATCACGTTGATGGCGTCGAGCTCGGTCAGCTGGCCTTTGTCGTAGCCGGTCAGGCTGGGGTCCATCTCCATCTTGAACAGCTCTTCATACGAGGGGTTGTAGTGGATATCCTTCACGCCGGTGATACCCAGCGCTTCGAGGTCCTTCTTTATCTTTTCAATCATAACAATTCCAATTTTCAGTTTTCTGGTATGCCGTCGGCTCGGCCGACAACTTTCAATTTCCACGGGCTTCTTTGATGGCGGCCTGGGCGGCGGCAAGACGTGCCACGGGGACGCGGAACGGCGAGCAGCTCACGTAGTTCATGCCGGCCTTGTAGAAGAACTCGGCAGCCGTGGGATCTCCACCGTGCTCACCACATACACCGCACTTGAGATTGGCGCGGGTTCCACGACCACGCTCGATACCCATCTTCACCAGTTGGCCCACACCTTCCTGGTCGAAGCTGTTGAACGGGTCGGCGGGGATAATCTTCTCATCGACATAAGTCTTCACGATGGCATTCACGTCATCGCGGCTGAAGCCGAAGGTCATCTGGGTCAGGTCGTTCGTGCCGAAGCTGAAGAACTCAGCCACCTCGGCAATCTGGTTGGCCACCAGGGCGGCGCGCGGTATCTCGATCATCGTGCCGAACTTGTACTCGAACTTCACGCCGTACTTCTTCTCCACCTCTTCCTTCACCTCGGTGGCGATGGCTTTCTGGTGTTTCAGCTCGGCGGCGTTGATGGTCAGCGGCACCATGATCTCGAGCATCGGGTGCTTGCCTTCCTTCATCAGCTCGCAGGTGGCGCTGAACAGGGCGCGGAACTGCACACGGGTGATTTCCGGATAGATGATGCCCAGACGCACACCGCGCAGACCCATCATCGGGTTCACCTCGTGCAGGCCCTCGACGCGTTTCTTCACATCCTCGTAGCTGATGCCGAGACGCTTGGCGGCCTCTTTCATCTTCTCCTCACCCTGGGGGGCGAACTCGTGCAGCGGGGGATCCATCAGGCGGAAGGTCAGGGGCTTGCCGTCCATCACCTTCAGCGTGCCCTTGGCACTCTCGCGGATATAGGGCTCCAGCTCGTCGAGGGCGGCGATGCGCTCCTCCTTGGTGCTGGCCAGAATCATGTTGCGCAGCTTCTCCAGCGGCTTCTCGCTGTTCTCGCCGTAGAACATGTGCTCGATGCGGAACAGGCCGATACCTTCGGCACCGAAGTCGAGAGCCTTCTGGGCGTCGGCGGGGTTGTCGGCATTGGTGCGGACACCCATCTTGCGGTGCTTATCGACCAGGGTCATGAGTTCCTGGAACAGGGGGTTCTCGGTGGCGTCGATCATCTTCACCTCCTCGTCGTAGACCCAGCCTTTCGAGCCGTTGAGACTCAGCAGGTCGCCCTCCTTGAAGGTCTTGCCGTTCATGGTCACCGTGCCGGCGGTCATGTCGATCTTCACGGCGTCGCAACCCACGATGCAGCACTTGCCCCAACCGCGGGCCACGAGGGCTGCATGGCTGGTCATACCGCCGCGGGCGGTCAGGATACCGTCGGCGGCACGCATGCCCTCGACGTCCTCGGGGTTGGTCTCCTCACGGACGAGGATGTTCTTGATTTTGGCGGCACGGTACTCTTTGGCCTTCTCACTGGTGAGAGCGATGATACCCACGGCACCGCCGGGGCCGGCGGGCAGGCCCTTGGCCAGCACCGTGTGCTTCTTCTCGTCCTCGGCATTGAGGATGGGGTGCAGCAGCTCGTCAAGCTGTGCGGGGCTGATGCGCATCACCACCTCGCTGTCGTCGATGCGGCCTTCGTTCATCATGTCGAAAGCCATCGTCAGGGCGGCGACACCGGTGCGCTTACCCACGCGGCACTGCAGCATGTACAGCTTGCCTTCCTGGATGGTGAACTCGATGTCGAGCATGTCGTGGTAGGCATCCTCGAGGGTGGCGCGGATGTCGCAGAGCTCCTTGTAGGTTTCGGGCATCAGTTCCTGCATCGACTTCATCTCTTTGTTCTTCTCGTTCTTGGTCTCGTCGTTCAAGGGGCTGGGGGTACGGATACCGGCCACCACGTCCTCACCCTGGGCGTTGACCAGCCACTCGCCATAGAACAGGTTCTCGCCGGTGGCGGGGTTGCGGGTGAAGGCCACGCCGGTGGCGCTGGTGTCGCCCATGTTGCCGAACACCATGGCCTGCACGTTCACAGCGGTGCCCCAGTCGTCGGGGATACCTTCAATCTTGCGGTAGCTCACGGCCTTCTTGCCGTTCCAGCTTTTGAACACGGCCTTGATGCCGCCCTCCATCTGAGCACGGGCGTCGTCGGGGAACTCCACGCCCAGCACCTCTTTCACCCTCACCTTGAAAGCCTCGGCCAGTTTCATCAGGTCCTCGGCAGTCAGCTCGGTGTCGCTCTTGTAGCCTTTCAGTTTCTTATACTCGTCCAGCATGTCATCCAGCTGCTTGCGGATACCCTTGCCGTCCTCGGGCTCGATGCCCTCGGCCTTCTCCATCACCACGTCGGCATACATCATGATCAACCGACGGTACGAGTCGTACACAAAACGGGGGTTGTTGGTCTTCTTCAGCATGCCGGGGATGGTCTTGCTGCTCAGGCCGATGTTGAGCACCGTGTCCATCAGGCCGGGCATCGACGAGCGGGCGCCGCTGCGGCAGCTCACCAGCAGGGGGTTCTCGGCATCGTCATATTTCATGCCCATCAGGCGCTCGATATTCTCCACACCCTTCCAAACCTCTTCCATCAGGCCCTGGGGCAGCTCGCAATTATTAGCATAGTAGGCCGTGCAGCACTCGGTAGTGATGGTCAGACCGGCAGGCACCGGCAGACCCAGCAGGCACATCTCGGCCAGGTTGGCACCCTTGCCGCCCAAAAGGTTCTTCATGTCAGCTTTTCCTTCGGCAGTTTTGCCTCCGAAAGTGTAAACGTACTTCGTCATCTTGAATAAAATATTAGTTATTAGTTAATTATTATTATATTCTTCTTAAATGAGACTGCAAAGATACGATTTTTTTCCGATATGGCGAAGAAAAAAATATCAACAGGGCGGAAGGTTTCAAGCCCTCCCGCCCTGTTTCCAAGCCGTTTCCCCTTTCGTGTCACCAACTTATCAACATATCAACTTATCAACCTATCAACCTTTCTCCACTCCCTCCCGTTCTCTTCCCGTTCTCTTCCCGTTCTCCTCCCGTTTGCCTAAAGTATGGTTCAAGTATGACTCAAGTATGACTAAAGAAACACTTGGGCATGATGAAGGTGTGACCGGGTAATGACCTAGTACTTTCTATATAGTCATTACTAGGTCAATACTAGGTCATAACGGATTCAAGACTTAGTATCAGACGGTTACAAAAGATTTATTTCCTGGCGTAGTGGGGATGGAAGGCGGCGATGGTGTTGCGGAGGGTGTCGCGGCTGATGTGGGTGTAAATCTCGGTGGTGGTGATGGAGGCGTGGCCGAGCATCTCCTGCACGGCACGCAGGTCGGCGCCGTTCTCCACCAGTTCTGTCGCAAAACTATGGCGTAGCGAGTGGGGGCTGATTTTCTTCTTGATGCCGGCCTCGCGGACCGCCTGCTGGAGGAAGATGAAGACCATCTGGCGCGAGAGATGGTGCCCGCGACGGTTGAGAAAGACGTATTTCTCCTCGCCGGGTTGGGGCGGGATGTGGCATCGCACGTGGTGGATGTAGTTGCTTAGCAGCTTCAGCGCCACAGGATTGACGGGCACCCAGCGTTCCTTGCTCCCCTTGCCGAAGACCTGCAGGTACTGCTCCTCGTCATAGATGTTGGACAGGCGGAGGTTGACCAGCTCGGAGACGCGGAGGCCGCAGCCGTAGAGCACCTCGACGATGACGTAGTTGCGCTCGCCCTCGGGGGTGCTGCGGTCGAAGGTCTGCTGGAGGAGGGTTATCTCGCTGTCGGTGAGCACGTCGGGCAGGTGGTGCGGCTTGACGGGGAAATCGAGCAACTCGGCGGGGTTCTGCTTGACGGCGTCTTCGACCACCAGCATCTTGAAGAACATGCGCCAGCCCGAAATCATGCGCCGCTGGGTGGTGGAGGAGAGCCCCAGGTCCTTGACAAGGCCGAGCAGCTGCCGCAGTTCCTCGACGCTTACGTCCACCGGTTCCACCCCCAAGCCGCTCATGAAGGAGGCCATCTGCAGGACATCGTGGCGGTAGGCCTCGACGCTGTTGGCCGCCAGCCCCTTCTCGAGCTTGAGCCAGGTCTCGAAGTCGCGCATGGTGCGCCGCCAGGTGTTTGTGATTTCCTCGTTCATTTTTGTTTCAACATCCAAAAGAAAAACTCCACCAGCGACTGGTCCTCCCCCGCCCTCTCGCGCCGTTTGGCCCGGGGCATGTCGATATCCACGTCGCCCCACGAAAAACGCTGGGCAATGATATCGCTCTGCTTGAGGAAATAGGGCGTAGGGTTGGCGGGGTTGCGTTTGACGGGCGACGGCAGGGTGGCGGCCAGCTGAGAGGCCTCGCGGCGCGTGAGCCGGTCGGCCGAATGGCCGAAGTAGTGCTGCGAGGCGGCTTCGGCACCATAGATGCCGTCGCCGAACTCGATAATATTCAGATATACCTCCATGATGCGGTGCTTACCCCAAAGGGCTTCGATGAGCACGGTATAATATGCTTCGACGGCCTTGCGGAACATGGTGCGACTGTGGGGCAAGAATGCGTTCTTGGCCGTCTGCTGGCTGATGGTACTGCCACCGCGCACCCGCTTGCCGGAGCGGTTGCCGAGCCATGCCTTTTTCATCTGCTTCACGTCGAAACCGTGATGGTACATGAAGAGGCCGTCTTCGGAATACACCACGGCGGTGATGAGGTTGGGCGAGATGGCGTCGAGGGACACATAATCGCGCTCGAAGCGCACGCTACGCCCTTTGTCGCCAGCCTGCTCGAAGAAGCGCTGCACCATCAGCGGGGTCAACGGGGGATTGAAGAAGCACCCCAGGATTACCTGTACAACGGTAAAGCCCCACAGCGTGAGCAGCGTCACCCACAGCACCCGCCACACACGCCCGGGAAGAGAGAGTTCGCTCCAGTGTCTAAAGCCTTTCTTCGCACTGTGATTCAACGGATTATTATGTTCCTCAGAAGACATGATTCCAATGCAAAGATAAAATAATTTTGCCATTTGGAAAAAGATTGCTATCTTTGTAGTTCCAAAAAAGGTATTATTTTTACACAAAACATTAAAAAACAGATATTATGGCAAAAGTAGCTATTAACGGTTTCGGCCGAATCGGCCGTATGAGTTTCCGTGCCATGCTGGCTCATCCCGAGCTTGAAATCGTGGCCATCAACGACCTCACCAGCGCCGACACGCTGGCCTACCTGTTCAAATATGACTCTGTGCACGAGAACTTCGACGGCGAGGTGCACGCCGAGGGCGACTGCCTGGTGGTGAACGGCAAGAAGGTGAAAATCTATGCCGAGCGCGACCCGCAGAACCTGCCTTGGGGCGAGTTGGGTGTCGATATCGTGGTGGAGAGCACCGGTCTGTTCAAGAAACGCGAGCAGATGATGAAGCACATCAACGCCGGTGCCAAGAAGGTCATCCTGACCGTGCCCGCCGGCAAGGCCGACGACGTGGATGCCACCGTGGTGATGGGCGTGAACGACAACGTGCTGACCAAGGAGATGCAGCTCGTCTCGAACGCCAGCTGCACCACCAACTGCCTGGCTCCAGTGGCCAAGGTGCTGAACGACAAGTTCGGTATCAAGCGCGGTTTGATGAACACTGTCCACAGCTACACCAACGACCAGAAGATCCTCGACCAGCCGCACAGCGACCTCCGTCGTGCCCGTGCCGCCGCCGTGAGCATCATCCCCACCTCGAGCGGTGCCGCCAAGGCCGTGGGCCTGGTGATCCCCGAGCTGAAAGGCAAGCTGGACGGCTTCGCCATGCGCGTGCCCACTCCCGACGGTTCTGTGGTTGACCTGACCGCCGAGCTGAACTGCAATGTGACCAAGGAGGAAATCAACGCCGCCGTCAAGGAAGCCGCCGAAGGCCCCATGAAGGGTGTCCTGCAGTATGTCGATGAGCCCATCGTGAGCATCGACATCATCGACAACACCCACAGCAGCATCTTCGACAGCCTCCTGACCCAGGTCATGGACGGCAACTTCGTGAAAATCGTCAGCTGGTACGACAACGAGAAGGGCTACAGCACCCGCGTCGGCGACCTGGCTGCCAAACTCGCCAAGCTGCTCTAATCCCTTTTAGGAGTTAAAGAATTGAAAGAAGTTATCGCTTCGCTAGGAGTTAAAGGCAATAGCGCCCGTATGGTACATTTGTCTTTAACTCCTTTTAATTCTTTCTGCCTGCTTGCAAGCTTTGAGCACCGCTGAAATAAATCAAATTAGCGAAAAACTTCTTTAACTTCCCAATAAACATCAAATGATTCTACAAGGAAAAACCGCCATTATTACCGGTGCCACCCGTGGCATCGGTCACGCCATTGCTATACGGTTCGCCAAGGAGGGCTGCAACGTGGCTTTCTGCGGACGCACAAGGAACGCCGCCATGGAGGCTGTGGAAGCCGAGCTGACCGCCCTGGGCGTGAAAGCCAAAGGCTATGCCGCCGACGTGGCCGACTACGAGTCGGCACAGAACTTCGTCAAAGAGGTGCTTGCCGACTTCGGGAACGTGGATATCCTCATCAACAACGCCGGCATCACGGCCGACAGCGCCATGAAGCGCATGAGCGAAGAGCAGTTCGACAAGGTGGTGGGTGTGAACCTCAAAAGTGTGTTCTGCATGACCAAAGCCATCCAGCCGGCCATGTGGAAACAAGGCCACGGCTCCATCGTCAATATCGGCTCGGTGGTAGGCATCGCAGGCAACTACAACCAAGCCAACTATGCGGCCTCCAAGGCCGGTATCATAGGCTTCAGCAAGAGTTGCGCCAAGGAGTTTGCCGCCCGCAACATCCGTGTGAATGTGGTGGCTCCGGGCTTCGTGGAGACCGAGATGACGGCCGACATCCCCAAGGAGCTGATGGACACCTGGTGCAGCCGCATTCCCTTGAAACGTCCCGGCACCCCCGACGAGGTGGCTCAAGCCTGCGTGTTCCTGGCCAGCGACATGTGTCCCTACATCACCAGCGTAGTGCTGCCTGTCTGTGGAGGAATGGAAGATGCATAAAAGGTTATGGGTTATAGGTTATGGGTTATTGGCCGGTGTGCTGCTGACCTTGATTGCTTGCGGACACTCAAACAATCAGGCAATCAGGCAATCAAGCAATGACACCGTCACCGACGACTACGGCCGTACAGTAGTTGTGCCTGCCAACCCCAAGCGGGTGGTGAGCCTCTCCCCTGCCGTCACCGAAATCATCTATGCCCTCGGCGCGGAGGACCTCCTTGTGGGGCGTACCGACTTCTGCACCTATCCTCCCGAAGCGGAGCAAATACCCAGCATCGGAGGCATCAGCAACCTCAACATCGAGAAGATACTGTCGCTCAACCCCGACCTGGTCATCAGCGGCTCGATGGTGGGCAAAAAGATGACCGACCAGATGGACGCCATGGGCACCCCGATGGTGTGTGTGATAGAAAAGCCCAAATTCGAAGCCCTCTACGACAACATCGCCGCCATCGGGAAATTGATAAACAGAACGTCGGCCGCCGACTCTCTCAACGAGCTGTTACGCAACAGGATTGACAACCTATCAACGTATCAACCTATCAACGTATCCACCGCTTACTACGTTGTCGGCTTCGGTGCGGGCGGCAACTTCACCGCCGGCGGCAACACCTTCATCAACGACATCATCCGCATGGCCGGCGGCCGCAATATCGCCGAGGATGTGGAGGGCTGGAGCTACAGCCTCGAGGCACTGGTCAAGGCCGACCCCGACTATATCATCGTGCGTCGCGAGGACTCGGCCGCCTTCTGTGGCATGAAGCCTTACAACCGGCTCAGCGCCGTCCGCAACGGACATGTGATAGGTATCGTCAGCGGCACCCTCGACCTTCAGGTGCCCCGCAACATCGACGCCATCCTCTATCTCAGACAACGAATGAATCAATAAACATGGATAAATTAAGTTATGCCCTTGGCCACAACATTGGCCACCAACTGATTGGCATGGGCCTCCAGAAAAGCCTGAATATCGACGACTATGCCGCCGGCATCGCCGACGTGCTGCAAGGCCTCCAGCCCAAGATGAGCCACGAAGAGGTTCACGAAGTGCTCGAGCACTACTTTGCCGAACTCGAAGAACGCCAGCAGGCAGAAGCCGCCGAACGCGGCAAGGCCGCCAAAAGCGAAGGCGAGGCTTTCTTGAAAGAAAACGCCAAACGGCCCGAAGTGAATGTCACCGCCAGCGGCCTCCAGTACGAGATTGTCAAGGAGGGAAGCGGCCGTCAGCCCAAAGCCTCCGACACCGTGCGCTGCCACTATGAGGGAACCCTCATCGACGGCACGGTCTTTGACTCCAGCTACCGTCGCGGGATGCCCGCCGACTTCGGCCTGCGCCAGGTCATCGCCGGCTGGACCGAAGGTGTGCAGCTGATGAAAGAGGGTTCCATCTTCAAGTTCTACCTGCCCTACAACCTCGCCTATGGCGAACATGGTGCCGGCGCCGACATACCGCCTTACGCCGCCCTCATCTTCACCGTAGAACTTATCAAAGTGCTGTAAGTCACAAACACTTCTACATACCGAAAGAGGGGAGCAATTATTGCTCCCCTCTTTCGGTTTCAGGTACCTTCTTACTTTTTCTTGATCAAGGAGATGACCCAGAGGAGGATGACAGCGCCGATGACGGCGGTGACAATCTGCCCCACGAGGGTGCCGCCCCAGTGGATGCCGAGCCAGCCGAGGACATTGCCGCCGATGAAACCGCCGACAATACCGACCAAGAGGTTGATCCAGAAGCCGAATCCGGCACCTTTCATGATTTTGCCTGCCAGGAAACCTGCCAGTGCACCGATGAGGATTGTGATAATGATACCCATAATTATGAATTTAAAAGGTTTATAACTGTTCAAGGAAAGCCCGAAGTAGTGTCATGTGGCGGTGGTAGTTGCCAAGTCCGCATCCGTCGCAGGTGTCGGTGGGGCTGTGGTAGCCGCCGAAGGGTCCGCCCATGGTGTAGATGAAGATGGCCGGACACTCGGAGGTGAACCAGTAGTGGTCGCTGTTGGCGGCATTGTCGCGACGGGCTATCTTGGCAGCAAAGCCGTGAAGGTCGTTGATGGCCTCCAGCTTATCCACAAAGGGCCTGGTCTCGCGGCTGTTTGCATTGACCACCATCAAGCCGTCGGCACCGCCGCAGAAGAGGTCGATATTGACCAGCAGCTTCACCTTCGACAGCTGTATCAAGGGGTTCTCGGAGAAATAACGCGACCCCACCAGGCCGCTCTCCTCACCGCTGAACAAAAGAAACACATAGGTGTAATGCCCACGCTGGAGATTGGCCATACGGGCCAGGTCCATCACCGCGGCGGTGCCGCTGGCGTTGTCGTGGGCGCCATAGAAGACGGTATCGCCATTCATGCCGAGGTGCTCATAGTGGGCGGTGAAGACAATCATCGTGTCCGTCTCGCCGGGAATGTATCCACAGACGTTCTGCGACTGATAGCCCGCCTTGACGATAGGCGGCTTGGTACGTGTCTGCGGGAAACGGAAATACTGGAAGTAGTTCTTGCATAGCGGTTTCACGCCGTTGGCCATCATCTCCTGACGCAGATATTCCGCGGCGATAGAGTCTCCCCTGTTCTGCATTCCGCGGCCGAACATCTCCTCGCTGCTGAGGTCGCGGATGATACGTCGCGCATAGCTACTGTCCTGCGCTCTCAGGGTGAAAGAGGAAAGCGAAAAGAGGAAAGTGATGCTGACGCATAGTATTCCCCACCGCGGGGACACGGTCAGAAGCCGGGCAAATCGAGCCATAATGTGGGCAACATTAAGATGAAACCTATAACGACAAGGGCCAGGATGAACTTCCAGACCCATTTGAGCCAGGTGCCGTAGGGGATGCGGGCCATGCCGAGGACTCCGATAAGGACTCCGCTGGTGGGCGTGAGCATGTTGGTGAAGCCGTCGCCGAACTGGAAGGCCAGTACGGTGGTCTGACGCGACACGTGGATAAGGTCGGCGAACTGGGTCATGATGGGCATCGTCAGCGCCGCCTTGGCCGAGCCACTGGGCATCACCAGGTTGAGGGCCGTCTGGAAGAGATACATCACCCCCAGCGACGTCACTTCACCCGTCTGCGCCAGACTCTTCGTCAAGCCGTAGAGCATGGTGTCGATGACCCGTCCGTCTCGCAATATGAAGATGATACCGCTGGCGAGGCCCACCACAAGGGCGGCAGAGAGGATGTCCTTGCATCCCGCGAGAAACAACTTGGCGATGTCGTCGGCCCCCTGCCGGTCGATGATGCCGGCCAGAATGCCCATGGCGAGGAACAAGGCCGAAATCTCGGCGATGTACCAATCGAACTTCAGCACCCCCACCACCAAGGCCACGATGGTAACAAAAAGCAGAATAAGGATGAGGATGTGACGAGTGTTTAGTGTTAAGTGTTCAGTGGTTAGCTGACGCTCACGCCAATACTCATCCAGTTTATAGACGGGGCTCCGCTCGGGTTTGGCTTTCACGCGGGCGGCATACCACAGCACAAAGGCTATCCCTATCATCGTGAGCACCACCCAGCAGAAGAAGCGGTATTCCAATCCCGAGAAGAGGGGTATTCCCGCAATCCCCTGCGCGATGCCGATGGTGAAGGGGTTGAGCATGGCACCGGCAAAACCCACATGGGCGGCCACATAGCACATGCAGACACCCACAATGGAGTCGTAACCCATCGAGATGGCCAGCGGGATGAAAACCACCACGAAGGCGATGGTCTCCTCACTCATGCCGAAGATGGCGCCAAAGAGGCTGAAAAGAAGCATCACCAAGGTGATGATGATATTCTCCACCCCCAGTTTACGGATAAGCTTGTAGCGGCTCAGCCGCTGCACCCTCCGCAGGAATGCCATCACGCCCACGTCGATGGCGTGGCTGTTGTTCAGAATCCAGAAGGCACCGCCCACCATCAGGATGAACACAATGATGTCGGCCTTATCGACAAACCCGTTGAACAAAGCGCTGAATATCTGCCAGGTCTGCGGGGCGGCCTCCACGCGGTGGAAGGAGCCATTGACCACCACCTCACGCCCATCGACCGTCTGCCGCACAAACTCACCCGCAGGCACCACCCATGTCATCACCGCCGCCAGCACAATGAGGGCGAAAACGATGGTGAAGGTATGTGGTATCCGCTTCATTTCTTTGTATTGTTTTTGCGGTGCAAAGATACGCATTTTTCTTCACATTGAACATAAAACCTTCATCATTAAACTTTTTTTGTACTTTTGCACTCGAAAATGAAGCGATTGGCGAACATACTCACAACGGTTACCGTACTGGTTCTGTTGACATTCTGCGGCGGTGGCATCGGAGTGGTCAAATGTGCCTGCTCGGGGAAGGTGTCGCTGCTGCTGCCTGACAGACATGGGTGTTGCCCGACAGAAGGTGACTGCATGACGGTGACCACTTTGCAGGTGTCGGACAGCCACCTGTCCGACGGGGTGGATATGCCCCGGACAATGCCTATCACGCTTCCCTCTTTTGAGATCCCTGTCCAGAGCTGCAAAGAGATCCGTTCAGCGGCCGTCACCACCTATCCTGCCGACATTGCACCGCCAGGCATTTCACAATCAATGGTGATGCGAGTTTGATTTCGACTGTTTGAATGAGCCCAATCCATCTATCAAACAATCGAGACAAACAATCAAAAAGCATTTTCATGAAACACACATTTGTGCTGTGCTGCTGTCTGGCAGTGGGTTTTACCGCTATGGCGCAGCAGGAAGACAGCATCCGACGCACCACCATCGAAGAGGTGCAGATACAAGCAAAAAAGGCCGAAGGTGTGAGCCGCATGAGCGGTGCCGTCGGCGGCCTCAATATAGGGCAAGACGAACTGTTCCGGGCGGCCTGCTGCAACCTCGGCGAGAGTTTCGTCACCAACCCGTCGGTCGACGTCAACTACAATGACGCCGCCGTGGGTGCCCGCCAAATCAAACTGCTGGGACTCAGCGGCGAGTATGTGCAGATGCTCGGCGAGGGATTGCCGGCGTCGACGGGCGCCACAATGCCCTACACCTTGGGTTATGTGCCCGGAGCCTGGATGAAAAGCCTGTCGGTGAGCAAAGGTGCCGCGAGCGTGAAGAACGGTCCCCAGAGCATCACGGGCCAAATCAACGTGGAATATCTCAAGCCTGATGATGAACCCGGAGTATCGGTGAACCTCTACGGCGACAGCCGCCTGAAAGCCGAGGGCAACGCGATGGCCACCATCCACCTGAACCATCACCTGAGCACCCTGCTGCTGGCGCACTATGAGCACGACTTCGGCCACCACGACGACGACGGCGACCTGTGGCACGACTCGCCCGCCATCCGTCAGCTGCACCTGCAGAACCGTTGGAAATATGCCAAAGGACGATACATCATGCACGCCGGCGCCGGATACCTGCAGGAGGAGCGCGAGGGAGGCCAGATGCTGACGGCACCGAACCCCTTCCGTGTGTTGCTCGGCGCCAGACGCGCTGAAGCCTATATGAAGCACGCCTTCCTGCTCAACCGCGACCATAACACCAACATCGCCTTCCTGGCCAACGGATTCGTCTACCGTCTGGACGGCACCTTCGGGCCGAAGCTCTACAATGTCGACCAAAGCAACTTCAGCAGCCGATTGATACTGGAGCATGAGTTCAACGACGACCACAGCTTCTCCACCGGCCTCAGCTTCAATGCCGACCGAATGGACGAAGTGCTTTCGTCCCTTGCCCTGCCTTTCCTGACTACAGAATACATTCCCGGTGCCTACGCCGAATACACCTACACTCCCTCCTACCGGTTGACGGTGATGGGAGGCTTGCGGGTCGACCACAGCACGCTGTACGGCCGCACCTACGTCACGCCGCGTCTGCACCTGAAATGGGTGCCCGGTGACCACGTCACCTTGCGTTTCGCCACGGGCAAGGGCTACCGCACACCCCATGCTGTCGCCGAACACCACTACCTGCTGGCGTCGGGACGCACGCTGGTGGCCGACAACATCCTTCCTCAGG
This sequence comes from Bacteroidales bacterium, assembly GCA_017960605.1. GTDB lineage: Bacteria > Bacteroidota > Bacteroidia > Bacteroidales > P3 > Colimorpha. The sequence continues at coordinate 33,552 of JAGCYV010000061.1, read as the reverse complement.
AGGAGGCTTGGAACAGTGGTATCTCCTCGACATTCTACATTCCCGTGGGAGAAAAGAGCGTACAACTCGACGCCGACTACTGGTACACCGATTTCCAGCATCAGGCGGTGGTTGATTACGACAGCGACCCCACCCGCATCACCATCAGCGACCTCAACGGCCGCTCATTCTCCCACACCGCACAGGTGGATGCCAGCTACGATGTCAACGACGAGCTGAACCTGATGGCCGCCATCCGCTACAACTATGTGCGCTGCACCTACGGCGGCGAACTGCTGGAGAAACCTCTACAAAGCCGCTACAAGGGGCTGTTCACCGTCTCGTGGAAACCCATGATGTGTATCTGGCAGGTAGACCTCACGGTGGCACTCAACGGCGGCGGCCGCATGCCCAAAGCCTACACCCTGGCCGACGGCACCCCCTCATGGGACGAGGAGTTCCCCGCCTACCCACAAATCAACCTGCAACTGACGCGCGAGTTCCGTCACTTCTCGGTGTATATCGGCGGCGAGAACCTCACCAACTACCGCCAGCCCAACCCCATCATCAACGCCGACAACCCTTGGAGCGCCGACTTCGAGCCCACCATGATATGGGGACCCGTCCACGGAGCGATGTTCTATGCCGGAATACGAATCAACTAAAAACAGAGAGAATATGAAACAGACAATCTTTATCACCCTTATGGCTTTGCTGCTGGCTGTCGGCGGCAAAGACCTGCGTGTCCTCGTGCTCACCCCCACTCCGCAAATGCATTGTGAGAATTGCGAAAACAAAATCAAGAACAACATGCGCTTTGAGAAAGGCGTCAAGAAGGTGGAGACCAGCATTGAGAAACAGCTTGTCACCATCACCTACGACCCCAAGAAGAACAATGTTGAGGGGTTGCAGGCAGGCATGAAAAAGATAGGCTACGACACCAAGGTGGTCAGCGACAACAAATTGAAAGTCAAGAAAGACTAAATCGCCAGCGCCCTTGCGATGGCTTCGGCGTCGATGTGGCAGTCGTGTTTCAGCTGCGCAACAGGGCCGTGGGTGACGAATTCGTCGGGGATGGCCAGAATCTTCACGTTGGCCGCCACCGCAGGGTGATGTTCGGCGAAGTAATCCACCACGGCCTCGCCGAATCCGCCGGCGCGCACGCCGTCCTCGACGGTGACGATACGGCGGTAGCCCTTCGACGCAATCTTGTCGAGCAAGCCGGTATCCATCGGCTTGAGGAAGCGCATGTCATAGACGGCGGCACCCGTCTCACGGGCCACCCGCAGGGCGTCGTTGCCCACGGTGCCGAGGGTGACAATCGCCACCTCCCCGTTTCCTTCGCACAGGCAGCGGCCGCGTCCCACCTCTACCCTCTCGAAGGGCGACTGCCAATCGGCATGTTCGCTGAGGCCACGCGGGTAGCGAATCACCCACGGACCGCCATCGGGCAGCTGGGCGGTGAACATCATGTTGCGCAGCTCGTGCTCGTCCATCGGGGCACAGATGGTCAGGTTGGGTATCGGCCTGAGCGCAGCCAGGTCGAAAAGGCCGTGGTGCGTCGGGCCGTCGTCGCCCACCAAGCCCGCACGGTCCAGACAGATGACCACCGGCAGCCGTTGCAGGGCCACATCGTGGATCATCTGGTCGTAGGCCCGCTGGGCAAACGAGGAATAGATATTGCAGAAGGGCAACATGCCTCCGGCAGCCAGGCCGGCGGCGAAGGTGACGGCATGCTGCTCGGCGATGCCCACGTCGAAGGTGCGGTCGGGCATCTGCTCCATCATCAGGTTCAGCGAGCAGCCGGTGGCCATCGCCGGCGTGATGCCCACGATGGCGGGGTTCTGCTCGGCCAGCTCTATGATGGTGCGGCCGAAGACCTCCTGGTATTTCGGCGGAGTGTCGGTATCCTGGGTCGATACCTGGTTGCCGGTGCGTATGTCGTAGCGTCCGGGAGCGTGGTAGGCGATGGGGTTCTGCTCGGCCTGACGCAAACCCTTGCCTTTGGTGGTGACGATGTGCAGCAGTTTGGGACCTTCCAGCTCCTTCAACCGCTGCAGCATATCGACCAATTGCGGCAGGTCGTGCCCATCCACAGGCCCGAAATAGCGGATACCCAGACTCTCGAAGAGGTTGCTTCCGCCGAGGGCCGCCGTCTTGGCGGTGCTGGTCAGCTTCTGGAAGAAGCCGATGGAGTGGTCGTGCCGGCGGCCGCCGTCGCTGCCGTCGAGCTTGCGCCACACCTGCTCCTTCAACTTGTTGTAGCGTCGCGAGGAGGTGATGCGGGTCAGGTAGCCGTTCAGGCCGCCCACCGCCTTGTCGATGGAGATGCCGTTGTCGTTGAGGATGACAAGCAGGTTGGCCTTCGAGTCGCCCACATTGTTCAACGCCTCGAATGCCTCGCCGCCGCTGAGGGCGCCGTCGCCGATGACGGCGATATGGCTGCGTTGCGTGTTGCCCTGCAGTTTGCTGGCGGTGGCCATTCCCAGGGCAGCGCTGATGGAGGTGGAGCTGTGGCCCGTGCCGAAGGCGTCATACTCGCTCTCGGCCATCTTCGGGAAACCGCTGATGCCGCCGTAGGTGCGTATCGTGTGGAACGCCTCGCGTCGGCCCGTCAGTATCTTGTGAGCGTAGGCCTGATGGCCCACATCCCACACCAGTTTGTCGTCGGGGGTGTCAAACACATAGTGCAGCGCCACAGCCAGTTCCACGGCTCCGAGGCTCGAAGCCAGATGGCCGGGATGGGTGGCCAGGGTGTCAATGATATAGTCGCGCAGCTCGTCGGCGATGGCCTGCAGCTCGCCCACAGGCACACGCTTCAAGTCCTTAGGATATTCTATGTCGTTCAGTCTCATTCAGCTTTCTTTTATTTACCTCTCACCTTTCACCTCTCACCTTATATGCCGGCGGCTCTTTGGGCAGGGGCTCGAACTTCTTGTTCAACTTCTTGTCTTTCAGGCGACCCTGGGCTCCGGAACGCGGCTCCCATTTGCCGTCGTTCCACACATAGGCCAGTTCCACGCCCGAAGGCACATAGTACTGGAACAGGCCCTCCATGCCCGGCACCTGGGGTTCCACCTCGTCGAAGATGATCATCTTCTCGCGGTGCTCCTTGGTCTTCTCGACGGTGCGGTAGCGGTTGGTGCCCGACACCTTCACCCGCTCGCGGGTCACCTGCTGCACCGTCTGCTCCTCGTAGGCCAGCTGCACGGCGGCCCCCTCGCGGTACTCCAACACCAGACGGCGCAGGTTGCGCTCGCGGCGGAAGACCGGCGCTCCGAACTGGGGCACTCCTCCTCGCAGCGTCACGGGCTCTATCACACGGCGGTCGGTCAGGAAATCCACTCCCGTCCAGCCCAGCAGCGTGTAGTAGGTGCGGTCGCCGGCCGAGGTCTGTATCAACTCCTGGTAGATGGCCCCCAGCCAGTTGTCGGCCGAGAGGAGGCTCTCCTCGCGGTTCATGAGCTCGTCGCTCTTGTCGTGCAGTATCTGGTATTGGAACTCCTCGTCGTGGTCGTTGTAGAACTGCACGGCTCCGAAGCATTCATACTCGCCGTTGTCACGCACCACGGCCCAGGAAAAGACCCTGAACTTGCCGTCGGGCGAGGTGAGCACCGACACCGACCGCGGCAGCTCCCACTGCCACCGTTCCGACCCCTCCTCGTCCAGCGCCTTGCCGAGCAGATAGACGGCCTCCTCCGAGGCGTGGTAGCGCTCGTTGTCCGTCGGCGCCGAGCTGACGCGGCCGAAGAGCTGAGCCAGCCCCATCTGGTACTCCGCCATGCGGGCCTTGTTCTGCCCCATGACAGAACCTCCGCAGAGCAGCAGCAACGCCAACAGGATATGTCCGATGCGATTCACGTTTCATTAACGACAATCATTTATATTTATTGCGACCCCGGGACAAAATATCCCTCCCCTCTCCCCCACCCCCTTGCAACCCGCTGATTCTAAGCCTTGAATCCGTTATGACCTAGTATTGACCTAGTATTGACCTAGTATTGACTATATAGAAAGTACTAGGTCATTGCCTAGGAAAGTGGGTAGTGTTTAGTGTTTAGTGTTTAATGTCTTTAGGCATACTTGAACCATACTTTAGGCAAACGGGAGGGAATGGAGAAAAGTTGATATGTTGATAAGTTGATAGGTTGATACGTTGATATGTTGATAGGTTGATAAGGTGAAAGGAATTGAAAGTCACTGGTCACTAAGTACAGGTCACTAAAAAAAATCAACAGGCGTTGATTTTTTTTTAGTACTTTTGCAAAATGAAACTGGATTGAAAATATAAAAAAATAACAATATGAAGAAGATAGCGTTATTCCTGGTTTCGGTGCTGCTGTTTTTGGGTAACGTCATGGGACAAGGGCGGTTCGAGTGGGTGCGGGGGTATGCGCCGGGGGAACATGTCTGCATCGTGGGGTCGGTGACGGACAGCGTGGGAAACCTCTACATCCTGGGTTCTTTCAACTTCGAAAGCCGGTGGGAGAACGGGGAACTGATTATGCCCATCACGCCGCACAACGGGGCGCAGAATGGTGTCAATACGTTGATTGCCAAGATTTCGCCCGAGGGCGAGATGGTGTGGAAGAAGGTGATTCACGGGAACGCTTACCTGAGCCAGCCACACGACATCAAGGCGGTGGGCGACACGGCATTTGCCTGCCTGGTCACCATGCCGTTGGCTACCGATTACAATTGGTATCTCTATTACCTTGACACATTGGTGGAACCCAACTGGGACCCCAAACCCGACTACCCGATGAGTGCCGAGGGGGTGGATTACAGATGTTTGGCCTTGATCACCTTCGACTTCGACGGAAATGTGCTGGAGCAGCATTTTTTGCAGATGAGTTATTTGGACCGTTACGGAGAGGATGTGTATTATGTTAGCGGCGGCGCGAACGATTTCCTCAGTACAAATATCCCCGCATATCCCTCGTTTGACATTGACGACGAAGGAAACGTCTATCTCTGTCGTTATATGAGCGACAAAACCCTTTGCGGACCTGGTCGATATTATACTTTATGGGACGGCGACATCAGTGCTGTAAAGTTTTGGTGCGACCGTCGCCCGATAGGAACCATTCCCATTGACAGTACCAAGAATGCAAATTCTCAATTATTAAAATTTGCACCTCATTTAGATACTCTATTGGTGAATCGTTTTGTTTACCAAAATGATAGTATTTTTTATTCAGCATATACCCACATGAAAACAGATGAAATGAACAGATTGATTTTATTGGGTGATATACAGGGTGTAAGTAGAGGAGGAACAAATTATTTTGATTCGGCTAACACCATGGGAATATCCATGTACAGGAACCACCATGCGGTAAAATCTTTCATCATACGGTATGATTCCCTTTTTAACCCGGAACGATTAGTCTGTTTTAGAGATAGTATTATTGATTCTTCACGTTATAGAGGAACATATTTTTTTCATGATTTTGGTTTTGATAGTGACAGCAATCTGATGTTTGTAACAGGAAGTGCAAAAAGAAATTCTGTCGGAGACACCAGCTCTGCACATTCATTTTTTGTTCTTTCAGACAGCGTGACATCATTGAGACATAACTCATTTGTGTTGATACTGAATAAAGACGAAATGTCTTTACGTGATTATGGACAACTATCAACCTCAAATCGATCCAACAGCGAAACCTATTTGGGGGCTCCTGAACAATTTGTTTGCAGAAACAATCGAATCTTTCTGCAATACATATATTATGGGCGAATTAAATTTCCAAACGCAACCTTTCAAACACCCAATTTGCAAGTTCCCGGAATAGGATTGGCTATTTTTGACTACAGGGGGAAATTAATATCTGGATTTGACTATGCATCCTATTCTATGGGCAATCAGCCCGGACCAATGGTAATGCGTGACAGCACATTATATCTAATTAACAAATTGTCTTCCGATGCCACTTTCGGGGATATCCACGTACCCTCCAGAGGAGACTATTTCGCCTGCATCGCCAAATATGTGGATACGGCTTTTATGACGCCGTATGTGCGGAGGGTGACGGAGGACACGACCATCAGGGTCGAGGTGGTGCAGGAGGAATGGACGAGGGTGCTCTACCCCAATCCCACGTCGGGCCGCGTCACGGTGGTGATGAACGGGCGTCCGCTGCGTGAGCTCTACGTGGCCGAGATGGACGGCATCGCGGAGCCGCTGCCCTTCAGCGCCATGGGCGACGGCCGCTACGCCGCCGACCTCACGGGCCGCCCCGACGGCGCCTATGTCCTGGTGATGATCTCCGACGACAAGCACGCCTACCGTTCCACGCTCATCCTGCAACGGTGACACAAAAGGGGAACGAATGTAATCCTATGGCGACAAATGCCGCCATAGGCTTACTTGTGCTACCATAAGGGAACGATTTGGGCCTTTCGGCGAAAAAGGCCTTATATTGCTGTTGAAAAAAATATTTGGCCATATAGAAAATATTATATATTTTTGTACGATTGAACGCTGCCGTGGGCAGCGTGGTAATATATTGATTATTAACAATAACAAAATAGACAACAATGGAAATTACGGGAAGACTTATCCAGATTCTGCCCAATGTAGAGGGCGATTCGCAGCGCGGACATTGGGTTCGCGGCGGTTTTGTGATTGAGACGGGCGACGACTATCCCCGCAAGGTGGCCTTTACGGCTTTCGGCGAGGAGCGCGTGGCGATGTATCGCGACATACCGATGCAGTCGATGGTGACGGTGACGTTCACGCCGGAGAGCCGCGAGTTCAACGAGCGCTGGTACACAGACCTGCGCTGCTCGCGCATCCAGCCGTTCGTCCCCGGCCAGATGCCCGCCGCCGCCACGGGTTACGCCTGGGCCGGCAACGGTCAGCAGGCGGCCGCCGGCAGTCAGCAGCCCGCGGCACAACCGGCAGCACAGCCGGCACAGGGTTTTGCCCAGTCGCCGCAGATGCAGTCGGCCGGCGAGGATGATCTGCCATTCTAACTCGTTGTCGGCCGAACCGACGGCACACCAGATAAGTTGATATGTTGGAGAAGACTGAGGTCAGGAAGAGGATGCGCGAGTTGAAGCGCCAGCTGTCGCCGGAGGAGAAACTGCGGCGGAGCGAGGGCATCATGGCTCGTGTGGAGCGGCTGCCGGAGTTTCGCGAGGCGAAGGTGGTGCTGTTGTACTGGTCGATGGCCGACGAGGTGCAGACGCACGCCTTTGTGGAGCGGTGGTACCGCGAGAAGGTGCTGCTGCTGCCGTGCGTGGATGGCGACGACCTGCGCCTGCGGCAATACACAGGCCCTGAATGCCTGGTGGCGGGCGAGCAGTTCGGCATCGGAGAGCCCACAGGACCCGAGTACAAGGAGCTCGAGAAAGTGGAGCTGATCATCGTGCCAGGCGTGGCCTTCGACCGGAGGAACAACCGCATGGGCCGCGGGCGCGGATTCTACGACCGCCTGCTGAAATCGACCCCCAACGCGAAGAAAATCGGCGTGGCCTACGACTTCCAGATGCTGGACGAGATTCCGGTGGAGGAACACGACGTAAAGATGGACAAGGTAATAATTGAAAATTGAAAGTTGAAAGTTGAAATTATTTTTTTAATTCTTGATTCCACAAGCCTATGCCGATGTTTTATACCCCCAGACCGAGGCAATTCCACTACAAGCCCCGTTTCTACGACCCCGAGAAGGAGCGTTGGGAGGCGCTGAAGCAGAAGTACGCCGACGAGCGTGCCGCCGAGGAGGCCGCCACAAACAGCGAGACTTCAACCGCAGACGATCTGGCGTATTTCGAGCGGAGGGTGCGTGAACTGGACCGCGAGGGGAAGAAGAACAAGGGGCTGACCTGGAAGGACGCCTTCCGCAAGAGAGAGATGCCCAAATGGAATTACCAGCCGCGGTTTTCCGGAGAGACAACGAGTCAAATAGACAGCGAGACCACAAACAGCGGTACGGGCGAACATATTGCGGAGTTCAAGAAACGCGGAATGAGAATCAAGCGCCGGTTCGACGTGACGGACCCAGACTACATGAAGCCTGTGCCGGCGGGACGCATCATGCTGTATGCCCTGCTGGTGTGCGCGCTGCTGTATTGGATACTGTTCTGAATTGAAAATTGAGAATTGAAAATTGAAAGATGTTGATTGAAGTATTGAAATCGAAGATACACCGTGTGACGGTGACAGAGGCGGACCTGGACTATATCGGCAGCATCACGATTGACGTGGCGCTGATGGAGGCCGCCGGCATCATCGAGAACGAGAAGGTGGAGATATACAATATCACAAACGGGGAACGCTTCGCCACCTATGCCATCCGCGGCGAACGCGGCAGCGGGGTGATCGGCATCAACGGCGCCGCCGCACACAAGGCGAAGGTAGGCGACCTGATCATCATCGCCTCCTACGCCCAGATGACCCCTGAAGAGGCCAAGGACTGGCATCCGACGGTAATCTTCCCGAAAAACAACAGGGTTTAAGGGTTTAAGAGTTTAAGGGTTTAAGAGTTTGAGGGTTTAAACGTTTAAGGGTTTAAGAGTGCTTATGGAGGAGAAGAAGAGAAGCCACTGGGGCGACGTGCTGAGGCTGGTGGTGTTTCTGGGCATCGGCGTGTTCTTCATCTACTGGTTTCTGCTGAAGCTGGATGACGGGCAGAAGGCGGCGGTGTGGCAATCGTTTCTCGAAGCCGACTACGGTTGGGTGGCTGTGTGCATGGTGTGCTCGCTGTTGAGCCATTTCGTGAGGGCGCTACGCTGGCGGCTGCTGTTCCAGCCGATGGGATGCACACCCTCGGTGGGTAGCACGTTCGGTTCGGTGATGGTGGCCTATCTGGGCAACCTGGCCTTCCCGCGTGCGGGCGAGGTGATGCGCTGCGCCACCCTCCGCACAAGCGACGGGATACCGATGGAGAAGTCGCTGGGCACGGTGGTGACGGAACGTCTTGTGGATGCGCTGGCGTTCGGACTGATTGTGGTCATCGGACTGCTGGCGATGTTCGGTCAGGCCAAAGACTGGCTGTACGACACACTTTCCGCCCGGTTCGACTCACTGCCGAACATGGCCATGATTATCGGCACCCTGGTGGTGCTGGCCATCGTGGCGTTCCTGTTCTACAAACTATTATGGAAACGTCTGTTGCACATCAAGTTTTTCAAGAAGATTGACGACATGGTGCGCGGCATGGTGGATGGGGTGAAGAGCATCCTGCACCTCGGCCCACGCAAGACGCTGATGTTCATCGTCTATAGCGTGATTATCTACACGCTTTACATCCTCGGCGGACTGATTATCTTCCAAGCGTTCGGCGAGACCCGCGGATTCGGCTTCGACGCCGCCTTTGTGGTCTATCTTTTCGGCTCAGTGGGAATGACCTTCTCGCAGGGCGGCATCGGGGTGTATCCCGTGCTGGTGCAACTGGCGCTGGAGATTTACGGTGTCGGGATGGAGGTGGGCACCGCCTGCGGCTGGCTCCTCTGGGGCAGCCAGCAGGCCGTGGTCATCGTGGTGGGAGCCGCATTCCTGATTTATTTCAGCCTGAAGAAGAGAGGCGTAAAAAGGAGTGAAAAATACAATAGCAATCAGCAACAATAACAAGCAAACAATACATCATATGGAACATACACGTTGTCTTATCATTGGTTCGGGGCCTGCGGGCTACACGGCGGGCATCTATACGGGGCGCGCCGACCTGAAGCCGTTGCTTTACGAAGGTGAGCAGCCGGGAGGCCAGCTGACCATCACCACCGAAATCGAGAATTTCCCCGGCTATCCCGAGGGCGTGGCCGGCACCGCCATGATGGACGACCTGCGTCGGCAAGCCCAGCGTTTCGGTTGCGAGGTAAGGAGAGGCTACATCGTGAAAGCCGACCTCAGCCAGCGACCCTTCCACTTTACCGACGACCGGGGCAACGAGATAGAAGCTGAGACCGCCATTGTGGCCACCGGCGCCAGTGCCCGCTGGCTCGGTATCGAGAGCGAAAAGCAGTTCTACGGTGCCGGCGTGTCGGCCTGTGCCACCTGCGACGGCTACTTCTACAAGGGCCAGACGGTGGCGGTGGTGGGCGGCGGCGACACCGCCTGCGAGGAGGCCAACTACCTGGCCACCCTTTGCGGCAAGGTCTATCTGGTGCACCGTCGCGACGAACTGCGTGCCTCAAAGGCCATGCAGCACCGCGTGCTGACCAACCCCAAGATAGAGATGTGCTGGAACAGCCGCATCAGCCAGATATTGGGCAACGAGATGGACGGCGTCACCGCCATTGAGCTGGAAGACACCAAGAGCGGCGCCAAGCGAGAGAAAGAGGTGGCAGGCGTGTTTATCGCCATCGGCCACAAGCCCAACACCGACTTCCTCGGCGGACAGGTGGAGCTCGACGAGCAGGGCTACATAAAGGTACAGAACCCGTCGGCAGCCACCAACATCCCCGGACTCTTCGCCGCCGGCGACGTGTGCGACCCCAACTACCGACAGGCCATCGTGGCCGCCGGCAAAGGCTGTGTGGCCGCAATGGATGTGGAACGTTTCCTGCAAAACAACTAACATAGTGAACAGAGGTACAGGAAGCATGAGAAATACTGGGGGTGTAACACATTACACACTCCTTGCGCTTCTTGCATTTCTCACCTTTCATCTTTTACCTTTCACCTCGAACGCCCAGGTAGGCGACCTGCCGCTCAGACGAGTTCCCTCCAACATCCAAACCAACAGAACCGGAACCAACAACCAAGGCAGATACAACAATAACACGGCCATGTTCCCGGGCGACACCGCCGACATGGACAGTTTGGCCGTACAGGGCATCGAATACCACAAAGAGATTCCCGACTCCGTGCTGCAACGGAAAGTGCACCTCTTCAGGTACCGTCCCACCCACGTGTGGATTGACGAATTGTGGTACCCCACCCTTGACCCGACCGGTGTGCAGTACAACGACCCTTTGGACGCACTGAACGGCAACTACTACCTCAGCAAAGGCACCCTGGGACAGCATCATATCGGCATCTTCCCCACCCTGGCCGACGGACTGAAGATGCAACTGCAACCCAATGGCTATGAAGGATTCTACATGACCAAGGACAACCTCAGCCTCTACCAGACCCTCACGCCCTTTACCATGCTCTCCTACAACGGCTCGCTCAACAAGGACTACCACTTGCAGGCTGCCCACACGCAGAATATCATGCCGGGATGGAACCTGGCATTCAACTACCGACTCTTCAGCCCCGAAGGTGTCTATACCTCGTCGGGTACCATCAACAACCACCTCACCGCCACCACCAACTATTTCTCGCCCGACTCACGCCTGCAGGCTGTGGCCGGTGTCATCTGGCACAAGTTCCGCATCGAGGAGAACGGCGGTTTGGTAAACGACAGCGTCTTTACCGAGAACATACAGACCAACCGCGCCGGCATCCCCGTGAACCTCACCGGTGCCACAGGCCAGCAGGACCTCCTTCTCTTCGGACGCGTCACCTTCAGCCTCGAACGGCAAAGCGACGCCTATCGGCACCGCGACAGCCTTGTGGTGCACAAGGTGAATGACAGCGTCACCATCACCGACACCATCGACATCATCGACACCATCCCCCTGCGCTCACCGCATCTGCTCAACCTCGGAGTATTGGGATTGGAGCTGAACAACGACAGCCGCAAACGAGCCTTCATCGACTCCACCCATTGGCTCGAACGCTCCGCCACCCTCTTCTGGACCAACGACGCCTATCCCGACCACCGCTGGCGAAACCCATTGAAAGTCACCCTTGGCATCATGCCACGCAGCATCACCGCCGACATCGAGGGCGACACCCTGAGGCTCATCTCCCTCTTCAACCCCTTCCTTCGCACCGAGCTCGCCCTCCTGCGCGGCAGCCTGATTCTCGAAGGACAGATGCTCGGCAATTTCTACCATGAGAACGACCCCGACCACCGTTTCGCAGCCACACTCTACTACCCACTTGACTCGGCACGCATCTCCCACATCGCCATTAGCGCCGTCGCCCAGCGCCAGTGTCCCGATGCCCGTATGATACACGATGCACTGGCATTCCAGAACACCGCCCTGCAACCCATCAACACCGAGCGCTACCGCCTGCGATTCGTCTTCCGCGACATCATCGACCTCGACTTCCGCTCCAGCCACATGAATCACAACACTTGGTACGAGATGGACAAGAGCATCGTGGAAGGCACCAACAGCCTCTGGCTCACCCAGCTGTCCGCCACCCTCAGGCTGGCCGCTGGCCCCATGCACCTCGATGTGCAACAACATCTGCAACACTCCACCGACAGCGTCCAGATGCCTGTGCCGCTCTGGGCTTCAAAGAATTCCTTCTATGCCGACTTCCATCTCTTCCACCGCACACTTCGCGTGCAGGCAGGCATCGATGTGCGTTACCACACCCCCTTCTTTGCCTCCTCCTACGACCCCTACACAGGCCTCTTCCTGCACCAGCGCACCACCCTCGTCGGCGGATACCTCTGGGGCGATGTCTTCATCAACCTTCAGGTGAAACGCGCCAGCATCTACGTCAAAGCAGGACACCTCAACGCTCTGTGGGAGGACAAGCCGCAATACTTCCTCCTGCCCCACTACCCAGGACAGAGCTTCGGACTCTATTGGGGCATCACCTGGCGATTCTTCGATTAAACTTATTTCACTCGGCCGCCCTTGTAGAAGTGCTTCTGCCAGTAGCCGCCATCCACGCTGCTCACGCTCACGCCGTTGCTCGTCGAAGCGTGGGCAAACAGGCCGTCTTTGAGATATATTCCCACATGCGCCACCTTGCCCTTGCTGTTCGTGAAGAAGAGCAGGTCGCCCTCACGCAGGTCGCCGCGACCGATGAGGTTCACTTCGCGCAGCATGTCGTTGCAGGTGCGCTGTAAAGTGACGTGATAGACCGACTTATAGACAGCGCCCACGAAAGCCGAGCAGTCGATACCCTTCCGGTCGGTGCCGCCGTACTTGTAAGGGACACCCAACCATGAGTTCACCGTCTCGTACAGGTCCTTGTTCTCGTTCTCGCCGCACTCCAGACCCAGCGCATTACGGCACTCGTCGGCCTTCGGGGTCACATGCACAGGCGCTCCTATCACAGGCGTCTCCTCCACCCGCTCGTCGGCATAGAGCTGTCCGATGATGAAATCCTCATCCTCCAAGTCGCGCGCCATAAAACTGCGCACCGACTCGCATCCAGTCAGCAACAGCACGACCAGCATCATCGGAGGGAAAAGACGGAACCTCTTCATTTATCAAAATTACTTAATCACAAAAATATCCTCGTTCGCACGCTTCATATAGTAGTTCTCGCGGCCGAAATGCTCCTTCGCGTCCAGGTTGTCGCGCAGGGCGGCGGCGTTCAGGCTGTCCGTCACTATCGCCTCACGCAGGGCGGCCTCCTCGTCGTGCAACTCCTTCACCTCACGCTTCACACGCCCCGTCACCATCAGATTGTACTCGTCGAGGAAGACAATCAGCACCACAAACACCAGCGTGGCAATCACATACTTGTTGCTTATTATCTTGAGGAATTTCTTCATATCTTCAGTTTTTGTCCCACACGGATACTGTCGCCCTTCAGGCCGTTGCGCTTCTTCAACGTCGCCACACTCACGCCGTGTTTCCGTGCGATGCTCGACAAGGTGTCGCCCTTCTTCACCGTGTAGTAGCCGCCCTTCGACGAGCCCTTCGCGCCCTTGCCCTGAGGCTGGGGGCTCACCTTCACAGGCTTGCGCAGCAGGCTGTCGGCCGACCAGCGATAGACGCTGTCCTGGTTCCTGATGAACGACTCCACCTGCGCCAGCGGCAGGCACAACGCATAGCGGCCCGACGAGCCGGGAATCAACCCGCTCCGGTACTGCGGGTTCAGCACCTTGAGGGCTTCGCTCTCCACTCCCGTCACCTGCTCCACATAAGCCAGCAGCACATCACGATTCACCATCACCGTGTCCGTCCTCACAGGCACCTCCACGCGCTCCGGCCGCAAGCCGTGCTCGCCGTAATAGTGCATCACGTATATCACCGCTATCAGCGACGGGATGTAACCACGCGTCTCACGCGGAAGATAATAGTAGATCTGCCAGAAGTCGCGCTTGCCGCCGCTCCGCGCAATGGCCTTGTTGATATTTCCCGGGCCGCAGTTGTAGGCCGCGATGGCCAGCGTCCAGTCGTCGAACACCCTGTAGAGGTCGCTCAGGAATCGCGCCGCCGCGTAGGACGACTTCACCGGGTCGCGCCGCTCATCCACCACTGAATTCACCTCCAGGTCGTAGAGACGGCCCGTGTTGTACATGAACTGCCACAATCCCGAAGCACCGACTCGCGAGGTCGCCTCAGGATTCAAGGCACTCTCCACAATGGCCAGGTACTTCACCTCGTCCGGCACCCCGTAACGCTCCAGCGCCTCTCCGAAGAGCTGGAAATAACGCTCCTCTTGCATCAGCGTCAGCGACAGACGACGCGACATGATACGGAGATACAGACGGATATGCGACCGCACCACATCGTTCATCGCCATAGGCACCACCGTGTGCAACGCCCGCAGACGGGCCTCGAGCACCGAATCGGGCAGTTCGTCGAAAGCATCAAGGGAGAATTCTGTCCGGCTATGCAAACCCTGATGGGCATACCGGCGCATATAGTAGCTGTTCAGCAGGCTGTCGTACGCCGCACTGTAGCGGTGCGTCGCCAACTCGGCATCGCTCTCCGCCCCATCCGTCTGCGCAACGGCCGGCACCAGCAGCGACACCATCACCAGCAAAAACAAGATTCTACACTTCATACCACCACTTAACGCAATATTATCTTATTTATTATACCCTCCTCGAAAAAATGTCGGAACAGGAATCCTTGAACCATACTTGAGGCATACTTGAGGCAAACGGTAGGTAAACGGGAGGAAGACTTAAGGACCTCCCTTGTTACTCCCTTGTTAAGCCGTAGGTAAGCGCTTGTTAAGCCAAAAGAGGAAAGCAAGTTGTGGAAAGGAGGTAAGATGAAGCGGTTAGCGTTGTAATTCTGCCCGTTTTGAAAAAATGTTGAAAAATAATCTTCGCGGTTCCGTTTTTTTTTCATATCTTTGCACTTGAAAATGCCTCATGTGCCATGAGGCTGAAAATCATTTAAATAAAGATATAAAGATAATAATAACAAAAATAACATACACAAAATGAGTACAAAGAAATACACGCTGGTGATCAATCCGGGAGCCACATCGACGAAGGCCGCCATCTATGACGGCGAGACCGAAGTTTTTACCGAGAACCTCTCCCACCCCATCGAGGAAATTCAGAAGTTCCATGAGGTGGCCGATCAGTTCGAGTACCGCAAGACCGCCATCCTCGACATGGTGAAGCGTCACGGTGTGAGCACCGACGAGATTGCTGTGGTCATGGGTCGCGGCGGCCTGACCCGCCCCTGCGAGAGCGGCTGCTACCGCGTGAACGACCTGATGAAGGAAGAGTGCCACGCCGGTATCCAGGGCAAGCACGCCTGCAACCTGGGCGCCCTGATCAGCGACGCCATCGCCCGTGAGATCGGCCTGGAATGCGCCTACATCGCCGACCCAGGCATCGTGGATGAACGTCCCGAATTCGCCAAAATCAGCGGACACCCGGTGTTCGACCTCGACCCCAAACGCGAAGGCGTCATCTGGCATTGCCTGAACCAGAAGATGACCGCCAAACTGTATGCCCGTGAGCTGGGCAAGCACTACGAGGACCTGAACCTCATCATCGCCCACATGGGCGGCGGCGTGAGCGTGGGCATCCACGAGCACGGCCGCGTGACCGAGGTGAACCGCGCGCTCTGCGGCCTCGGCGCCTTCTCGCCCACCCGTTGCGGCTCCATCAACGCTTCGAAACTGATTGAGGTGGCCTGCAGCGGAAAATACGACGAAGCCAAGCTGAAGAAGATGGTGACCGCCGAGGGCGGCTTTGTGGCCTATCTGGGCACCAACGACGCCTACGAGGTGGAGAAGAAAGCCCTTGCCGGCGACGAGAAATGCCAACTGCTGGTGGAAGCCTTCACCTACCAGGTGTCGCTGGAAATCAGCCGTCTGGCCGCTGTGGTGGATGGCAAGGTGGACGCCATCATCCTGACGGGCGGCATCGCCTACAGCAAACCCTGGATGGCCATGATTGAGAAGCGCGTGGGCTGGATTGCCCCCGTGAAGATCTACAAGGGCGAGAACGAGATGCTGGCCCTTGCCATCTGCGGCAAAGAAGTGCTCGACGGCGTGCAGGTGAAGGAGTACAAGTAAGAGTAAAAGTTAAAAGTTAAGAGTTAAACTATAATGAAGAAAGTAATTCTGGCGGTTGCCGTATTTTCACTTTTCACCTTGCAATTTTCACTTTCGCAAGCCCAGGAGGTGAAAATCAAGAAGGGCAAGGCCACGATGAGCGAGGCCTACTATAACGAACTGAAAGCCAAAGCCGACGCCTACGAGAAGACGCTGGCCGACCTGACGGTCACGCGGTCGCAGCTGCGTGAGGCCAAAGCCCCCGTTGTGCTGCGCAACTTCAACGACTCGGCTTCCTACGCCATCGGTCGCGACATCTACAACAACTGGGAGCAGCAGCGTCTGGGCATCGACGGCAAGATGGCCGGCAACGCCATGATTGACGGCGCTAAAGGCCTGAGTGCCCTCACCGACGCCGAATCGCGTCCGCTTTTGCAGCGCTTCCAGCAGGACTTCGAGCGCCGCCAGCGTGCGGGCGTGCAGGACAACATCGACGCCGGCGCCAAGTTCATGCAGCAAATCAGCAACAACAAGTCGGTATATACCACTCCCAGCGGCCTGAAATACCAGAAACTGGTGGCCGGCAACGGCAAGAAGCCCAAGAGCACCGACCGCGTGAAGGTGCACTATACCGGCAAACTCATCGACGGCACCACCTTCGACAGCAGCGTGGATCGCGGCGAACCCATCACCTTCGCCCTCAACCAGGTGATTCCCGGCTGGACGGAAGGCCTGCAGCTAATGGACGAAGGATCGCGCTACATGCTCTACATCCCCTACAACCTCGGCTATGGCGAGCAGCCCGTGGGCAGCATCCCTGCCGGCTCGACGCTCGTATTTGAAGTGGAACTGCTGGAAATTAATCCGAAGTAAGTGAACACCTACGGTACAAAATTCCGCATAACCACCTACGGCGAGTCCCACGGACCCGCCGTAGGTGCTGTTATTGACGGCTGCCCCGCGGGAGTGGCTCTCGATATGGAGGCCATCGCCGCCGCATTGGAGCGACGCCGATTCGGCGCCCCCCGTCAGGAGGAAGACGAGGTGGAGTGGCTCTCGGGCCTAAAAGACGGCATCACGCTCGGCACCCCTATCGCGTTCATTATCCGCAACAAGAACACCCGTCCCGAGGACTACGCACCGCTGGAGCACATGTTCCGTCCGGGTCACGCCGACTACACCTATTATATGAAATACGGCCTGCGCGACCATCGCGGAGGCGGACGGGCATCGGCCCGAGAGACGGCGGTGCGTGTGGTAGCCGGCGCCATCGCCATGCAGCTGATGCCGGAAGTCAGTATTCAGAGTTCAGTGGAAGGAGGAAAGTGCGAAACGGAGAATGACACCCTTGGAGGTGTGGTCAGTTGCCGTGTGACGGGAGTGCCGGCGGGAGTCGGCGAGCCCATCTTCGGCAAACTAAACGCGGCTCTGGCGGAAGCCATGATGAGCATCCCGTCGGCTATCGGATTCGAGATGGGTAACGGCTTTGCGGCAGCCCAGATGAAAGGCAGCGAATATATCGACCGATGGAAAGGTGAAACAGATGAACAGCCATTTCTCACCTTGACCAACCATTGCGGCGGCATTCAGGGAGGCATCAGCAACGGAATGCCGATAGAGTTCCGCGTGGCTTTCCACCCGGTGGTCACCATTCCCCAACCTGTGGAGTGCCTGCACGAAGACGGCCATCTGGAGCATCTGCAAATCGACGGCCGACACGACCGCTACCATATTGAACGCGCAGCCGTTGTCGTAGAAGCGATGACTGCCCTGTGCTTAATAGATTATATGTTATGAGGAAAACCTTATTATTCAGTCTTCTGTCTTTAGTATTTTTTGCCGCCTGCAATCACGACACCTTCACCATCAGCGGCACCCTCGACGGCGGCGCAGGGAAGACCCTCTGGCTTGAGGAGATAGCTCCCGACGGACCGATATTCATCGACAGCATCCCGATGGACAGCAAAGGTCACTTCAAGTACAGCTACAAGATGCCCTACCGCAGTTTGTACAACCTGCACACCACGGAGAACAACTTCATTGTCACCCTGCCCGACTACGGCGAGCACCTGAACGTCACGGGACGCTACGACAATCTTTCTCTCAGCTACAACATCACAGGTTCGCCCGAAAGCGTTCTGCTGTGGCAGTTGCAGCAATACACCAACGACGGTGCCCAAGTGCTCAACGAACTGGTCGATACCACCGCCTATTACGCCCAGCTCTACTTCGACAAGAAAATCACGGAACAGCAGGTGTTGGACAAAAAAGACGAGACCGACAGCATCTATCGCATCACTTTTGAAGAGCAGCAGGATTATGTATGCCGCTTCTTGGAGGAGAACCGAGGATCGCTGAGCACACTGATTGCCCTCTACAAGCCGTTCAACAACAGGTTATTGATTGACACCCGCGACCCCAACAGCATCGACTGGTACGACCTCGTGCTCGAAGGCCTGCAGGAACGCTATCCCGACAACCCCCACACACTCCATTTCAAGAACACCACCGAGCATCTGCGGTCGGCCCTCAGCCGCCAATGACGGTACCGCGACCCTCCTCAACCTGCTGAAAGAAGTTTCTCTCGAAGCACGCCGTGATAGAGCTGGTCGTGACAGGTGCCGCAAGCCGTGTAACCCAAATCAGTATAGTATCTCTCTAACGCAAGATTGCCCACGGCAGAGTCGAGCCGCAGCAAAGAAACATGATGCTCTATGGCGTATTGTTCGACATAGAGCATCATCTGTTTTCCGCACCCCTTGCATACAGGGTCGGTGACCAGGTGGTGCAGGTAGAATGCGGCGCCACGAAGGTTGCCGGTGTAGATGCCGTCGCGCGTCCAGCGCACATCTTCTGTGTAAAGGGCGATGGCCACCACCACCCGGTCCTCTTCTTCTCCCACAAGGAAGCAAGCGATGTTCTTCTCCCAATAGCTACGGGGATAGCGGCCGAAATAGTCGGTCTCGTTCCATTGGTGCAGCCCCACGACGTTCATCCAGTCAATCCGGCGTTGCACCAACGCCATCATGGCGTCAACATCCTGTAATCTCGCCTTTCTGAAGGTCATAAAGCTTGAGGGTGTGGTCAAGGAGGTTGAAGACCGCATAGTTGCGATTGAAGAACCAGTCGCCGGTGTTGATATAGGTGCAATTGTCGGCCAAAGGCTTCACCAGCGGCGTGTGACGATGGCCGAAAAGGCAGTAGTCAAACTGCTCAACCCGAAGTCTTTCCTTACAATATAGCACGATCCCCTCTCGCTCGTCGCCGAGATAGTGCAGGCTGTCCTCTTTGGCGTGCAGTTCCTTGTTGCTGTCACTCCAACGGTGGGCAATCGGGAACATCCAGCTGGACGGCAAAAGAGTGAAAAGACGCTGATTGAGCCTTGAACGGAAGACCTTCCGCAGCAGGTCGAACTTCTTGTCCAGATGCCCCAATCCGTCGCCGTGACCAATGAGGAACCGTTTACCGTCCATCTCGAACACCTCCGGCTCATCGTGCATCACCACACCGATTTCCTTCTCCAGGTAGTCGAACACCCACATGTCGTGGTTGCCGAGAAAGAAATGAATCTCCACCCCACTGTCAGCCATCTCAGACAGCTTCCCGAGAAGACGGGTGTGACCTTTCGGCACCGTATAGCGGTAGGTGAACCAAAAATCAAAAATATCCCCAAGGAGAAACAGCCTCCGGCAGTTGGGCCGGATACTTTCAAGGAACGCACAAAGTTCCCGTTCGCGCTCCCGACTGTCGGTACCGCTGCCCAAATGCGCATCGCTGATGAAATAGATCATCTCAGCCATTGTCTCGGATTTAATGAAGCCGTTCCCTTCCACAGTTGGAAACTGAACTCCGCGCTACCGTCCTCGTTCGTATAGACCGTTCCGAGGTTCTGCTTCGTGGAGACCTCGCCGCCCTCTTTCACCGTCACAGTGCCCATGTTGGCATAGACCGACATATATTCCCCATGACGGACGATGATGCCGCGGGTACCGTTGGGACAGGTGAACACGCGACTCACCGTACCGCTGAAGATAGCCTGTACCGACGTGCCGCTCTTGCATTGCAAGTCGATGCCGTTGTTCATGTTCTGCCCGCCGCTGGAATGAGTGTAGCGGCCATACTCACGCGAAACCTTGGTGTAATACACCGGCCACGGGAGCCGCCCTTTGTTCGACGCGAAGTCGTTGCTCAGCGCCACATCCACCGTCGAAGTGGCACTGCTTCCGCCAGTGGCTTTTCCGGTCTTGTTCGCTTTCGCAATCTCCTCGTTGATAATCTTCTGTATCTGCTGCTGCAACTGGCGCTTCTGCTGCTCCTTCTTGTTGATCTGCGCTTGCAGGTTCTTCTCCTGCTGTTTGCTCTGCTTCAGGCTTTTCTGCTGCTCCTTGCGTTCCTTGGCCAGCTCGTCCTTCTGACGCTTCTCCTGCACCAGCAGACTCGTCGTCTCCTGCTGCTGACGCGCCAGCGCTATCCCCGCCTCGTTCAACCTCTCCTCCTTCTGGCGGATAAACGAAGCCTGACGACGGCGGTAGCGGCTGTAGTCGCGGAAATACTTCGTCCGCAGGAAGGCCAGGTTGTAACTCTTCGTGTCAAGAATAAGGACCGCCTTGTCCAGATTGCCGCGTTCGCCGTAAAGCACCCGTACCACACGGGCATACTCCCTCTTCAGCGAGTCCACCTGTGTCCGCATCAAGGCGATGCTGTCCTTCGTCTGCTCCATCTGCACATTCAGCACGTTCAGCTGACCACCGATATTGTTAATCAGTTTTGTGCGCTGCTGTATCTTCTTCTCCAGCAGGTTCAGTTGCTGCTGACCGGCCTTGCTGCTCTTCTTCGCCTTTGCCAAATCCTTGTTCAGCTGCTTCAATTCCTGCTCCACAGCAGCCTTGTCCTTCTCCAGCTGCTGCTTGCTCTGTGCGCAGGCTGTGCCTGCAAGACCGCAAGACAACAAGACAACGAGACCCCAAGCCATCACAGCTCGCAGTCACGCAGTCTCTCAGTCTCGCAGTCTTTTCATATTACCAGTTAAGAATCCTCTTGAAGTCATACTCCTCCGGATTCGGCAGGTATTTCTTCGCCGCCTCGTAGTCGGCCGGCGTGATGTAATCCATGATGTCGTTCACATACGACTGCACCTTGTTCGAATCCACATTCACCAACCGGGGCGGAATCTTGCCCGTCGCCGGGTCTTGCAGGTCCTTCAGGTACAGCGGGCTCACCGTGCCCTGATGATCCACATACACCATGCAGCCCGTGCAGCCTTGGTTGAACAGCGTGTGCACACCCATTCCCATCAGCGAGCAATAAGTCAGGTCGAAAGCGATAGGCGTATGGCAGCGAATCTCGTAGCCGATCTCCACCGGACGACTCTTCACTTTCAGTCCGAGTTCCTTCACCTTGCGCTCTAGCAGGTCATTGAAAATATGGGCTTTCGACACCTTGCCCAGTTCCGGATGGCCATGCTCGTCATAGCTGAAGTGAATGCCAGAATTCTTGATTTCCTCGTCGCTCAGCGAGTGGAACACACCTTCGGAAATCATCGCGGCACCGTAGTTGATGCCCATGATTTTCCTCTTCACGATGCAGCTCACCACCATGTTGATAATCTTATCCACCGTAATCTCCGTCTTATTGAAGAATTCAGGGATAATCACCATCGGATAGTGACAGGCACCCGCGATGCCGAGCGCCAGATGGCCGGCCGAACGGCCCATGGCGCTCACCACAAACCAGTTCTCGCTCGTCCTCGCATCTTCCATCACAGCCGTAGCCAGCACGCAACCCTGCGCCTTTGCGCTGTTGTAGCCGAAAGTCGGGCTCGAGTTCGGCAGCGGCAGGTCGTTGTCGATGGTCTTTGGCACATGGATATTGGCAATCGGGTAGTGCTTGTCGGCAAGGAACTTGGCAATGCGGTTGGCCGTGCTGGCCGTGTCGTCGCCGCCCACAGTCACCAGCAACTTAATCTCGTTGTCGGTGAAGAGTTTGAGGTTGAACCGCTGTTCGAAATCCTCGGGAGTAGGCTTGAAACGGCTCATCTTCAGGATGCTGCCACCCTTGTTGAAAATCTCGTCGGCGGTGAGGAAATCGAGGTCCTGCATGCGGGGCTTGTCGGTAAACAGGGCGCTGTAGCCGCCATGCAGGCCAATCACGCGATAACCGTCGCGCAAGAAAGTCTTGGCCACCGAGGCCACCACCGTGTTCATTCCGGGCGCGGGACCGCCACCCGTCAATATCGCTATGCTCTTCATAGTTAAAGGAATTTAACATTTTAATATCCCTTTAACGAGAAACATCTCCATTTATTTTATGTAATACAAAAAATAATCAGATCACCTCACCACCACCACCTTGCGGGCGGACAGGTCGCCGACATGCACCATATACACGCCAGCCGGCAGGTCTCGGTTGGCGACTTGGATGCCTTTCACGTCATACACCTTCACTTCCATCCCTTCGGCACCCACCACCACGATGCGGCCACCCTCGGCATAGATTCTCACCCTCTCCTGCCCGATTGTAGGTATCCCTTCGGTCCCGCCTCCGGCGTTGCGGTTGAGCACCACCGGCTCGCTCCAGTCGCTCCACACCGTGTGGGGTCGCGAGGTGCTGAAGTCGCACTGCTTCCGCAGGTAGAGACGATACACCGTGTCGGGCGACAGCGACAGCAGCGCCGTGAAGGAGAGCGTCGTGTCGGTGGTGGTGACGATGTAGCCGTTGTCGGGCAAAGTGCCGTCGACGCACAGCGACAGCTGGAACAGCACCCCGTCGGCATCATGGTCCCAACGCACCATCCGTGCCGCAGAATCCACCTCCAACCCCCACGGCTTGGTGCACCTCAACTCCGTGATGGGGAACACCATCCCCCAGAACCAAAATAAGCGCCCCCTTCCATCCGTATTGCAGAAATAACTGTTGTTTGGATAGAGAGAACACAGATAGCGATAATGGTCGGCAGATTTTGCCATAGTGTCATAGGCGTTTAGATCGCATCCATTCATTAGATTTATTTCCATCCAATTTTGGCTGGCACCGTCCCTGTCAACCCCTGCATAAGCCAAAAAATGATATGGATCTGCCATGTTGGAATAGCTGCCAATGAGGAAGGTGTCCTGCGGGACAAGCGGAAGCGGTTCGTCGAAATAGAATTCGAAGCAGTTGACGGGGGTGGTGGATTTATAGACCCCGTCGTCGCCGGCCCCGCCCACCTGGTACTCGAACACACACTGCTTCAGCAATGGCGGGTTCCATGTGCTGATGGAGTCCATAGAAGGCACACTGTCGAAACAAACATACTCCATTCGCAGAGGAGGTCCGGGATGGGTGAATATACCCCGCCAACAACTGAGCCACGCACTGTCTTCTTGGGCAGGCAACGAGTCCATCGTTACTGCAATTCCGTATAGCAACGTTTTGCTGGATGTATATACTTGAGCAAATCTCGCATTAGGATAAGGTTTTAGAAACAACTGGCCGCCATACTGTGCGACATAGTTCAGTGCCGGCAAGGGTTTGAAGGTGTACCACGGGTCGCCGTAGCGTACCGTGTCTCGGGTATTCACATGTGCCACCGGTTGTGCCACCGCTGGCATCAGGCCACACATCAACAGGACAGCAAAAAACAATCTGGTCTTCATAACATCGGTTTTTTATTCATACGAGAAACAATCTGTCGTAATGGCATGGGTTTGGACTGCGTCATTAGTCTGAGCCGAGATTATGTTGTAAGGTGGCGTAGGCGACCCGTATTGTGCCTGGTTGGGTTGCAATTCCGGAATCATTTGAACTTTCTTCTCCTTGTTTGCTGGACAGGACTGATTGGAATGGGGCAGATTCGCTGTTCGGTCATCTATATAGAACGAGTTCCCGTACGAGGAAATGAGATGTTCCCCATCCTTGGCCCGGATACGTTGATATGCCCCACCCAATTCAAAGAAAACTGAACTATAGTTGGCGGTGGCGTATGGATCCAACTGGAAGAATCTGGTAGTAAAAGGCTCTTCCACAATCAAATCAACCGTTTTGACTTTCGGCAGATAAACCATCTTGTGCACGAGTTCCCCCTTTTCTGCTTCAAATTCCTGGGAATACGGATTTGATACGGATATCGGGTCTATCACCCGCAAACGAATCGTCCTATCTTCAGTAATGCCGTCCGGATGCACATAGGCCATGGCAAACGAATCCCCCTCCAACGCGGCACCCAGTACGTAACCTTCGGATTCGTCGGCACTGGGCAGGTAATAATTAGGATTTATCCACGGATCACAGATGTCCATAACAACGTCGCCCTTTCCTCCAAAAATGTACCACGGATAGTTTGTGGCGGTAGTGATGATGTTGTGGTCGTGACCGGTAAAAACCACGTTGTTTTTCGTAAGGAAGATATCGTCAATCACCAGTTGCTCGTCCGGAGCCGGAAGACTCAAGGGATTGCTGAATGGCATATTGGCACAACTAAAGGTGATTGGAGACGACATAATGTCTTTTATCTCAACCACCTGGTTCTGACCGCCCGTTTTCATTCCGTAGGCCACCACATCATAGCCCGACGGGGAGCGATAGGCCACCAGCTGTTCCAGTGAAACAGGATAATCTGAATAGTTTATGCTGTCATACAGAATCAGATAGTTAACCTGTACGTTGTTCGTGAAAAAGTCATTAAGATTGAAATAACCCACCACTGCCACATCCACAGTAACCTCGGGAGCAATCTTCTTCACCCCATATCCGCAGAAAAAAGCATAGTCATCCACCACATAAATATCATTGACCGTGAAGTCCAACAACCCGGCGGAGGAAGGTGCGGAAACCGAGACCGAACGGCTGACAAATGAGGGTGCCGGTATCGGTGTAAGAGGAAGAAATGTACTATATCCACTAATATCAACCAAATAAAAAACAGGGTTGTATGGCGAGGTCGCATCTCTTCCAAAGGCGACATAATAGTTGCCACCCCATGTATCAAACGGAGTTTTGTCGGGGTGGGTGACATAATTGTTGGTCATCACCGCCGAGGTATATTTCATCTGCGCCGTCACGGAAAGGGCAGAGAACAGCGTCAAAACAAAGAAAAACACAACTTTTTTCATACCAAGAGCTTGTTGATTTTCGACTGCAAATATACGAACATTTCCGAAACCGGCAAAAAATATTTTATCACAAGCCATTGATTCTCCAACGGAGACCCTTTGCTTCCCTTCTCACACCCTTCTGACATAGTAGATTCTATATGGTCATTACTAGGTCAATACTAGGTCAATACTAGGTCATAACCGATTCAAGGCTTAGTATCAGGATGTTATAGAGACCACAACAAGCCATTCAAAGACTATAGACCAACAGGCCGACGAGGCCGGAGGCAAGGATGAGGACGATGGGGCTGGCCTTGCGCCGGAGGGAAAGGAGAAACACGGCGACAAATATCAGCAGGGAAACCCCGAACCGGAGGTTGAGCCCCGGGACACCGAAACTCTCCGTGGTCATCAACCCCAGTGCAGCGGCGGCGATGAGCCCGATGACGGCGAGCCGCAGGAACCGCAGGACGGTGGCGACGCGGGGATGGTCCTTGTGCTTCAGCAGCCACCGGCTGAGGAGGAGCACCAGGGTCACGGGAATGACGATGACGGCAAGGGAAGCGATGAGGGAACCGCAGACGGCGGCCCATTGCGGATAGCCAGCGTTGAGGACGGCGGTATAGCCCGCATAGGTGGCGGTGTTGATGCCCACAGGACCCGGGGTCATCTGGCTGACGGCAAGCAGGTCGGTGAACTCGGCAGCGGTCATCCACTGGTGACGCACCACCACCTCATTCTGGATGAGGGCCACCATGGAGTAGCCGCCTCCGAAGGTGAAGGCGCCGATGAGCAGGAAGGTGTAGAAGAGCTGGAAGAAAATCACGAATTATGAATTGTGAGTGATAATTTCAATTTTCAACTTTCAATTTTCAATTTTAGAGCAGAGGTAGCCGAGGAGGGCGGCGGCAAGGACGATGAGCACGGGGCTGACACCCATCAGCCAGATGAGAAGGGCGCAGAGGAGAGGTATCCATACATTGCGCCAGGAGACTTTGGCACTCTTGGCCATGGTGAAGACCGGCGCCGCGATGAGGGCCACGACGGCGGGCCTGAGGCCGAGGAAAATGCGCTCCACAATGACATTGTCGCGGAAGGCACGGAAGAAGACGGCGAGCAGGAGGATGAAAAGGACAGGCATGAGGATGTTGCCGGCGACGGCCACCGCCGCACCCCGTCCGCCGCGCAGACGGAACCCCGTCATCGAGGCCATATTGACGGCAAAGACACCGGGCATTGCCTGACTGAGAGCCACCTGGTCAAGGAACTCTTCCTCGCTCATCCAGTGATGCTTATCGACAAATTCGCGTTGCATGAGGGGTATCATCGCATAGCCGCCGCCGATGGTGAAGGTGCCGACGCGAAAAAAACTCCAGAATATGTCACAATATTTCGCCATGTGTCGCGTTATGATATATTAAGTAACTAATATAAAGCTAAAATATTGTACAGATGAACAATCTTTTCTTCATCATCTTCATGGTCTTTGTGGTGGTGATGCTCACGCTGGACCTGACGGTGTTTCACAAGAAGGATCACGTGGTGGGCGTGAAGGAGGCGGCGTTGCAGACGGTGATGTGGGTGGCGCTGGCCATGGGCTTCGCGACACTGCTGTGGTTCCACGCCGAGTGGGTGCACGGCCATCCGCTGAGCGACTTTGCCTCATTAGAGGAGCTGAACGCCTACCGACACGAGACAGCCTCGCAGTTTCTGGCCGGCTACTTCCTCGAGGAGAGCCTTTCAATCGACAACATCTTTGTGATGATCATGATTTTCGTGAGCTTCGGCGTGAAGCGGGAATACTACCACCGCGTGCTGTTCTGGGGCATCTTCGGTGCCATCGTGCTGAGGTTCATCTTCATCTTCGCCCTCGGGGCGCTGGTAACCAAGTTCTCGTGGATGCTGGCAGTCTTCGGGGTGATACTGATATACAGCGGCGTGAAAATGTTCCGACCGCAGAGTGACGAGCAGACAGACACCGCAAACCACCCTGTGGTGAAGTTCGCCTCAAAGCACTTCCCCGTGACCAAGGAGAGTTACGGGCACGACTTCTTCCACCGCAACGACTTGGGGAAGGTGCTGCTGACGCCACTGTTCATAGTGCTGCTGGTGATTGAGTTCTCGGACATCATCTTCGCCGTCGATTCCATACCGGCGGTGTTCTCTGTGACCACCGACCCTGTGATTGTCTATACCTCCAACATCTTCGCCATCATGGGCTTGCGTAGCCTGTTCTTCCTGCTGAGCGACATCGCCGACCGCTTCTGGCTGCTGCACTACGGCCTCGGGGCGCTGCTCTGCTTCATCGGCGTGAAGATGATCGGCGGCGAGTTCTTCGGCTGGCACATCGAGACGGTAGCCTCGCTGTGCATCATCCTCGGCATCCTGGTGGTGAGCGTCCTGCTCTCCATCCTAATCAAGAAACCCGTGAAAGAATGAAACGACTGATATTTGCCACCAACAACAAGCACAAGGTGGAGGAGGTACGTGCGGCATTGAAGGACACCGTGGAGATTGTCACCCTCGCCGAAGCCGGGCTGCACGGCGAGATACCCGAAACGGCAGACACCCTGCAAGGCAACGCCCTCCAGAAAGCCCAGTGGGTGTGGGAAAGAGTGACCTGTGACCAGTGGCCAGTGACCAGTGGTTACGACGGGGTGTTTGCCGACGACACAGGACTGGAGGTGGAAGCCCTCGGAGGAGCGCCTGGAGTGTATAGCGCCAGATATGCCGGCGAGCACTGCTCGTTCGACGACAACATCGACAAACTGCTGGCCGCCCTCGACGGACAAGAGAACCGCAAGGCCTGCTTCCGCACGGTGATCTGCCTGCTTGAAAAGATAAAAGGTGAAAAAGCTGCTGCCGATAACACCTCTCACCTCTCACCTTTCACCTCTCACCTTTTCGAGGGGCGCGTCGATGGGCAGATTCTGACCGAGCGACACTCGAACGGCGAAGGGTTCGGCTACGACCCCGTGTTCATGCCCGACCGATTTGCAGTGAGCTTCGCCGAGATGCCGCTGGAGGTGAAGAACAGCATCAGCCACCGCGGCCAGGCAGTAGCCAAACTGGTGGAATACTTGAAAGAGAGGTTATGAAGCAGGTATTTCCGACAACCATCCAGAGCGGTGCCGCCCAGACGGGCAACTACATCCTCACGCTCTTTGAGCCCGAAGGCGGCATACAGGTGCCCATCATCATCGGACAAAGCGAGGCACAGAGCATCCTGCTGGCCAAAGAGGCGGCAACCATACGCCGTCCTCTCACCCACCAGCTCGTCCTGCACATCATGGAGGCTTTCGGCCTCTCGCTGAAAGAGGTCACCATCGACCGGGTAGTGGAAGGAGTGTTTTACGCCACCCTCCATCTGACCGACGGATTCAACGAAAAACAGATAGACAGCCGCACCACCGACGCCGTCACCCTGGCCCTCCACAGCGACGCCCCTATCCTGATGGACGAGAAGGTACTGGAAGAGACGGGAGTGAAAGTGGATGGCGAGAAAACAAAGGCAAAAAGCGAGAAGACCTTGGAGGAACTGGAAGAAGAGCTGCGCCGATGCGAGGAGAGCGAAGACTACGAACGTGCGGCGGAGATACAGAAAGAGATTGAAGGGATAAGAGTCAAAGAGTCTAAAAGTCAAAAAGTATAAGAGGCTATTTATGGATTATAAGGAAACGAGTGATTGGCTGAGGGGGCGTATCGAGAAAGGGGGATTGGCACTGCCGAAGGTGGCTATCGTGCTGGGCAGCGGCCTTGGCAAACTGGCCGACAGCATCGAGGATGCATTAACCATTCCCTACGGAGAGATACCCCACTTTATGACCTCCACTGCCATAGGACATAAAGGAAACCTGATTATCGGCACTCTGGGCGGACAGCCGGTGCTGGCCATGCAGGGGCGCTTCCACTACTATGAGGGCTATACCATGCAGCAGGTGACTTTTCCGGTGCGGGTCTTTTCCAAGCTGGGCATCAAGACCCTGCTGGTGAGCAACGCCGCAGGAGCGGTGAATCCCGACTACCGCGTGGGTGACCTGATGGTCATCACCGACCACATTAACTTCATGCCCAACCCCTTGATTGGCCCCAACATGGAGGAGTTCGGGCCTCGCTTCCCCGACATGACCGAGACCTACAGCCCCCGGCTGCGGGCGCTGGCCGACACCATCGCCAGCAAGATGGGAATCAACCTCCGACACGGTGTCTATGTGGCCGGCACAGGGCCCACCTACGAGACTCCTGCCGAATACCGCATGTACCGCACCGTCGGCGGCGACGCCTGTGGCATGAGCACCGTGCCCGAGGTGATTGTGGCCCGTCACTGCGGTATGGAAATCTTCGGCATGAGTGTCATCACCAACCAGAGCAACGATTTGAAAGACGGCGTGGTCAATGACGAGAACGACGTGGTGGTGCAGGCCGACCGTGCCGCCGACCGCATGACCGCACTCTTCACCCAACTCATCACCCTTAACGCTTAACTGTGCAACGTCTCCGTCCATACGTACTCCCCATCGCCATCGTCCTCGGACTGTTGCTGCACCGCTGGTGTGCCGCCGGTTCGTTTCTCGTCCCTTATATCATCTTCTGCATTCTGACCCTCACCTTCTCGGCCGTCGATCTGCGACGCTTGAAAGTGACCATGCTCGATGTGTGGCTGATGCTCTTCCAGGTGGTGGTCAGCACCGGATGCTACCTCCTCATCAAACTGCTCAGCGGCAACGACATCGTCGCCGAAGGGGTGCTGGTGGGAGTGCTCTGTCCGGTAGCCGCCTCGGTGGCCGTCATCTCGTGCCTGCTGGGTGCCAACCGCGCCACGGTGACCACCTACACCATCCTCGGCAACCTCATGGTGGCCGTGGTGGCTCCCATCGTCTTTACCCTCATCGGACACCATCCCGAGATGGGGCTCTGGAAAAGCCTTTTGCTAATGTTCGGCAAGATAGGCTCCACCTTGGCCCTCCCCTTCTTCCTTGTGCTGGCCCTGCAGCTGTGGCTGCCCAAGGCCAACGCCTTCATCGCCCGCTATAACATCCTGGGCTTCTATCTCTGGGCCACCGCCTTGCTGCTCACCCTCGGACAGACCATCGACTTCATCTTCCTGCACGGCAGCGGCAACTGGTACAACATTGCCTGGCTCGGAGGGCTCTCGCTGCTCTTCTGCATCGTGCAGTTCGGCACCGGCCGCCTGATAGGACGGCGTTATGGCAACCGCATCGGAGGTGGCCAGCTCCTCGGACAGAAAAACTCCGCCATGGGCATCTGGATGGCCAACACCTTCCTCACCCCGCTGGCGGCCGTATTCCTGGCCTTCTACAGCATCTACCAAAACATCTTCAACGCCTGGCAGATGGCCCACACCAAAAAGAACAACCAATGATTAAAGCGGCATTCTTCGATATCGACGGCACCCTGCTGAGTTTCACCACCCACCGCATCTCGGAGGGCACCGTGCGCGCCTTCGACACCCTCCACCGCCACGGAGTCCGCACCTTCATCTCCTCAGGCCGTCCCAAAGTGCTCATCCCGCCGATGCCCGTCACCTTCGAGGCCTATATCACCATGAACGGCGCACTGGTGTTCACAACCCCGAACCCAAATGAACGTTTAACGCTTGTTTCCAACCCCATACCGCAGGAGGACCTCAACGCCTGGCTCGACTTCGCCAAGCAGCACAACCTCTGCACCATGATCTTCACCGCCGACGGCATGATGCTGGCGCAACCCAACGAAGTGGGGATGAAGCTCCGCGACCAGCTAGAGTTCACCATGCCCCCCGTTGTGACCATCGACGAGATGCGCAACCACACCGCCTACCAGATCATCGCCCTCATGCCCGCCGACCTCGACGCCCATGTGGCCTCGCTCCTGCCCCACTGCCGCCTACCCCGCTGGCATCCCGCCTTCACCGACATAGTGGCCGACGGCAACAGTAAAGCCGTGGGCATGGAAGCTCTCTGCCGCCACTTCGGCATCTGTCAGGCCGACACAATCGCTTTCGGAGACGGCGCCAACGACATCGAGATGCTCCAGTGGGCCGGCATCGGCATCGCCATGGGCAACGCGGAACCTGCTGTCAAGCAGCACGCCGACATGGTCACCACCCCGGTCGATGAAGAAGGTATCGAACAAGCAGTCAATCAGCTATTCTCATGAAATCAATCGATCAAGAACTCGAAGAGGCACGCCGTCTATTGGCCAGCTATCAAGACCTCGCCGTCGAACAGGAGGACGACGATGCCTTTGTGGCTCGCGGCAACGGCTTCTGCGACCGCAAATACAGCGAAGACTTCATCCAGATGCAAGTGGCGCAACTCACCGCACGAGTCGCCGAACTTGAGAAAAAAAGAACAGAACAATCATGAAACAGAGAGAAAACTTCGGCTCCAAGCTGGGCATCATCATGGCCACCGCCGGCTCGGCCCTCGGACTCGGCAACATCTACCGCTTCCCCATCGAGGCCGGCAACAACGGCGGCGGTGCCTTCCTTATCGTCTATCTCGTCGTGGCGCTCCTCATCGGCACCCCGCTGATGATCAGCGAGTTCATCATTGGCCGCAGGTCCAAGAGCAACCCCGTCGGAGCTTTCCGTAAACTCGCCGGCATCCGCACCGCATGGCCTTGGGTGGGCTGGTTGGGCATCCTCTGCGCTTTCCTCATCCTGGCGTTCTACACCACCGTGGCCGGATGGACCCTCGGCTACCTCGGCAAGTCGGTGGTCAACCACTTCGCCGGACAGAACCTCGAGCAGATACAGCTGCAGTTCGACTCCTTCGTCACCCATCCCTGGCTGCCCATCGTCTGCCAACTGGCCTTCCTGGCCCTTACCGCCGTTGTGGTGGCCCGTGGCGTGAAGGACGGCATCGAACGATGGTCCAAGATTCTCATGCCGCTGCTGCTGGTCATCATGGTGGTGCTCTGCGTCAAGTCGCTCTCCCTCGACGGCGCCGCCGAGGGGGTGAAGTTCCTCTTCAAGCCCGACTTCTCCAAAATCACCGGCTCGGTGCTCCTCAGCGCACTGGGACAGAGCTTCTTCTCGCTCTCCATCGGCATGGGTGCCCTCATCACCTACGGCTCCTATATCGCCCGTGAGGATAATATGGTCAGCAGTGCCGTCAGCGTCGTGCTGGCCGACACTTTCGTGGCCGTCATGGCCGGCGTCATCATCTTCCCGGCCGCCTTTTCCTTCGGCATCCAACCCGAAGCAGGTTCTTCGCTGGCTTTCACCACCCTGCCCATGATTTTCCAGCAGATGACCGGAGGCTACTTCTTCTGCCTCATATTCTTCCTCCTGCTGGTCATCGCCACCCTCACCTCCACCATCTCGCTGCTCGAAGTCATCGTGGCCGCCCTCACCGAGGAATTCAACCTCACCCGTACCAAATCGGCCTGGCTCGGAGCCGCCCTCACCGCCGTCATCGGCGTCATTGCCACCCTCAGCTTCCGCAACGGAAGCCCCCTCTACATCGGCGGCCGCTCCGTCTTCGACCTCCTCGACCACGTCACGGCCTCCTACTTCATGCCCCTCGGAGGTCTCCTCATCGTACTCTTCGTCGGCTGGCGTCTGAAACGTGCCGACACCCTCGACGAGCTGACCAACGGCGGCACCCTCAAGGTTGGCATCCGAAGGGCCATCCTCTTCATCATCCGCTATCTGTGCCCGGTGGCCATCGCCGTCATCTTCGTCAGCCAGCTGCTGCGATAGACTCACAGGCTTTTCACAAGGCATCAACTCCGTTTCACCTCCGTTGCCCCTCCGTCTCAACTCCGTCTCTCCTCCGTTCAAAGACGAAGGAGAGACGGAGAAGGGTCGTTTGTGATGCGGAGGAGACTGATAATTAGGAGGGGGTCACCAAAAATGGTGAGAAAATTTTGCCTCACCTCTTGTATATAGTTTTTTTTTTGTATATTTGCCCTGTCATACTTGGGTGGGAACCCAACGTATGGTA
This sequence comes from Bacteroidales bacterium, assembly GCA_017960605.1. Lineage (GTDB taxonomy): Bacteria > Bacteroidota > Bacteroidia > Bacteroidales > P3 > Colimorpha. The sequence goes on along the minus strand of JAGCYV010000061.1, from coordinate 331 downwards.
TTGATAATTAATAATAAACAAAAATACTAATCCTAAAAAAAGTCACATCTATGACAAAAGTAAAATCTTTAGCTGACCTGAAGGCCATGCGCGAGAAGCTCCAGAACAATCTCGACATTCGCGAGAAAGCGGAGAACCCCGAGGCGCTTGTCCAGATCAAGGTTGCTATGGCCACTTGCGGTATCGCCGCCGGTGCCAAGCAGGTTATGGAACACATGATGCAGAAAGCCGACGAGCTGGGCATCGCCGCTGTCTTCACCCAGACGGGCTGCATGGGCTACTGCCACGCCGAACCCACCCTCGAGGTGCGCGTGCCGGGCAAGGACCCCAT
>JAGCYV010000060.1 GCA_017960605.1 Bacteroidales bacterium | reverse complement strand
CATCGCGTGAACTATCCGCAATCTTATTTCCGTATTCTATAGAATTTTCCAGACTCTACTCAAAGGAAACAAGAGCGTCAAGCTCAATATGTCTTTGTCTATTTCTACGTTTTATGTCATCATCATTTTATCAATTTCACGCTGCAAAGATACAACTATTATTTTAATTGACCAAATATATTAAAAGCAACCGTTGGCCTTATATCCCGTGCTTCATGCTTTGTTTGCGGTCGTAGTGCTCGGCGGTGGCGGTGAAGAAGGCGTCGCCGCTGCTGTTGAGTGCCGTCTCGACGGAGTCCTGCACCACGCCGATGATGAAGCCTATGGCGACGGCCTGCATGGCCACGTCGTTGCCGATGCCGAAGAAGGAGCAGGCCATAGGTATGAGCAACAATGAGCCTCCAGCCACGCCCGAGGCGCCGCAGGCGCCGAGGGTGGCTATCACACCAAGGAACAGGGCAGAGGCAAAACTAACCTCCACACCCAACGTGTGCGCCACCGCCAGCGAGAAGACGGTGATGGTCACCGCCGCACCGTCCATGTTGATGGTGGCGCCCAGCGGGATGCTCACGGAGTAGAACTTTTCGTCGAGACCCAGCTTCTTGCACAGCGCCATATTGATGGGTATGTTGGCCGCCGACGAGCGCGTGAAGAAGGCCTGCAGGCCGCTCTCCTTCAGGCAGGTGAAGAGCAGCGGATAGGGGTTCTTCCGCAACATGACGAACGAGATGAGCGGGTTGAAGACAAAGGTGTTGACAAGCATGCAGCCCACCAGCAACAGCAGCAGATGGCCGTAGGTGGTGAACACCGTGAGGCCGTTCTCGCTCACCGTCGTGAAGACCAGACCCAGGATGCCGAAAGGAGCGAACTGGATGACCCACTTGACCACCCGCGAGACGACATCGCTCAGGTCGTGCACCACATTGACCGTCGATTGCGAGGCCATGGTTTTCAGCGCCACACCGAGGATGATGCTCCAAAAGAGGATGGCAACATAGTTGGCGTTGGCCACCGCCGCCACGGGGTTGCCCACCATGCTGGTGAGCATTGTGGCGAACACGTCGTCCAGCGAGCCGGCGCCGGCCTCCACCTGTACGTTCGATGCCACCTCGCCCAACTGCAACGTGACAGGAAACAGAAAGCTGCCCACCACAGCGCACACGGCAGCGATGAAGGTGGAGAGCAGGTAGATGGCCACCAGCGAGGTGAAGCGTCGCCCAAGGCCCTTGCCGGCCTTGGCGATGGACGAGATGACCAGCACGGCCACCAGCACAGGCGCTATGCCCTTCAGGGCACTCACGAAGATGCGTCCCAGGATGCCGACACCTGTCCAGCCGGGCAGCGCAAGTCCCAGCACGGCGCCAATTACCAATCCAACGAAAATCCTCAGCATCAGGCTGACGCTGGTGTATTTGTGCAATAAATCCTTTACTATCATAGTGCAACCATTTTAAAGACCTTGTGCCATCAGGGCCTCGATGACTTGACGTCCGTCGCGTACCGCCTGCATGGCCCAATGCAGTTTGAGGTCGAGCAAGGCGTCGTCGTCGAGGCGCCAAGGGATGTCGGAGGCACGCATACGCTCGGTGAGGTTGAAAAGGCTCAAGGCGGCACAAACCGAGATATTGAAGCTCTCGGTAAAGCCGTACATCGGAATCTTCACATAGGCGTCGGCGCCGGCGATGGCCTGGTCGGTCAGGCCGGTCAATTCGGTGCCGAAGACCAGCGCCGTCGGGGTACTGATGTCGAGGTCGGTGATCATCTGGTCGTTTTCGTGGGGCAAGGTGGCGACAATACGGTAGCCTTGTCCGTGCAGATGCCTGTAGGCCTCTTGAATGGAGGAATGTCGGTAGTAGTCAACCCATTTGGAGCTGCCCACGGCCACATCGCCGGCGGGATTGAACGGGTTGTTTGCTTCGACCACATGGACATCCTGCACCCCGAAGCAGTCGCACGACCGGAGGACGGCGGCGGCATTGTGGCTCTGATAGACATCTTCGAGGACGACAGAAATATGACGCGTGCGCAGGGGGGCCAGACGGTCGAAAAGAGCCCGTTTGTTGTCGCTGAACAACCGGGAAACTTTTTCATAGAGAGCGGCCTTCTGAGCGGTGGTCAGAGCGGCGAAGAGAGATGGTTGGCCTGGTATTCTTTCTGGCATGATGAATTATTTTTTGCAAAGATACAACTTTTTTTCGTATCTTTGCAAAATAATTAGCCAACTAACTGAAATCATATTACTTCCTGAAATCTAAAGAGAATCATGCTGATAGGATATGAAGCCAACAATGCGCTTCGCAGCGCCGAGCCCATAGGGGATTTCTGCCGTGAGTTGATTGCCCGTATCGCCCACAAGCACGTACGGGATTTCCGTGCCCTGCTGTTCTCTACCCATATCAAGAGCGAGTATCGTGGATATTATTCCGGAGACAGCAACGTGAGCACCTATGTGCCTGCGGGTTCCGCCCGTCTGCTGCCGGAGGCTTGGATTCGCTACCTGCTGAATCCGATGCTGAAATCCGAGAAAGTAAAGCTTTTTCACGGCCTGAATGAGGAACTCCCCTACCATATCGGCCGCGAAGTGAAGACGGTGGTCACCTGCTACGGATTGAAGAACCACCATCGAAACTCGCTGCTCGACGCCGTGCTATGGAAGCCCCGCATGCGCTATGCCTTTTCGGCAGCAGACACTGTGGTTGCCGTCAGCGAGGAGGTGAAGCAGGAACTTGTGGCCTTCGGCGTGAATGCCAATAAGATTGTCGTCATCGGGATGCCCGGCAAGCCATACGAGCTGACCGACGAGATGGTGAACCAATACTACGACCTTTACCAATCGTTGCTCAAGAACGACTGAGGGAACTCCCTTGTTACTCCCTTGTTAAGCCGGTGTTAAGCCTTTGTTAGGGTAAAAGGTTCATATTTGGATGTTTATCTTTTGAGGAGATGATGTAGCGCTACAATGCCACAGTGCTACAGTTCGAAAACCAATTATCACAAATTAAAATATATTTGAGGGTTCAACCCTTACCTAACAACTTATCGTGCTATCTGGCGATAGAGATCGAGGTATGATTGCATGTGGCGGTCGTAGGAGAAGGAAGCAGCACGCCGGCGTGCTGCTTCTGCCTGTTGGGGAATAAAGTCATGAAGTCCCTGCATGACGGTTTCGGCCATGTGTATGGGGTCCCAATCACGGAAATAACAGGCCACATCGCCACCCACCTCAGGCAAGGATGTGGCTGTGGAGCAAAAGACAGGCTTGCCGAACTGCATAGCCTCGATGACGGGCAGGCCGAACCCTTCGAAGAGTGAGGGGAAGAGCAAGGCTGAACAATGGGCGTAGAGCCAGCGACGTTGAGCATCGGAGACGGCACCCATCAAGTGCACGTTGGGGCCGGCTTGTTCTCTAAGCCGACGGGCATAAGAACCACTGTCGTTGCCGGCGATGAGGAGGTCATAGTCGGGCAGCTGCTGCATCATAGGCAGGAGAGCAGCGAGATTCTTCTTCTCGGTGACCACACCCATCGAAAGGAAGAAGGGACGTTGAGGGGAGAAGATTGAGGATTGGGGTTGTTCCTGAGGTCCGTCAATGAGGTTTTCAACACCATTGTAGATTACGTGGATTTCCTTGCCCTTCAGGTCAAGAAAACGAGGGGCTTCGTCGGCCACGAAACGGGAGATGGAGCAAATGGTACGGGCGTTGTCGCACTCGCGCTGCAGGAGGCGCTGATAACGACGGCGTTTGGCAGGGCTTTTATAGTAAAGCAGGTTAAAATCGTGGATGGTGAGAATGGTGGCAGTGTCTTGGGGAGAGCGGAAGGGCGAAAGTTGGTGGATAGAATGCCAAACGTCATAATGACCGAGGGGCAGCAGGCGGTTCAACAGGCGAGCCTCAACATAGCGTACATCATCACCGAATGCCCCGATATAGGCTTTGGGCACAAGAAGACTAATCTCCATATCGGATTGGGGATGTGTGCCCAACCAACGGCCATAGTTGAGGGCCACCTGTCCCAATCCACAAAAGGGATGACGGAGCATGGATAGGTCAACGAGAACCTTCATGCGTGCGGTTGTAAAGGGTGGCGTATTTGACGAGGGTATAGACCGCCGAGAGGCGACAGATGACAAATCCGGCGCTGCCGTCGAGGAAGCCGCCTTTGAGGAAATAGTCGCGGAGGAAAGTCCACATGGGGCGGAATACCATCGACGCCGGTCCACAACGCTTACCTTGCAGATAGGCTTTCTCGGCACCCATAGGGGCGTAACGTGCCATGCGCTGCACATGGTCGGCGACACTATAATAGGAATAGTGCAAGAGGTCGCCCTCAAGGTGAACCAGTTTGACGGAAGGAGCATAGAGCAATTCTTCGTGAATCATGCCGTCCCACTGGGCGGTACCCACATGCCAGAGGCGAATGCAGGGGTCGGGATACCAACCACAGTGGCGTATCCAGTGGCCGCAATAGTTGGCCAAGCGGTTGAAGTTATAGATGTTGGAAGCATCGGGGTCGGATTGCTTGAGTTGGGTCAACGATGCACGGAGTTCCTCGGAGAGGGCTTCGTCGGCGTCGATGCTGAGAATCCAGTCGCAGGTAGCCAGGCCGGTGGCGTAGTTCTTCTGAGCGGAATAGCCTTCCCAATCGTGGTGCTCGAAGCGTACGCCGGCCTCACGGCAGATACTCTCGGTGGCATCGGTGGAGCCAGAATCGACAACCACAATCTCGTCGGCAACGCCTTGAAGCGAGGTGAGACAACGCCCGATATTGCGTTCCTCGTTCTGGGTAATAATGACAGCTGTAATATTCATGTTCAATTATTTACTTACGAATTAAACTTTTCTTTTCACTCCCTGTTTCTGCACGACGGCGGGATTGCCGGCAAGCACGGTCAAGGGCTCGTCATAGCGGCCGCGGAGGACACTCCCCGCTCCAACGGTGGTGTTCTCGGGCAGGCTTACACCTTTGGGTACCAGCACATGGCAACCCAGCCAGACGTTGTCCGCGATTTGGATCTCTCGGTCGGCATTGACCACCTCCGCTTTTTCGTCTATCAACTGATGCTGATCAGTATCCATAAAGGTGCAGTTCCAAGATGTCAGGCAGTCGCGCCCGAAGGTGACGGCCTTGTGGCAGACAATCACCGAACGGGGCCCGAGGTGAAAGTCGGCTCCTGTGGTAAGACAACCCGTTTCCGACACTTCGATATGGGAGCCAGTGCCCACTGCACAATCGCCCAGAAGACGCCATTGGCCACGCAGATTGAGACGTGTGCGGTCGTAACAGAAGTCGCTGCATTGGGAGGTAGCAAAACCTATCTTCACACACCCCGTTCTCAACTCCGAAAACTCGAGGCTGATTTTTCCGGAAAGGTTCTCGAAGACGGTACGATGCGAGACAAGGAGGGGCAAATGGCAGGCCTGACGGAACGGCAACATCCTAAAGTTCACCCATATACTGCGAGGAAAACCCAGCAGGTAACGGATGGCCATCAGGCGTTTGACTCGGTGCCGCTCATTCATTTTTCGTCAGTTTTCAAAGTGCAAAGATACGAAAATTTTTTTTTTCGTATCTTTGCATTTGATTTTAGCATAAAAAAGATGGTCATCGGATACGACGCAAAGCGTGCTTTCTGCAACAATACCGGCCTCGGGAACTACAGCCGCATGGTGATTGGCAGCATTGCCAACGAGCCGGAGGTGAGCCGTTGCATGCTGTATAGTCCTCGGACAAAAGGCAAGCATGAGCATTACTCTGACGGATTGGAGCACGTCGAATTACGTGAAGCCAAAGGGTTATGGCTGCCCAGTGTGTGGCGCAGCACCGTCGGATGCCGGCTGGAAGAGGATGGAGTGGAGCTGTTTCACGGCCTCAGCCACGAGCTTCCTTACGGTATTCCCAAAGGTGTGAAAAGTGTCGTGACTATGCACGATTTGATTGTGAGGCGTTATCCGGAATATTTCAAGCCCGCCGACCGCATCATCCACCGATGGAAACAGGCACACGCCTGCCGCAGGGCCGACTTGGTCATTGCCATCAGCGAGCAGACCAAGCGCGACCTGATGGAGATGATGCATGTGCCGGAGGAGAAGATCCGGGTGGTGTATCAGAGTTGCGACCCCATTTTCTGGGCCCCTCCCACAACACCCGCTACCGACTACCAACTACCGGAGAAATACATTCTCTGCGTGGGAACCCTTGAAGAGCGGAAGAACCAATTGAATGTTATCAAGGCAATGGAGCTGCTGCCCGAAGAGGTGGGGCTGGTGATTGTGGGGCGTCCGAGGGGCGATTATGGTCGCAAGGTGGCGTTGATGGAAGGAGGCCGTGTTCGTATTGTGACTGATGCCGATTTCAGAGATTTCCCCGCCCTGTATGCAAGGGCTGTAGCCAGCGTGTATATGTCGCACTTCGAGGGCTTCGGAATCCCCGTGCTGGAGTCGCTCTGCTGCGACACTCCGGTGGTGACCTCCAATATCTCCTCCATGCCCGAAGCGGGAGGGGATGCAGCCCTCTATGCCAACCCCGACGATGTGGAAGGGATTGCGCAGCAGTTGCGGCGGCTGATTGAAGACGAACATTTGCGTCAGCAATGCATAGAAAAAGGGCGAATCCATCGAATGAGATTCGCCCCTGAGAAGGTTACGCAAGACTTGCTTGCGGTCTATCAAGAATTACTTCACCACTAAGCGGCGGGCAATTCTCTCGCTACCATTCTGGAACAGGACGGTATAGATACCTGAAGCCATGCGGCCGGTATTGATTGTATAGACAATCTGTCCGGCGGTATCGAGGATAGAGGCATGTATAGTACGACCTGCGGCATCCAGGATGCTAACCGCATAACGTTCACCGTCGGCGAGGTCAATACGCAGGTTGGCAATCTCGGCAGCAGGATTGGGATAGAACTGTCCGAAACGTTCTTCTCCAGAAATCTTCTGGACACCCATCGTGACATCGTTGGAGGGATAGAAGCTGAAGTAGCCTCCCTGGGCGGCCGTCATGGGCTTGGTGATAGTCTTGCCGGCGTTGCTGGTGACGGTGATGTAGTACTCGACCACCTGCGTGGTGTCGGTGGGGTTGGCTGCGAAAAACTGCGAGGTGGGGATGAATCCCAAGTAGCGGTTGTTCTCCCCAGCTGTAAGCGGAGCCTCCTGCCACTCGCCACCCGAGAGGCGATAGACCACCTTGGCCGAGGCAATGCCATCTACGTTGGTGATATAGGCCATCACATCGAAGTCACGATTGACGAACGTGGGACCCGTATTGCCCACACGGCTACGGTGAAGGATGCGGATGGGGTGCTCGGCGGGAATCTGCTTGGTGATGCAATGGATAGCACCGCCCGAGCCATCAAACTCGCGCACATCGACACAGTAGATGGTGTAGCCCGGATAGGCTTTCTGTATTTCCTCGATATTGGCACGGTCCCATGCCGCGGTGGGCATTCCGTCGCTACCGACAGTCGAGAAGCAGGGCTGGATAATCAGGTTGTTGACGAAGGTATGGTTGGAGTAGGTGCGGGTGTAGCGGTTGTTGTATTGGTCCTGGCTGATGAAGTTGCCGCCGTTATCGGTTTTAGGGAAGGGAATATAGGAAGCACGGTAGTTCCAGTCAAAGACACTGTAGTAGCTACAAAGCGAGTCCATGTTCCTCTTGCCGGTCTTGTAATCGACCCAGTTCCTGTAGTTATCGGGCATCTTGCTGAATACGAACTGATTCTCATCAATCATGTCGGCGTAGAGATCCACATGGCCGGTACCGCCATCATACTGGAAGGCGGTAAGAATATGGGTGGCCCGGGGACCGATGAGGTGCCTCAAACTATCCTTGACCTGAGCCGGCGTAAGCGGGTTTTTGCGGATTTGAGTCAGCGTGTTGATATTCACTCCATCCCAAATATATTGGCCCTCAATATCAGCGTTGGTATTATAAATCTCGTCGCTGCTGAATACCATTCCGGCACCATCGACCAGGCAATTGCCGCCTTCCCACTCAATCTGGGTGGTAAAGTTGGGCAGGCCGAACTGACGCTCGATATACACGGGCAGCGAGTCGTCGAGGGCACGTCCGGGATAGTACTCAAAATCGAGCATACCTACCGTATCGCCCTCACCGTAGTAGAAACAGATAGGGCCACAGTCGCGAAACCAGAAGGCGTTGCCGGGAGCCACAAGGAAGCGGATGTTGTTGTGGCGCAAGCCCATCGTAGTGAGATGCTGAAGCACGGCAGCCGTGTCGGCATTGTTTTCCACTCGCACCCAGGCCTGTGCACCGCCCATCTGAATAGCGTCCATCAGATAGAAAGCCGTCTGACCGAAAGCACTGGTGGTGTCCATCTCGGAGGTATAGGGTGTCATGGTTTTGTACTGATAGTTCTGATAGATTGCCGCCCAACCGGGAACTATTGGGTCTGCCATATAATTGTATCCCTGGTAGTTGCTATTGGTCGATTGATAGATGTAATAGGGAGTCACCACAACAGCCTGCACCTCTTCCCATTCGCCGGGGAACCAGAAGTTGTCGGCAGGCATGCCGCGATGGTACTTGGCCGCACTCTTGGTGGCCACAGTTTGCTGCAGCGGCACGATGTCCTTCAGCAGAGATTCGGGACGGTGCCGTTTTTGGACGGTCTGCCGCCATTCGCGCAGCATCTGTTCGCGCGACACCTGATTGCTCTGAGCCGCTGTGCCGAAAACCATCGACACAGCGGCCAGCATAAGAATTATCTTCTTCATATTACCTTAACTTCTTTTCTTAAGTGAAAGAATCTCGCGAGCCTCGTCGCTAGTGGCCACTTGGCGGCCCAGCAACTTGGCCATGCGGACCACCTTATCGACCAGTTCGCCGTTGCTCTTGGCCAACACGCCGCGCTCGAGATAGAGGTTGTCCTCAAATCCCACGCGGACGTTGCCACCCATGACAATGGCGGGAGCGGCCAGCGTGAAGGCGTGACGGCCTATACCGGTGGCGGTCCAGGTGCTGCCGGCGGGAATCTTGTTCACCAACCAGCAGAGGTTATCCACCGTGGCAGGAGTACAACCGGGCACGCCGAGAACAAAGTTAAACTGCATCGGGGCGCCGGGCACCTCACCCTTGCGGGCCATAGTGAGGATGGTGTCGAGATGACCCATCTCGAAGCACTCGTACTCGGGCTTGATACCCTTCTCAATCATGCGTTTGCCAAAGGCGCGCATGGTGGGCATGGTGTTGTCGAAAATATCGTCACCGAAGTTGCAGGTACCGCAATCGAGCGTAGCCATCTCGGGCACGGGGGTGGTGTTGGTGCTGTCCAGACGCTCGTCGGGGGTCATACCCACAGCACCGCCGGTGCTGGGGATAAGGATGACGTTGGGGCAAGCCTTGAGGATGGCTTCGGTACACTCCTGAAAGCGCACGTGGCTCTGGGTCGGCGTGCCATCGTCCTCGCGGACGTGCAGGTGCACGATGGCGGCACCTGCATCGACGGCACTCTTGGCCTCACGGACGATTTCCTCGACGGTATAGGGGACGTTGGGGTTCTGCTCTTTAGTAACCTCAGCACCGCAGATAGCGGCGGTAATGATCAGTTTATCCATAGTGTTATCTTATCTTTTCAGCGTTATTTCTTGATATTGGGCTCTTCGAGGCCGTAGTTGTTCTTCTTGTCGATGGCCTTCAGGTAGATGGCAATCAGCAGGGCAACAATGCCGAACGAAGCGAAGATAATCAGCGGCACCGTGTAGTTGTAGGGGATGAAGGTGTCGGTGGCACCATTGGCAATGGCCTCCTTGGCGGCGATGACGGCCTCGTTGTTGGCGTTGCTGCTCTGCAACACGCTGCCGATAATCATAGGCACGAAGCAAAGGCCGATGTTCTGCACCCAGAAGATGAGCGAATAGGCGCTACCGAGGTAACGGGGATTCATCACTTTGGGCACCGAGGGCCACAGGGCGGCGGGAACCAAGGCGAAGCTCACACCGAGGATGACGATGGTGGCATAGGCGATGAGGCTGCTGTGCGTGGCGGGCAGCACGAAGGCAAAGACCAGGTGGCAGATGATGAGCAGCAACGAGCCGAACATCAGCATCGTGGCACCTTTACCCTTGTTGTCGAGGAAAGCTCCAAGGAACGGGGTGATAACGGCGGCACCGATGGGGAACCAGCGGAAGATGTTGGCAGCAGCCTGCGGGCTGATGCCGTCAAGGTTGCACTGAAGCATGTTGGCACCGTAGCGCTGGAACGGGAAGATGGCGCTGTAGTAGAGCACGCAAAGCAGGGCAATCACCCAGAAGATACGGCTGCCGAGAATCTTGCCCAGGTCGCTGAACTTGAACTCATCTTCGGGGTTCACCTCAGCACCTTTGCCTTTGCCCAACTGGTGGTCGAACTTGCGGTCCATCACGCAGAAGACCAGGAAGAAAATGAGGCCGATGCAGAGCAGCACAGTGCAGAAAGCCACAGGGGCCACCACGGTGGTCTTGCCAAAAAGGCTGTGGCCAAGACTTTCGGCCAACAGAGGGCTGATACTGAAGATGGCGAACACGCCCACACGGGCGATAGCCATCTCAAGACCCATAGCCAAAGCCATCTCCTTACCCTCGAACCACTTGGCGATGGAGCGGCTCACGGTAATACCGGCCATCTCGCATCCGCAACCAAAAATCATGAATCCAAGGGCGGCCATCTTGGCGCTGCCGGGCATGGCGACCCACCAGCTGCCGAGCCACTGGCAGAATGCGGTCTCCTGGAAGAAGTCGCTAATGCCAATGTATTTGATAATGGCACCCACCAGCATCATACTGGCGCTCAAGGTGCCGGTGAAGCGGATGCCCATCTTGTCGAGGATGACACCGGCAATGATAAGGAAGCCGCACACATTGAGGATATATTCGCCGGCGGCATAGGTACCGAAAGCGCTCGGCGTCCAACCGCGCTCCACCTCAATCATACTTTGCAGGGGCGACATGACATCGACGAACATGTAGCCGAAGAACATCATCAAGGCAATCAGAATCAACGCGGCCCAGCGCGCCACCGGATTGTCGTTCATAAGTGCATAAACTTTTTTAGCCATAATGTTATGTATTTTAATTACTTTTCAAATGAAGTGCAAAGATACGAAAAAAAACTGACATCGTTGCAATTATTTTTCATTGTCTGCAGAAATGACGCACTTTACCCCCATTAAAAACAGAAAAGGCAGGGTCGTTCCCTGCCTTTTCATTTACCCAAAAATCGGTTATTCCACGTTAAGGAGATAGTAGTTCTTCTTGCCTTTCTGGACGAGGATACAGCCGGAAGCGAGGATATCGGCGGCTCCGAGGGTGCAGCCCTCCCCTACTTTCTGCTTGTTGACACTGATGCTGTTCTGCTTCAGTTCGCGGCGAATCTCGCCTTTGCTGGCAAACATGCCCACCTCGGCGGCCAGGTCAACCAGCGATGCACCGGCCTCGATGGCAGCACGGCTCACGGTGAACTGCGGCACACCGTCAAATACCGAAAATAACGTCTTGCGGTCGAGGCTATTCAGTTGCTCCGTGGTGGCTTTACCGAAGAGGAGCTCCGAGGCGGCAATAGCTGTGTTGTAGGCTTCCTCTCCATGCACACGGATGGTGATGTCCTTAGCCAGCGCCTTTTGCAGGATGCGCTGCTCGGGAGCTTCGGCGTGCTGCTTCTCCATCTCTTCAATCTCTTCCTTCGAGAAAAGGGTAAAGATACGGATATAGCGGGCGGTATCGACATCGGAGCAGTTGAGCCAGAACTGGTAGAACTTGTAGGGGCTTGTCTTCTCGGGATCAAGCCACACGTTGCCACCTTCGGTCTTGCCGAACTTGGTTCCGTCGGCCTTGGTGATGAGCGGGCAGGTAAGTGCGAAAGCCTCACCGCCTTCCATACGTCGAATGAGTTCTGTGCCGGTGGTGATGTTGCCCCACTGGTCGCTGCCGCCCATCTGCAGCTTGCAGCCCTTGGTGCGGTAGAGGGTCAGAAAGTCGTATCCCTGCAGCAGCTGGTAGCTGAACTCGGTGAACGAGATGCCTGTCTCCATGCGTTTCTTCACGCTGTCCTTGGTCATCATGTAGTTCACGGTGATGTGCTTGCCCACGTCGCGGATGAAATCGAGGAAGAGGTAGTCCTTCATCCAGTCATAGTTGTTGCATATCTCGGCACCGTTCACGGGGTTGTCGAAATCGAGGAAACGCTCCAACTGCTTGCGAATGCACTGCACATTGTGCTGTATTTCTTCGACGGTGAGGAGCTTGCGTTCCTGTGCCTTGAAGGAGGGGTCGCCAATCATGCCGGTGGCGCCGCCGACGACGGCGAGGGGCTTGTGGCCGGCCATCTGGAGGTGTTTGAGGAGCATGATACTGACAAGGTGTCCGATATGCAGCGAGTCAGCAGTGGGGTCGATGCCTACGTAGGCAGTAGTCATCTCTTTATTGAGTTGCTCTTCTGTGCCAGGCATGATATCGTGAATCATACCGCGCCATTTGAGTTCTTGCACTAAGTTGGTGTCCATAAATATATATTATAATAGTATTCCTTTTTAATATAAAAGAGAGGCACTGCCCGTGGGCGGTGCCTCTCCTCATATGTGTCCGTTCTCGCCCTATTAACGAACAATCATCTTCGTGGCAGCGGTATAGCCACCGATGATGACGTTCACCAGGTACATACCCTTGTTCATACCCTCGGTGTTGAGCGTATAGACCTGCTCACCCTCGGAAGCATAACCGAGATCGCGGTTCATCACGCAGCGGCCGTTGAGGTCATAGATGCGCAACACCGCGTTGCCGGCCTCAATAGTGCTCAGAGCCACATGGGCCTCGCCGCTGACGGGATTGGGATAGATGCTCACGCTGTTCTCACCGTTGCTCTCCACGGTGGGGATGCCGACATGGTTGTAGTCGCTCGAATCGCACACCTCGTTCTCCGAATCTATCACATAGGTGGTGTCCATGAAGATACCGCGGCCATAGGTGCCGAAGTAGATGGCGCGCGGCCATTTGGTTTTGGCAAAGACGTGGTTCTTCGCATCGATACCGGTATGCGTCAAAGCGCGACGTATCGGCAACTCGAAGGTCTGCTGCACGATGGAGGTCACAGGAAGGTCTTTCAGGTGCTCATACTCTCTCCAGCTGGTGCCGTTGTAGATAAACACACCATCCGAAGTACCCACATAGATGTCGCCCGTGGTCTTCTCAATCATGGCCGTGAAAGCGGGGATGCCCGTATGTCCAGTGATGGGGATGGGCTGCATGCTCCAGCTGTCGCTGGTGGCATTGTTGATGATGACTACATTGTCGCCGTTCTCGCTGTAGTCCTCGAAGGTGAGCACCACGCGATCCACACCGGGACGCGGATCGACGGCAATCGAACTGATGGGGCGCGAGAACCAGCGGCTACCATTCGGGTTGAAGAGCTCGGGAGTGAGCAGACGGCGGTCGGCCGACGTCTGATAGCTCATATCGGCATTGATGCTGTCAGACACGCGGAAGTAGTTCACCCTCTCGAAGCCCTTGATGCGGAAGAGCTGCGAACGATGGGTGGCGGCCACATAGGTGCTGATGAAAGCGAAGCGGCCATCCTGGCTCATGACGGCATCACGCGGATTCAGCGTGTCGCCGGGGTTGTTCTTCGGGAAGATATCCACCCACTTCATCATCTTCTCCTTCTCGGGTTTCGTGTTCGCATTCAACGGAAGATTCTGCACTTCGGTGGTATAAACACGGCTGAAGTCACTCGGAATCCAAGTGAATATCACGCACTGGCGGTTGCCCGTCTTCGCGACGGCCAAACCACGCGACAGGACATTGTTCTTCACCACAAACGTGTCGGCCACGCTGCGGCCGTTGTCGGCGGCGGAGAAATAATAATCAAACGGATAGTCCGAATTGCTCTTGCTCAGGACAATGGCCTTGTCGCCGGTCTTCACCTTCAGGTTGGCGTTCTGTTTAATCCACTCCTTCTCGAAGGTGCCGTCGCTCTGGCGGCGGAAGAAGTAGCCGCGCATATCCAGCGTGGCCTTGATGCTGTCCTTGAAGGGATTGGCGCTGGCATCGTCATACACCTTCTCCCACAGCGAGAATCCGCCGTAACCGCCGGCATAGAAGCGGGTCGTGAAGGCGCTGTCGATATTCCAGGTGGTGGCGTTGGTGTAATCCTGATAGTCAGTATAAGAGCGGGCCAGACGGCCGTTGGTGCTCACGAAGATATTGCGGCGGGTCTGGTCTTCGGGATAAATGTGGTAGAAAGCCGAAGCAGCCACCTTTGTACCCGAACCGGCAAACAGCACGTTGGCGCTGTGGTTCATGTTGCCCATCGTGCCGTAGTCGTACCAGCTGATGACGGGCGAACCGCCGTAGTGGGCCATGCGGCTCTCGATATACGGGCAGGCGTTGTCGCGGGCACCGCTGATCACCGAACCGTCGGGGCTCACTGCCACGCTGTTGATCATCACATTGTTCAGGCCGCGATTCAGGTTGTCGTACGAGTTGAAGTTCGTCTTCGTGCTATACACACCGCCGTTGGTGGCGATATAGTACATCATCACCTCGCCCGTCCACACGGGGATAATCTGATAGATGCCCGAATGCACAAATACCGAGCTGTTGAACACCTGCTCCATATAGTTGCCGCCGTTCAGCATATACTCGCTGTACGAGCTGTGCGTCCACATATAATAGGCGCCGTCCGAATAGCCCTTGCCGACCCACACGTCGCTGCCGCCGATAATCACTCGGCGCGCATCCCACGGATCCACCGCGAGGGTGCCGCTAGTCAAACCGGAGGTATAGTTCATCGGGGTCACCGACTCCGTCGATACACGGTTCCAGCTCTGGCCGTTCAACGTCACATACACACCGTCGAACACTCCGTTCGAATCCACCAGCATCGCATACAGATAGCGATTGTCCGACGGAGCCATCGCCATCCTGATGATACCCTTGTCCGCACCGAAGACGGCGTTCGACGACGAAATATCGACGGCGTTCACGGCGTTGTTCGAGGCCGTCACGTTGCCCACGCGGTACATGTGGCGGGCGCTCGAGAAATAAGCCGTACCCATCGTACGCGACACCACCAGCGATTCCACACTGACACCCTGCACGCACTTGGCATCGAGGGACCAGTCACTCTCGCTGTTCGCATCCGAGATGGTCCAGCGGTAAAGGCCCGTGTTCGAGGCGACAAAGAAATAAAGAGTGTCGTTATGGTAGAACCAGTCCATTGCACGCACCGCCCCGAAGAGGCTGTTCATCGCGGGGTTCGTATAGGCAATCATCTTGCACACACCCGTCTCGGGATTGTAACGATACACACCGCGGCCCTTCAGCGACATCTTGCTCATCGTGCTGCCGAAAGCATAGCGGTCGTCACCCGTGCCGATATAAATCGTGCCGTCGGGACCCTGCACCATCGCGCTGATGGGCAGCGTGTTCAGCTCGTTGCCCTGAGCGTCGCGCAGCGGCACATAATGCCACGAACTCGTGTCTCTCTTCAGGTTCTCCACCGGAGCATTCGTCACATTCGCATAAAGGTTCTCCAGCACAGTGGCTTTCTTCGTGCGGACATAAAGACCGCCCGAGATGGCACCGGCATACACCGTGGTGCGGCTTGCATCCTGCTCATCGACGACAATACTCGAGACCTCGCCGCCGATATTCGCCGGTCCAATCTCGTAGAATTGCGCCCTGACAGACCCTCCCGTCAAAGCCAAAACGCCTGCAAACAAGCCGAGAAGTACTTTGTTACTTTTCATAATATATTATCAATTAGTTTGTTATTCAAAAAACACACTTTACTTTTAATGCACAAAGATACAAAAAAAATCAAATATATAAGTTAATTCTTTAAAAAATTCAACCTTTCAACCTATCAACACTCATAAATCATAATTCCTAAATCCTTCAAGTCTGCCTAAAGTATGACTCAAGTATAACTAAAGAAACACTTGGGCATGATGAACGTGTGACTGGGCAATGACTTGGTACTTTCTATATAGTCATTACTAGGTCAATACTAGGTCAATACTAGGTCAATACTAGGTCAATACTAGGTCATAACATATTCAAGACTTAGTATCAATCAGTTACAAAGATTCTTCAACTATTGAATTGTCAAAAAAAGTTAAAGCAACAATAATCCCGCGCAAATCAAGTTACCATAATAAACAAAGAAAAGACAAATAAAAACACACATAATGGAAACTGTGAACATTCAAGAACTTAACGAGCGGGTGAACCGCGAGAGCGCTTTCGTCGATATGCTCACCATGGAGGTGGGCAAGCAGATTGTGGGGCAGAAGCACATGGTGGAAGGACTGATGATAGGCCTGCTGAGCAACGGGCATGTGCTGCTCGAGGGCGTGCCGGGATTGGCGAAGACGCTGACCATCACCACTTTGGCGAAGGCCATCGACGCGAAATTCAGCCGCATCCAGTTCACGCCCGACCTGCTGCCGGCCGACCTCATCGGCACCATGATCTACAGCCAGAAAAACGAGCAGTTCCAGGTGAAGAAAGGCCCGATTTTCAGCCACTTCATCCTGGCCGACGAAATCAACCGCGCCCCCGCCAAGGTTCAGAGCGCCCTGCTGGAAGCCATGCAGGAGCGCCAGGTGACCATCGGCGAGCAGACCTTCCCCCTGCAGGAGCCCTTCCTCGTGATGGCCACACAAAACCCCATCGAGCAGGAAGGCACCTATCCCCTGCCCGAGGCACAAGTAGATCGCTTCCTGCTGAAAGTGGTCATCGGCTACCCCAAACGCGAAGAGGAAAGACAAATCGTGCACCAGCAGGTGAACCGCGTCCCCGCGGAGGGAATTGTCCCTGACGGACCGTCCAAGGCCATTCTGAAACCCGCCGACATCCTCAAGGCCCGCGAGGTGGTACGCGAGGTGTATATGGACGAGAAGATAGAGAACTACATCACCGACATCGTGTTTGCCACCCGATATCCCGAGCAGTACGGCCTCGAAAAGTTGAAACCCCTCATCGGTTACGGTGCCTCGCCGCGCGGAAGCATCGGCCTGGCCACCGCCTCGAAGGCCTATGCCTTCATGCACCGCCGCGGATACGTCATCCCCGAAGACGTGCGGGCTGTGGCGATGGACGTGCTGCGCCACCGCATCGGCCTCACCTACGAAGCCGAAGCCGAGAACGTGACCGGCGAGGAGCTGGTGAACGAGGTGTTGAACCGCGTGGATGTACCTTGATTCAGTGTTAAGTGCTTAGTGTTCAGCAATGGACGAAGAAATCATCAAGAAGGTACGCAAGATTGAAATCAAGGCACGCGGACTGAGCCAGCAGATGTTCAGCGGCGAGTACCACTCGGCCTTCAAGGGACGTGGAATGGCGTTCAGCGAAGTGCGCGAGTACCAGTACGGCGACGACGTGAGGAACATCGACTGGAACGTCACCGCGCGCCTGGCGCACCCCTATGTGAAGGTGTTTGAGGAGGAGCGCGAGCTGACGGTGATGCTGCTGGTGGATGTGAGCGGCAGCGGACGATTCGGCACCCACTCGCAGTTCAAGGAAGAACTGGCCGCCGAAGTGGCCGCCACCTTGGCTTTCAGCGCCATAGCCAACAACGACAAGGTGGGCGTGCTGCTCTTCAGCGACCGCATCGAGAAGTTCATCCCCCCGAAGAAAGGCCGCAGCCACATCCTGCGCATCATACGCGAACTGATTACCTTCAAGCCCGAAAGCAACGGCACCGACCTCGGACAGGCCTTGGGCTACTTCCAGAATGTCATCAAACGCCGCTGCACAGCCTTCCTGCTCAGCGACTTCTACGACCGCGGCTACAGCGACGCGCTGAAGCTGGCGGCCCGCAAGCACGACCTTGTGGCCTTGCGGCTGGTCGATAGGCGCGAGGAGAAGATGGAAGATCTGGGGCTGGTGAAGTTCTACGACCCCGAGAGCACGGAGACCCTTTGGGTGGATAGCGGAGACGCTGCCGTGCGGCGCACCGTCGATGCCCGCATGGCCGCCCACAACCGCGAGGTGGAAGAAACCATGCGCCGCCATGGCATCGACATGGCCACCATGCACACCGGCGAAGATTTCGTGGTGCCGCTGAGAAACCTGTTTGCAAGAAGGAGTTAAGGAAAATGAGAAGCAAAACATCAATGCCTGACAATATCATCCGGAGTAAAAGCTGGAAAGTGAAGACTCTTATTATCATAGGGGGGCTTTTCACTTTTCACTTCTCACTTCTCACTTCGGCGAAGGCTCAGGCTGTGTTGGGGAGCGACACCATCGCCCTGGGCGACCAAACGACGCTCAGCATCCCCTTTGCCGGCGACAGCCTGCCGATGCTGGACCTCGGCAAGATAGAGGTCGTGGAGCAGCACCTCGACACCTCGGCCCATACCCTCCTCTCGACCGTCACCTGCTTTGAGCCCGGCGAACACTGGCTGCACATCGGTCCCTACGACTCGCTGCCGCTGGTGGTGACCGACGTGGAAGTGGATACCACCACCGCCGAGATACGCGACATCGCCCCCATCCAACGGGTGCCCTACACTTTCTGGGAACTCTTCCGCTGGGTGCTGCTGGCTTGGGCTGTGGCGGCAGTGGGCATCGTGGTGTGGTACCTGATAGACCGCAGGAAACGTCGCGGAAGCATCTTCGCACACCATGAGCCGGTCGATACCCGAACGCCGGAGCAACGCGCCCTCGACGGCCTCGAAGAGCTGAGACAGAGCCACCTGTGGCAATCCGGACAGGTGAAGGAATACCATACACGGCTCACCGACATCGTGCGCCAGTTCATCGAGGAAGCCACCGGCATCCGCGCCACCGAGATGACCAGCGGAGACATCGTGAGCAGCGTTCAACATTTAGCGTTCAGGGAAGCTCCGCAGGACACAGAACAACTGCGCAGCATATTCACGACTGCCGACTTGGTGAAATTCGCCAAGAGCGAGCCGTTGCCCCACGAGCACGAAGCCTCGATGACGGCGGCGGTAGCGTTTGTGAAGCAGCTGTGGGAGTCGGTGAAACCCAATGAGACAGCAGACAAAGAGACAGGAGGTAAGGAAGAATGAACAACATCGTCTTTGCACATCCGTGGTATCTGCTGGGCCTGATACTGGTGCCGCTGATGGCGGGCTGGTGGATTTGGCGCTACCGCAAGCAGGAAGCCGCCCTCCAGCACTCCAACATAGCCGTCTTCGACGGCATCGGGAAAAGCCTCCGCGTACGTCTGCGCTGGCTGCCCTACGCCCTGCGGTGTGTGGCCGTGGGCGCCTTGGTGGTGGCGCTGGCACGTCCGCAGAGCCGCCTGAGCCGTCAGGAGATGACGGTGGAAGGCATCGACATTGTGATGGCGATGGACATCTCGGGCTCGATGCTGGCCGAAGACTTCCGTCCCAACCGTTTGGAAGCCGCCAAGAAGGTGGCCGCCGACTTCATCGAAGGCCGCAAAAGCGACCGCATGGGTCTGGTGGTCTTTGCCGGACAAGCCTTCACCCAGGTACCACTGACGGTAGATCACCACGTGCTGCTGCAACAACTGGGAAGCCTCAAAAGCGGTATCGTACGCGACGGTACCGCCCTCGGCGACGGACTGGCCACCGCCATCAACCGCATCAAGGACAGCGAGGCCAAGAGCAAGGTCATCATCCTGCTAACCGACGGCGTGAACAACCAAGGGAGCGTGGATCCGCTGAGCGCCGCCGAAATTGCGTCGCTCTACGGCATCCGCCTCTACACCATCGGTGTGGGGTCCTTAGGCAAAGCCCCCTACCCCTTCAAAGACCAGTTCGGCAGGGTTCACTATCAGAATATCGACGTGGAGATAGACGAGGCGTTGATGCAGCAGATGTCGGCCGCCACAGGCGACGGACGCTATTTCCGCGCTACCAACAAGAAAGCCCTGCAAGAGATATTCAGCCAGATTGACGAGATGGAGAAGAGCAAGATTGACGTGACCCAATACGCCCAAACCAAGGACGAGCAAGGGAAATGGCTGTGGCTGGCGTTCATCGCCCTGATGCTCGAAGTGGTTGTACGTTGGTTCTGGTTTAAATGGTAAAACACAATGATTCATTTTGAACATATACAATATCTGTGGCTGCTGGTGCTGGTTCCTGCGGCAGGCGTGCTGTGGGGCTTCACCGAGTGGCGCAGAAGGAAACGGCTGGAACAGTGGGCTGACACGGCCATGTTCCCGCGGCTGATACCCGACCGCTCACGATGGCGCCCGATATTCAAGATGGCGCTGCTGCTGGCGGCGATGGCATTCCTGATACTGGCGTTGGCCAATCCTCAGTTCGGCACCCGCCTCGAGAAAGGCAAACGGGCCGGCAGCGACGTGGCCATCTGCCTCGACCTGAGCAACAGCATGATGGCCGAAGACATACAGCCCAACCGACTGGAACGCAGCAAACGGGTGGTGGCCAACCTGTTGAGCCAGCTGACCGGCGACCGTGTGAGCCTGGTGGCCTTTGCTGGCAGCAGTTTCATCCAGATGCCGTTGACCTCCGACTACAGCGCCGCCAAGCTGTTCCTCGACGAGATGGACTGCAGCATGATTCCCGAACAAGGCACCGCCATCGGCGACGCCATCGAGAAAGCCATGATGACCCTCGGCTACGGCGACGAAGAACACGAATGGAAGAAGAACAGCAACCGTGCCATCATCATTATCAGCGACGGTGAGAACCATGAGGACGATGCCGTCGGAGCCGCCCGTGAGGCCGCCAAACAAGGAGTGCGGGTGTGCACCATCGGAATGGGGCTGCCCCAAGGCTCACCCATCCCCCAGTTCGACGCCCGAGGACAGCGGAGCAACTACAAACGCAACCGCGACGGAAGCGTCATCATGACCCACCTCAACGAGCAGATGCTGCGCGACGTGGCAGCGGCCGGCAACGGCACCTACCTCCGTGCCGGCAACGTAAACAGCGGACTCGGCGACATCCTGAAACTCATTGCCAACTTAGACAAGGAAGAGTTTGGTGAGGCCCAATTCGCCGCCTACGAAAGCCGCTATATATACCCCCTGACGGCGGCATTGATATGCCTCCTGGCCGAGATACTCATCTTCGAGCGGCGCAACCGCAAATGGAACTTAGACAGAATGATATGAAAAAGATAGCCACCATACTCACCTTACTAACGCTTACCCTCGGCCTCTCGGCACAAGCGAACCGACACCAGCTGCGGGAAGGCAACCGCGAGTACAAGAAGCAACACTACGACAAGGCCGAGGTGGCCTACCGGCGCGCCTTGGAGCATGACTCGACGGACTTCCGGGGGCAGTACAACCTGGCCAACGGCCTCTACCGACAGAAGAAATATGATGAGGCGGCCCGTCACTACGGACAGGCCCTCGCCAATCAGAACCTATCCAAAAAACAACGGGCCCAAGCACTCCACAATCAAGGCAACAGCCTCCTTAAAGCCGCCCAAGAGGGCGGTCAGATGCAAGGACTGCAACAGGCCGTAGGCTGCTACCAGTCAGCCCTCAAACTCGACCCCAAGAACGAGGACACCCGCTACAATCTGGCCTATGCTCGCCGTCTGCTTCAGCAGCAGCAACAGCAACAAAACCAACAAAACCAGCAGCAGGACCAGAAAGACCAGCAGAACCAGCAGCAACAAAATCAGCAGCAACAACAGCAAGATCAACAGCAACAGCATCAACAGCAGCAAAAACACCAACAAGCACGGCAAGAACGCCAAAAAGAAGATGCCGAACGCATGCTTGAAGCCGTGAAGAACAACGAGAAACAAACGCTCAAGGATAAAGAACGCGCCAAACAGCCCGTGAGATCACATAAAACAGACAAAGACTGGTAATGAACCTAAGAAACACATTAAGAATCCTTTTATTGGTGACGACGGTTTTCGCCTTTCACCTCTCACCTTTCACCTTGGCCGCCCAGCAAATGACTGTCCAGGCCCCTTCGTCGGTCTATGTGGGCGACAATTTCACCGTGCGCTTTGTGGTCGATGAGCAGGCCAAGGACTTCAAAGGGCCTTCCTTTAAAGGCTTCTCCCTCCGTTCCGGCCCCAATTCCTCGTCGTCAACCAGCATGAGTTTTATCAACGGACAGATGTCGCGTTCCGTCAGCACCACCTTCTCTTACACCCTCCTGGCCGATGTCGAGGGCACCTTCACTGTTGATCCCGCTTCCTGCACCGTTAACGGCAAGAAGATAAGTTCCTCATCCTTCACCATCAAAGTAGAGAAAGGCTCCGGCAGACGTCAGGCACAACAGCAACAGCAGCAAGCCTATGACCCTTGGGGCCGCCCACAGCAGCAACAGACACAGCAACAGGCCACCCAGATAGACGAAAAAAGCCTCTTTGCCCGTGCCTCTGTCAGCAAGTCCAACCCCTATCAAGGCGAGCAGATCATCATCACCTACAAAATCTACACCCAGGTCCCCATCAGCCAGTTCGCCATCGACAAACTGCCCGGCAACCGCGGCTTCTGGGCCGAAGACCTCAGCGAAGGACGCTCGGTGAAACAATATGAAGAGACCATCAACGGCCGCCAATACCAGGTAGCCGAAATCCGCCGAGGGGCCTTGTTCCCCCAGCAGAGCGGGAAACTCACCATCGAGCCGCTCAATCTCAACGTGCTGGCCATGGTGCAGCAGCAGCGCCGTCGTACCGGCTCCATCTTCGACCTCTTCGACGACCCATTCTTCAGTGCCCGTCAGGCGGTGGAACGCCCCCTGAGCACCAGTCCCGTCACGGTCAATGTCAAGCCGCTACCAACAGCCCCCGATGGATTCACCGGCGGCGTGGGACATTTCGAAGTGTCGGGAGGGGTGAACCTCAACCAAGTGAAAGCCAACGAGGCCGTCAGCTATCGACTCACCATCAACGGCACCGGCAACCTAATGCTCATCAACGCGCCATCGCCTGAATTTCCCAATGTCTTTGAGGCCTATGATCCTCAGATTGACGACCACATCAAGAAAGGAGACAACGGCATCAGCGGCAGCCGCACCTACGAATGGGTTCTCATCCCCCGCAGCCAAGGACGCTACACCATTCCCGAGCTGAAATTCGTCTATTTCGACCCCTCGGCCGGCCACTATGTTACCAAGACTATCCCCTCACAGACCATTCAGGTGGAAAAAGGCGATGCCCGCAACATAGCCCATGCCACAGGCAAAGACGACGTGCAACTGCTCAACAGCGACATCAACTACATCCACCCCACCGGCCGTCTGCACCCCGTCCGCTACACCGAACACGCCGGTTGGCCGTTCTGGGCAGCAGCGACATTCATCATCCTGGCAACAGCCGTCGCATTGATCTTCAGTCACCGCCGCCAACTAGCCGAACAGGACGTAGCAGGCATGCGCCGTAAACGGGCACTCCGTCTGGCCAAGAAACGCCTCAAACAAGCTGAATCCCACCTGAAATCCAACGACACCAATCGGTTCTATGAGGAGATTTACCGCGCCATCTGGGGCTGTCTCGCCGACAAATACAACATCGAACTGGCCAGTCTCAACCGCGAAACCGTTACCCAATGCCTCGTCGAGAAGCAAGTGCCCGCCGAACGTCAGGAGAGCATCATGAAGGTGCTGCAGGACGTCGATATGGCCCGATTCGCACCCGGAAATACTCACGATCAGATGCAGACCATCTATGACGAGGCCTTGAACATGATTGTCGCATTGGAATAAGAATCAATGAAAATGAAGCGCATATTTTCCTTACTTACGTTAGCCCTCTTATCATCCACACTATGGGCACAATCCGACAGCGTTTTAACCGGCAAAGCAGCCATACAGGCGTGGGTTGCCGATGGCGACGAACACTATCGTCTGGGCAATTACGATCTTGCAGCCAGCTACTATGGGCTTGTGCTTAGTACCGACTACGCTTCGGCCGACCTCTACTACAACCTCGGAAACTGCTATTACCGCACCGACCAAATGGGGCTTGCCATACTCTACTATAAGCGCGCCCTGCATCTCGATCCCTCCATGCGCGATGCCAAAGAGAACCTGGCGCTGGCCCAGAGCCACACCATCGACCGTATTGCCGTACTGCCGCAGTTCTTCCTTGTACGTTGGATTGATGCACTCTGTACTCATATCTCCCCAACCTTGTGGCAAGTCATCTGGCTGATCTTGCTTGCATTGCTTGGTGGAGCACTGTTCTGTTTCCTACGGGGTGGCAACCATACTGTCCGTAAAGTTGGATTTATCTCCACTGTGATTCTGGCTCTGCTGCTAGCACTATCCACATGGCTCCTGATACGCACCACACACCGCTACAACGCTCACAGCGAAGCTGTGGTGACGCTCCCCGCCATCACGGTCAAAAGCTCGCCAGAAAAGCAAAGCGTCGATAAACTCATCCTTCACGAAGGCACCCTTGTCAATATCACCGACAGCCTCGCAGGATGGTACAAAATCACCCTCGCCGACGGTACCACTGGCTGGTGCGGCACCGATGAAGTAGAACGTATATGAAAAAGACACTCAGCATAATCCTGTTCCTTGCAGCCTTCGCCACCTCCTGGTCTCAGGAAACGAAAATCATCACTGACGAGAGCTGCGGATGCGATATCGTGCTCGTCAACGGCGTGGAAACCACCAAAGACGGCGACCGATACGGCTTCCGGCTTGAAGACGGCACCCAGATAGTACCCAACATCTATCGCTTCGTCGATCATTTTCATGGGAACTATTGCAAGGTGATGCTTGACATGAACCAATGCGGCCTGATTGACAACACTGGACGCCAGGTGGTACCCTGCATCTACGACGACGTCAGCTATCCTTCTGACGGTCGCGTCCTCGTCGCCAAAGACGGCCTCCGCGGATACACCGACCTCAACGGCCGTATAGTCATCCCCCTCCAGTACCGGCAAGCCGGCGACTTCAGCGAAGGCTGCGCTCCCATCGCCGTCGTCGAGGACAGTTTCTTCTTCTACACCACCTTCATCGACACCACAGGACGCATCCTCTTCTCCGAACATTTCGAAGACATCAACCCCTTCCGCGACGGCTTCGCTCCTGTCAAACTCTACGAACGTTGGGGCCTCATCGACCATTCCGGCCGCCTCGTGCTCCCCACCCTCTACGAATTCATGACCGAGATGTCCGACACCCTCTTCTTCGCCGGCGATCAAGGTGCCACTGCCCTCTTCGACCGCCGCATGCAGCCCCTCACTCCCTTCATCTACTCCTGGTCAGGGCAACTCTCCGAAAACCGCATTCCCGTCTTTCGTGACGGCAAATACGGATTCCTCGACCGACAGGGTCACGAAGTCATTCCCTGCAACTATGACATGGTAGGCATCTTCCACCTGGGTCGCACCGTGGTCAACCAAGGAAACCGTTTCGGCATCATCGACACAAACGGCCGCCTCATTCTCCCCATCGAATACGACAACACCACCGTCCACGGCGACAAATACACCTACCACGACAGCCTCGCGCTCGTCGAGAAGAACGGCCGCTTCGGCTACGTCAATCCCGACGGCGACCTCGTCATCCCCTTCTACTTCGAAGACGCCTACCACTTCTCTGAAGGACTCGCCCCCGTCAAATACGACGGCCTATGGGGCTACATCGACACTCTCGGGCAGATATACATGCCCTTCGTCTTCAACCTCGCCTCCCCCTACCACTACGGACGCGCCGAGGTAGTATATCTCGGCGAAACCCGCTACGTGAACCGCCGCGGTAAATGCGTCAGGAACTGCAAAGGAATCATCTCATGGAGAACACTCGAAGAATAGCCTCCCACGACGGCACCGTACTATCTGTCGGCAATGGGCAGGTTAAAGTACGCATCACCTCCGTCAGCGCCTGCGCCACTTGTGCCGCCCACGCCAAATGCGGATTCGCCGACTCCAAGGAGAAAACCCTGGAAATACCCTCCGCCGACTGGCTGACCTTCTCCGAGGGCGAAGCCGTCACCGTGCACATCGACGAAAGCCGCGGCCTGCTCGCCGTCTGGATAGCCTACGTCCTCCCCGCACTCCTCATGCTCGCCGCCATCGCCGGCCTCTCGCTGGCCCGTCTGCCAGAATGGGCTGTCGTTCTCTCGGCTTTTTCCGTCCTCGGGCTATATGTGCTCATCCTCTACCACCGCCGCCGCAAAGTGGAGAACCACTTCACCCTCACCATAACTAAACACTAAACACCGCACGCTGATATGCTCATCCTCGGCATCGATCCCGGCACCCGCATCCTCGGCTACAGCCTCCTCGACACGGAAGGCGGTCGGCTACAGATTGTCGCTATGGACGTGCTCTACCTACGCAACTTCCCCGACTTCAAAGAGCGCATCCAGCGCATCTTCGACTCCACCCTCCGCATCATCGACTCCTTCCACCCCGACCACCTCGCCATCGAGGCTCCCTTCTTCGGCAAGAACGTGCAGTCCATGCTCAAACTCGGACGCGCACAGGGAGTCGCCATCGCCGCCGCCCTCAGCCGCGGTCTCTCCTACACCGAATACGAGCCCTCCGTCATCAAGCAGCTCGTCACCGGCAACGGCAACGCTTCCAAAGAGCAGGTGGCCTCCATGCTGCGCTCCATCCTCGGCTTCGACGACAACCCACGCTACCTCGACGCCACCGACGCCCTCGCCGTCGCCTACACCGCCCACATGCAGCTTTCCAACCCCCTCGCCGACCTCCGCGAGCAACTGATCCCCAAGCAGAAGAAACACAAATCATCCAAAAAACAATGGTCAGAATTCGTCACCAACAACCCCGACCTGGTAAAGTGAAAAGCGAGATGCGGGAAGCGAAAACCCGATGGCCACTGGTCACCAGTCAATGGTCACTAATCGCTTTTGCTGCCTTGTTGCTCTTCTCCTCCTGCCAACAGAAAAAAGGGAACAAGATGTTCAACCCCGCTCAGGTAGCCTTCTCCGTCCAGTACAACCCCCTCTTCGACAACCAGATCTACCCCTCTCTCCTCCTTGCCACAAATAACCAACTGACCACTGATCACTTAACACTAAACACTTTTACCTTCTCCCTCACTGCCCCCGCCGACAACTCCGTCCTCCGCATCGTCATCGATTCGTCCGCCCTCAATTACATCACCATCATCCAGGAAATTCTCCCCCGCCGCGGCGAACAATACACCTTCCACCCCTCCCTCAAGTGGAAATACGACATCCTTCGCAGACTCCGACAGCCTGGAGCCATTGACCTCACCTTCACCTGCTACATCAACGACGAAGAAGTCGATATCAAGAACCTTCACCTTGCCTACCGTTCCATCAACGAATGTCCCCTCTCCCTCGTCGCCGACGGTCGCACACATGACTTCCGTTGGCTTTTCGCCGCCTATGTCAACGAAGACCACCCTTACATCGAACAGATACTCACCGACATCATCGCACAAGGCACCGTCAGCCGCATCTCAGGCTACCAGAACGGCAGCCAGGCCGTCCGCGACCAAGTATTCGCCGTATGGTACTACGCTCTCACCCACGGCATCGCCTACTCCTCCATTTCTTGCACCTCCAACCCATCGCCGCACGCCAACGTGCAGCACATACGCTTCTTCGATGAAGTTTATTCCACACGTCAGGCCAATTGCATCGACGCCTGCGTATTCTTCGCCTCCATCCTCCGCAAAATGGGACTCAAACCCGTCATCTTCGTAGAACCCTGCCACGCATACCTCGGCTACTACACCGACAAGAACCGCCGCAACATCCAACTCCTCGAAACCACCATCACCTCTTGGGTCAACTTCCCCCAACTCGACCAAAGCCTCAACACCGATGGACGCCTCAGCGACGAAGCCTACAACAAGGTAAAGAAATACCTCTCAGACAAAGACACCGCCCGCTACCAAGAAGGGCGGCTCCCTTACGAAAAGCTCAAACTCGCCGTCGCCCAAAGCCTTTTTCAGAAAGCATCGGAATACGACCGCGAAACCTACAACAATAACCGTACGCACTTCACCGACAGCGCCTCCATCACCTACCAGCAGCTCGACATCGAACTCCTACGCCGCCAGGTGCAACCTATCAACTGAGCCGATTGACCGCTACAAATCTACTGTGATTGTGTAGGGTGAAAGGTGATCGCTCATTTCCCATATCTGTTCAGGGGTCATTCCTTCCGTCCGATCTGTCCATTCTCCTATCAAAATGTTTCTCACAATGTCATTATAGTTTTCCCAGAGAACGGCCTTGCCTTCAGAGAACACCGCCGTCCACCTGTCGCTGACAAGCCGTTCACCCTCGCAATGCCACTCCCCCTCCTCCAACGCCTTCATTACTGCGGCAATACCCTTTGCCCTTAGCTCCTTGTCTGCAGGCGCTTCCTTATATGTCACGGATGCAGTATCAAGTCTATTCTTGATATAGTCGAGCTTGCGTTGAATGTTCTCAACATATGGCGATGATTTCGGTCTTTTCAGCTGACAAGAGACTGTTTTTTCCTTTGATTTATCCATATTATCCATTATTTATTTCAGTCTGAGAGGCGCACACGTGGGTCGAGCACACCGTAGAGGATGTCAGTGAGGATGTTGATAATCACCAGCAATACGCAGATGAAGAGGATGGTGCCCATCACTACAGGGAAATCATATTTTTCCAACCCATCGACGATAACTACACCCATGCCTTTCCAATCAAATACATATTCGACAAAGACGGCGCCTGCGAAAAGCGAGGCAAGCCATCCGGAAGCCGAGGTGACAACGGGGTTGAGGGCATTGCGGAGGGCATGGTGCACTACCACGCGGCGGAAGGGGAGCCCTTTGGCGCGGGCGGTGCGGATGTAGTCTTGTGAGAGTGCCTCGAGGAGAGAGTTTTTTGTGAGCTGCGTGAGTGTGGCGAGTGGGCGGATGCCGAGGGTGAGAGCCGGAAGGATGAGGTTTTTGAGATCGATATACTCGCCGCAGCCGTAGTTGTCGATGGAGTAGAGGTTGCCAAACATGTTGAGGTGGGTCCAGTCGGCCAGCACGTAGGCGAAGAGCCAGGCGATGAGGATGGCAGCGAAGAAGGATGGGAGGCTCATTCCCATGGTACTGAAGACAAGCACGATGCGATCAATCCAGGTGTCTTTGTGGAGAGCCGCCGTCACACCGAGGAGGATGCCGAGAAGGAGGGCAAAGGCCATTGCCACAAGGGCAAGGAGTGCAGTCTGCGGGAAAGCTGTGGAGATGATTTCGCTCACGCGCCGCTGGCTCTGGTAGCTGCGGCGGAGGTAGGGTGCTTTGAGGACGAGGGTGGTGGAGCCGAGGGAAAGGAGCGTGGTGCAGGGATGGTACTTGTCGGGGTCGAGGAAGAAGTAATGCTCGGGGTTGTCGTTGTTGTGCAGGGAGAGCGGAAGGAGGTCGTTGAGATAGTTTAGGTACTGGAGGCCGACGGGCTTGTCGCGCCCAAGGTCGCGGTTGATGACAGCAATGCTTTCGGCGTCAGCACGCTGGCCGAGCATCATGCGTGCGGGGTCACCTGGGAGAACGTTGAAGAGGAAAAAGACGAGCGTCACCACTCCCAGCAGCACGAGGAGTCCATAGAGAAGCCGTTTGACGATATATCTCAACATAACTCTATAACCTTTTATCTAAGTCCATGGACAACACTTTTCTTGGCGACAAAGTCTTTGAGGTAGAAGGGTTCGAAGTAGGCTACATCTTCGTATTCGCCCCGTGCAAGTTTCTCTTGTGCGAGAGAGAGCAGGCCTTCGGCGGAAATGCAGAAGGAAGTGTCGAAGCATGCGTTAGGGTGACGGCCGAGGATGGGTTGTGTTTTGGCAGCGCCGTCGCCGATGAAAGTCACGGTGTCTTTATCGAGGTGAGAGGTGAAAGATGAAAGGTGAGAAGGGTCGTCGAAGACATCGGCATGGGTGTCTCTTACCGTGGATACGTTGATATGTTGATATGTTGATACGTTATCGTCAGAACCCGTCAACTTATCAACTTTCATCCTATCAACAGAACAAATCATGGTGTAGCATTCCATGCGGCGGGCGTCGATCATGGGGCAAATGAGGCCGTGGTAATCGGGGTGCTGTCGATAGTAGAGGGAGGCCATACTGAGCAGGGTGGGTACGGAAACAAGGGGGATACCGAGAGCATAGCAGATGCCTTTGGCGGTGCTGACGCCGATGCGGAGACCTGTGTAGCTTCCGGGACCGGCGGATACACAGACGGCGTCAATAGGATGACCTGTAATCAGTTCGTGGATGAAGAGTGGCAGTTGGGTGGAGTGGGCATTGGGGTCGAAACTCTCGCGGAGGGCGACTATACGGCCTTCTTGGGTGAGGGCGACGGAGCAGACGGAGGTAGCGGTTTCTATGAGGAGGAGGTTCATCGCATGTCGATTATTTCAACGCCGGGATGTTTAGCGGGGTCAAAAGTGAAGAATGCAGCGGGAGTAGAAAGCTTCTTAAAGCCACTGATATCGTAGATCTCACGGCCGGAGTCGTATTTGTGCACCTCGATGCGACGCAGGAGGCCGTCATCTTCTTTGACTAAAAGACGAATCTTGTGGTAGCTGCGTGCGGCACGGGGCGTGAGGTCGATGACGGCGGTGCCGTCGGGGTCGGTACGGATATACTTGGCCTTGAAACTCTTCTGATAGTTGGCGAGGAGGCGAGCGGGGTTGAGAAGGTTGATTTCGTCGTCGGCCATGTTGCTGACGGAGACTTCCTTGGCATCTTTGTTCCACTGCCAGACAGCGTAACCGTCGCAGATGACTTCCTGACCGGGGAGGGTCAGGCGGTAACGGCCTTTGTCATAGAGCACGGAGGCGGTGTGCTTGGCGAGCTGCTTCTTGTTGCCATCGAGCATGGTGGCGGTGACGGAGAAGCCCACATTGTTGTCGAATCGGCTGGCGGCTTTCTTGAGAACCGCAGCGGCGTTTTCGTCGAGCTGGCCCTGCGAGGCATGGGTAATCTGAGCCCGGATTGGAATGAGGGTCAGCAAAGAGAGGATGACGATGAGCAGTTTTTTCATTTCATCAGGTTTGTTTGATCATCAACAGGTTCAGGAAGCACGCGGTTTTGGGTGGTTTTGGCACCGAGTTTTTCCATAGATTTGGCGGCTCCAAGGATACCCTGCCGGCCATCGAAGGAGAGGCGGGCCTCGTCGTAGTCGGATTGTAGTTTCTTGATACTGGAATTGACTTTGTCCATACGCTCGACGAAGCGGAGTACACGGTCGAGTAGCATCTTGGCCTGCGACATGATTTCCTGCTGGTTGCGGAACTGTTGCACCTGGGTCCAGGCCAACTGGATCATGCGTAGAAGGACGATGAGGTTTTGCTCGGAGGTGATGCAGATGCCGTGGTCGAAGGCTTCGCGCCAAAGAGAGTTGTCTTTCTGGAGCGCAAGCTGTAAGGCGGCTTCGTTGGGAACGAACATAATCATGTATTGGAGTGCCTGACGAGGCGAACGGATATAGGAGGCGTAGTCTTTCAGACGCAGCTCTTTGACATGCTGCCGTATGGAGGCCACATGTCGCAGGGCGGCGGCATCGCGTTCGTCGTCAGACTCTGCATTGCAGTAGTCGATATAAGCCGTGAGCGACACCTTGGAGTCGATAATCACGTCCTTGTCGTCGGGGTAATGGACGATGACATCGGGGACCATGCGATGGCCGGTCATGTCGTTGCTGAGCGCCCTTCCAGATTCATCACGGAGCGTGACCTGCGTCTCATAGTGAACCCCTTTCTCCAGACCGGAGTTTTCAAGGATGGTGTCGAGAATCATCTCGCCCCAGTTGCCCTGGGTCTTGTTCTCGTTCTTAAGTGCACGGGCCAAATTGTTGGCTTCGCCGGCCATCTCCTCGGTGCGTCTGACAAGGGTTTCAATGGCTTTCTCGATGGAAGCGCGGTTGGCCGACGAGGTCTTGAGTGTCTCGTTGACCTGTTCCTGCATGGCTTTAAGCTGTTCTTTGAGGGGTGTGACGACGGAGCCCATCTGCTCGTTGTTGCTCTTGCCGAGGGCTTCGGCCCGCTGGTCGAGAATCTTGCGGGTCTCGTTCTGCATCTGCTCTTTGACCAGTTGCAGCTGCCGGTTGAAATCCTCAGCACGCTGTTTTTCGTCGCGATCCATCTGCTCCCTGAGCATGGAGAGTTCCTTGGCGAGAGCGACTTTTTCGGAAGCAAGAATCCCGTTGCTGCTGCGAAGAGAGGCCACCTGCTCTGTGAGCGTGGCTTCGACGGCGGCCTTGCGGTCCCGTTCGGCTTCGGCGGAGAGGAGCTTGTGCTGCAGTTCGACTTGACGCGGACGCATAACGAGCCAGCCGAGGAGGCAGCCAAAAGCAAGAGCGGCAAGCGATATCAGGATGATGGTCAGGGTCATGTTAGTGGAGATTGACGCCGATGATATTCATAAATTCCTCACGGGTCTTGGGGTCTTTCATGAAAGCACCGGTGAAGTCACTGGTGGTGGTGACGGAGTTCTGCTTTTGCACACCCCGCATGGACATGCACATGTGCTGCGCCTCGATAACCACGGCCACTCCAAGGGGGTTGAGGGTGTTTTGGATGCAGTCCTTGATTTGCTTGGTGAGGCGTTCCTGCACCTGAAGACGGCGGGCATAGGCATCGACGATTCGCGGTATCTTACTCAGTCCCACGATGGTACCGTTGGGTATATAGGCCACATGGGCTTTCCCTACAAAGGGGACCATGTGGTGCTCGCAGAGGGAGTATAGTTCGATGTCTTTAACCACCACCATCTGCTTGTAGTCTTCGTGGAACATCGCCGAGCGAAGAATCTCCTCGGGGTCGAGGTCGTAGCCATTGGTAAAGAAGAGCATGGCTTTGGCGATGCGCTCAGGGCTTTTCAAGAGTCCTTCGCGTTCGGGGTCCTCACCAAGGAGGCGGAGAATGGCCTTGTAATGTTCAGCCATCTCGCTGACACATTGTTCGTCGAATTTGTCTATTTTTTGGTATCCCAATTCCATAGTTGAAGATTAAAAATCTTTGACAAGCCGCACCGAAAGACCGCGGCTGCGATCCTGACGATTGGTGGAGTTGATTTCGTCCTTTTTGAAACCAATAGCATTGCAGTTTCGCATATCCTGATGGTTGACACTCCAATAATAGCCAGCACTGCCGTCGTCCTGAGTGCCATTAGCAATACGGTAACCGGCAGCAGGGAGGAAGATGGCGCCAGCCGATTCCATCATCACCCACTCTTCTTCGGAATAAGTGTTGGTGCTCCAGCCTCTGTTCTTGCCAGGAGTGAAGGAAAGGCCGTCGGGAGTCGTCCACTCGTCAGGAAGGATGATAAGACCGTGATAGGTGCCTGCAATGGTAGCCAGACCGTTCTTGTTCATACGGACATCTGCATAGGTACCTCCGAGCAAGACCTCCCACTCGCTGGCCTTAAGCGTACGCCACTGGTCCTTACGATTGCCACCATTAGCGATTGAATTGTAGATACCCCAGTCGGCATTCCTGCATGAGTCGCCAAGTAGATCTTGTTCAAAGTTGTTCAGGACATAGTAGTCAAAATACATATTGCTATAGTCGTAGGGGTGGTAGCAATTGGCATTGATGGTGTTGGGTCTCGACATTCTCCAACCTGCAGTCCCCCAACCAAAGAGGTCTATCCATCCTTCGTTGACAATGCCGATGCTGTCGTTTTGCTTTCCGACAAAATAATACTGTCGGCCGGCGAAACGCCATGTGGCAGTAATGGCCTGAAACTGCAAGTTGCCGCGCGAGAAGCGAACCTTTTTGGGATAAAGTCCTTGATAGCCGACCGTAAACAGAGCATCGCTAGCACCGTTGGCGTCAAAACCAGAGAGCTGCTCGGGGCTGTCGTCGTTCTCGTCGGCGAAAGGATTGTTCGATCCACTGGAGGTAATACTGAAGAATGCAGCTGCACCAGCAATAAAATCCTCTTTCTGGCATGCCTGAAGCGCGAAACCAAGCAAAGCCACGGTAGCCAGCAGGATGATTCTTTTCGTTTTCATGGGTTGTATGTTTAACCTGTTGTTTTTCTATTGTTATTCCACCTCTAGCAGAAGACCTTTGAGGTACTCTCCTTCGGGATGGTTGATACTGACGGGATGATCCATCGCATGGGGCAGTTGCCTCACGACACGGACTTTTCTGTGGGCATTCATTGCCGCTGTAAAGACCATCGTCTGGAAGTCCTCTTTCGAGACGGCCTGACTACAACTGAAAGTCATTAGCAGTCCGCCCGAAGGCAATGCCTCCATAGCCCTTTGGTTGATGGTGCGGTAACCCTTCAGCCCTTGTTGCAGAGAACGGTGATTCTTGGCGAAAGCAGGCGGGTCCAAAATAATAAAATCGAATGCCTGATTGTCTGATTTCTTGATTGTCTGAATGTATTGCAGCACATCAGCGACGGTTCCTTTATGAGGGGCATCAGGGCCCAAGTTAAGGGACACATTGCGATTGCATAGTTCAATGGCTTTTTTGCTGATATCGATGGTCTCCACATACTCGGCACCACCGCGGAGGGCTGCCAAAGAAAAACCTCCGGTGTAGCCAAAGCAGTTGAGCACATGTCGGCCTCTCGCCAAATCTTGAACCAAGCGACGGTTCTCGCGCTGGTCGATAAAGAAGCCCGTTTTCTGTCCTTCAAAGAAGTTGATGAGCAAACGGTTGCCGCTTTCTACGATTTCCCACTCCTGAGGTTCATTTCCCCACAGATAGCCGTCAGAGGTTCCTCCGGGAACGGTAGCACTGCTCTTGTCGAAAACTGACTGGATATCATACAGCTCCAGCAATTCCACAAACAGCTGCGTCAGCATGGGGAATAAGCGGTACATACCGACCGAGTGGGCCTGCATGACCAATACCCCGTTGTACCAGTCGCACACCAACCCGGGAAAATGGTCCCCTTCGGCATGTACCAGACGGAACACATTAGTCTCTCGGTCATTGAAGAATCCCAGACGTTCACGATAGGCAATGGCGGATTGCAAACGCTGACGGAAAAAGCACTCGTTAATATCGGCAGACTCAAACGAAAGCACCTTGCAGATAATACTCTCTGGCTGATAATGACCCACGGCCATCCATTGGCCACGGGCATCAATCACATCGACCAAATCTCCCTCCTGAGGGTTTCCCTCCACACGACTCACCGCACCCGAGAAAATCCATGGGTGGTGGCGCAGAATGGCTTTTTCCTTGCCAGGAGCGATGATGAGCCGCGGTCGCGTCATTGTTTCATTTCATGTATGGTCTTTTTCGGGTCGTCGCTTTTGAAAACAGCGTTACCGGCCACCAACACATCGGCACCAGCATCGAAGAGCAAGGGGGCATTCTGTAAATTGACACCGCCATCAACCTCGATGAGGCATTGGGGATTCTTGCGCTGGCACATATCCTTCAACTGACGCACCTTGTTGTAGGTATTTTCGATGAACTTCTGTCCGCCGAAGCCCGGATTGACGCTCATCAGCAATACCACGTCGCAGAGTTGCACTACATCCTCCAACAAGCTCACCGGCGACGAGGGATTGAGCACCACCCCACCCTGCATACCGGCATCGTGGATGGCGTGCAGCACACGGTCGTGGTGGCGGCAAGCTTCATAGTGAATGGTGAGGATATCGGCACCGGCATCACGGAAGTCTTGCACATAGCGCCCGGGGTCTTCTATCATCAGGTGCACATCCAGAGGCTTGCGGGCGTGCTTCTTGATATGTTTCACGATAGGTTGGCCAAAACTGATGTTGGGCACAAAAAGACCATCCATCACATCGACATGCAGCCAGTCGCACTCCGAGGCATTGAGCATCTCGATGTCACGCTGGAGGTTGCCAAAGTCGGCACTGAGCAACGAAGGAGATATGAGTTTCATAGTTTCAACTTTTCAAAATTTTTGCCATAAACGCCTTGGGCTTTGCTGACGCTGATGAAGGCGTTCTGATCGATACGGTGGATAATCTGCATCACGTGCGGCTTGTCGGTACGGTGCACCATGATGATAAGCACTTTTTGCGGCTGCTTGGTGAAGCAACCCTCAGCGTCGAGCAACGTGGCACCGCGGCCCACCTCCTTGGTCACCGCCTCCCCTATCTCGTCGTTTTTCGAGGAGAAGACCATCACCTGATAGCTCTGCTTGTTTCCGTCGAGCACCATATCGAGCACATAGGTCATAGTGACCATGACGATATAGCCGAAGATGACGTTCTCAACCCGATGCGACACGAAGTAGGAACTGCCAATGATAAAGATATCGAGGTATAAAATGACCTTGCCAGGCGACACATTGTGATACTTGTTGATGATGAGGGCGATGATGTCGGTGCCACCGCTGTTGCCTCCCATGGCGAAGGTGAGACCGATACCGCCGCCGCACAAGGCACCGCCGATGATGGCGCACATGAAATCACCGAACTGAGACACATCAAAGAGATTTTCTACATGCAGCACTTGCTGCCACAGGATAAATGCCAGCGAACTCATCACGATACCATAAATGGTACCCACCCCGAACTTTGAGCCCAGCACCTTGAAGCCCACGGCCAACAGGATGCCGTTGATGATGAAATTCAGCACACCGATGGGCAACGGAATACCCACAGCGATGTTGAGGACCGACGAGATACCACTGACGCCGCCGCCCACTATCTTCGCCGGCAGCATGAAGGCCGACCATGCAAAAGTATAGATCAATATGCCCACCGTAATGAGCACATAGGAAATAACCGCATGTTTTATATTTTTCTTTTCCATATCTTAGTTCTTAATTCTCAACTTTTCACCGGATAGTTTCTCGCCCCGAAAATGCTGGTACCGAGGCGCACCAAGGTCGAGCCCTCTTCGACGGCCACCGGCCAGTCGTGACTCATTCCCATAGAGACCTCCTTGAACTCGGGCTTGCCGGCGAAGGGGCCAGCCTTGAGGGTGTCGAACACTTTCCTGATATGTCGGAAGTCGGCACGTACCCTTTCCTCGTCGGAGGTATTGCTAGCCATTCCCATCACCCCGCAGATCCTCACAAATTGAAAATTTTCCAATTCCTCCGGCACGAATCCAAACTTGGTCTCCTCCTGGGCCACATGCACCTGCAGCAGCACATCAACCACCCTCCCCGCTTTGGCGGCAGCCTTCTCCACCTCTTCCAGATGTTCCACACTATCGACCCCGTGAATCATACTCACAAAAGGAATGTAATATTTCAACTGCTTGCCCTGCAGGTGGCCGATGAAGTGCCATTCGATGTCCTTGGGCAACACAGCGGCCTTGTCGCGCAACTCGGTGGCATAGTTCTCACCAAAGGCACGCTGGCCGGCACGGTAAGCCTCCATGATATCCTCCACGGGCTTCAGTTTACTCACCGCCACCAGCTGCACCCCTTCGGGCAGCCGCTCTTTGATATGCAATATATTCTCGGCAATCATGGTAAGACTTTAACGACCGATTGCGAGATTTATTATATAACTTAAATAAAAAAGTTCAGTAGGTCATCCGGCGGCTGCCGTCGGCCAGCACCTGCTGCACCAGCTGGGACGTCTGCTGCTTGAGCTCCTCGATGAATTGGCGGGCGTCGTATTTATGCGCCTCTATGTCGCGCAACTTCTTCTCCCACTGACCTGTAAGCTCGGCACTTTTGAGCAGTTCCTCCTGAATGACACCGATGAGGGCGATGCCTGTGGGGGTGGGTTCAAGGCTTTTGCGCACCTTGCTGATGTACTGTCGTTTGAAGAGGGTCTCGATGATGGCGGCACGGGTAGAGGGGCGACCTATGCCGTTGGCCTTTAAGGCATCACGCAACTCTTCATTTTCGACAGTCTTGCCTGCCGTTTCCATGGCACGGAGGAGCGTAGCCTCGGTGTAGGGTTTGGGGGGCGTGGTCTGTTTCTCGGTGAGGGAAGGTTCATGGGAACCATGCTCTCCCTTGTCGAACTTGGGAAGCACCTGTTCCTCGTCGTCTTTCTTCGCTTCGTCGTCGGAGGTGGTGTCGCGTCCACCGAAGACCACACGCCAGCCTTCGTCGAGTATCTGCTTGCCGGTGGCTTTGAATTCCACATCCTCCACCTCACCGAGCACCGTGGTGGTACTGAACTTGCAGTCGGGGTAAAAGACCGCGATAAAGTGTCGCACCACTTGATCATAGACCCGCTTCTCATCAAGCGTGAGACTGACATTCTGCGGGTTCATGCCCGTGGGAATAATGGCGTGGTGGTCGGTCACCTTCGAACTATCGAACACCTTCTTGCTCTTTTTCAGTTTCTTGCCCATTAGCGGCTGCACCAACGGAGCATAGGGGACGATGCCCTGAAGAATCTGCGGGCATTTGGCATAGACATCGTCGCTGAGGTAGGTGGTATCCACACGGGGATAAGTGGTGAGTTTCTTCTCGTAGAGGCTCTGGATATGTTTCAATGTGTCGTCGGCCGAGAAAGAGAACTTCTTGTTGCACTCCACCTGGAGAGAGGTGAGGTCGAACAGCCGAGGAGGTGCCTCGGTGCCGGCTTTCTGCTGTATATCGGTGACGGTAAAATCCTTGCCCTTGATGGCGGCCATCGCCTTCTCGCCCTCTTCGGGTTTGGCAATCTTGCCTTTGGTGGAGTTAAATACAACGTTGCGATATACGGTGCTGAGAATCCAGTATTTCTGCGGCTTGAAGTTCTTGATTTCGAAGTGGCGCTTCACAATCATGGCCAGCGTGGGGGTCTGCACACGTCCGATACTGAGCACCTGCTTGGGATCCTGACGGAACCGGAGAGTGTAGAGACGGGTGGCGTTCATGCCGAGAAGCCAGTCGCCGATGGCACGGCAGAGACCCGCCTCATACAGACTCTGGTACTCCTCCTGCGGCTTGAGGTTGGCGAAGGCCTCGCGGATAGCTTCTTCGGTGAGGCTGCTCACCCACAGGCGTTGCACTGGACAGGTAGCCTTGGCCTTCTGCATCACCCACCGCTGGATGAGTTCACCCTCCTGCCCGGCATCGCCACAGTTCACGATGCCCTCGGCGGCCTGCATCAGGCGTTCGATGACGGCGAACTGTTTCTTGTAGCCGTCGTTCTCAATCAGTTTGATGCCGAACCGAGGCGGTATCATCGGCAGCGCATACAAATCCCACCTTTTCCAGTAGTCGGTGTAGTCCTGCGGTTCCTTGAGGGTGCAGAGGTGTCCGTAGGTCCAGGTGACCTGATAGCCGTTGCCCTCCAGGTAACCGTCATGCGAGGCATTGGCACCCAACACCTTGGCGATCTCCCTCGCCACACTCGGCTTCTCAGCAATACAAACTATCATCTTCTTAACTGCAAAGCGGCCCAACCATCCCGAATCTTCTTGCTTGCCAGACTCATGCCGATTCCTTTGGCCTTGGCCACAAGGGCACCCTCGTCGGCCTCATAGAAACCGCTGAGCAACAGCGTGCCGCCCGGGTTGAGCACTGCGGCATAGCGTTCCATGTCGTTCAGTAGGATGTTGCGGTTGATGTTGGCGATGATGACATCGAAATTGCCCTGTAGCGTGGTAGCATTGCCCAACTTGAGGGTGAGTTCCACTCCGTTCGAAGCTGCATTCTCACGAGCGTTGTTGAAGGCCCACTCGTCGATATCTACACCTTCCACATAGGCAGCGCCGCGCATCTTGGCCAAGATGCCCAGCACAGCGGTACCGCAGCCCATGTCAAGCACACGCTTCCCTATCACATCCAATTCAGCCACATAGCTGAGCATCATGTATGTGGTGGGGTGATGAGCGGTGCCGAAGCTCATCTTGGGCTCTATGATGAGCTCATAGCTGACGTCGTTGCGATGGGGATGGAACGGCGCACGCACCCAGACGGTGCCGCCGTCATACTCCACAAGCACAGCCTGGTGGCCTCTCTCCCACTCCTCATTCCAGTCTTTGTCCTCCATCTCTGCGACCTTGTACCGCAGCGGCACAGGGAAAGCCTGCACCGTGGCGGCCAGCCACAGCGGGTCGTATTTCGGCTCCTGCACATAGGCCTGCAAGCCGTCTTTCGTCTCCACGAAACTCTCATACGGCCCTTCGTTGCCGAGGGTATCCACCAGCATGTCGCGCCAGAGGCTGGTATCGTCCATAGTAAAACTAACCTCGATATACTTCATATTTTTCAACTTTCATTTTTCATTTCCCCCGGGTATTCCACTTTGGTGAGGAACAGCCCGCATGCCGGCATGCTGACACCTGCCGCACAGCGATCTTTCTTCTCTATGATCTCGCGCATGCCGTCGATGGAGAGTTTGCCGCGCCCCACGTCGAGCAGTGTGCCCGTCACCGAGCGTACCATATTGCGCAGGAATCGGTTGCTGCGTATGGTGAAGACCCAGCCGCCCTCCTCTTCGGTCCATTCAGCATGGGTCAGGTGGCAGATGTTGGTCTTCACCTGCGTATGCAGCTTGGCGAAGGAGGTGAAGTC
This sequence comes from Bacteroidales bacterium, assembly GCA_017960605.1. Lineage (GTDB taxonomy): Bacteria > Bacteroidota > Bacteroidia > Bacteroidales > P3 > Colimorpha. Next base: position 13,251 of record JAGCYV010000060.1, on the reverse strand, counting down.
CTCGTACTCCATCAGCACCCGCGCCGCCTCGTTCATCTTGTCGATGTCGGGACGGAAGTATATGCGGCAGTACTGCCCCTGGCGGAACGGCAGACGGCGATCGCTGACGTGATACTGGTAGGTGCGCGCGATGGCGTCGAAGCGCGCATGGGCATTGTCGGCCACCGGGAAGATGTCGAAGATGGCTATATCCGGCGGCAGCAGGTTGTTGAGCTTGAACACCAGCTGGCCGCAATCGACATCACCTTCGGCATCGAAGTGGGCGTAGAAGTCGCTGGCGTGCACACCCGTATCCGTGCGGCCGCAACCCACCACGGCAATCTTCTGCCGCAGCAGTGTCGATAGCGCCGACTCCAGCGTCAACTGCACCGTCGGCAGTCCCGGCTGCGTCTGCCAGCCGTTGAAATTAGCACCGTTATAAGCCAAGTGTATAAAATAGCGTCCCATAGTCAAACCGTCATTCCGGCCACCCTGTTTCAGGGTGCAAATTTACACTTTTTTCCCGACATACACACCCACCCGTAATAATTAAATGCGCACAGCGCAAATTATCACCCATTTACCATTGAAAAACGCTCGGACATTTGGCGGCCATTCCTGCCTTCCCGGGGAAAAGCCCAGCCTATTTGAAGGTCAATTCTCCATTCCCTCGATCCCCATTGCCTCGCCATCAACTCCGTCTCACCTCCGTTTCACCTCCGTCTCACCTCCGTCACAACTCCGTCGGCGAACGGAGGGACAACGGTGCGGAAATGGAAGAGAAACGGAGGAGAAAGGGAGGGAGCGAATGGTGACAAATGCTTACTTTAGATGACAAATGCTTACTTTAGGGAACGATTTGGGGCATTGGGGCAAAACGGCCTTATATTGTATATCGACAAACCAACAAAACATTCAAACCATGGCAATATTCAACAACGGAACTTTGGGGCTCCTCCACGGCACGGTCGGCGGACGGGTCTATTATGTAACGAACGGGAAACAGCGCGTCCGCGCCCTCGGGAAAGTGCACAATCCACGGACGACGGCTCAGCAACAGGGGCGGTCGGCCTTTGGCACGTTGTCGCATATGGCGGCCCGCATGAAGTACGAGTTGCGTACAGGCCTGGCCTTGGAAGCCCACCTGCGCGACACAACCGCCTATCACCTCTTCCTCAGCCTCAACCGCGAGGCGGCATGCTCCGATGGAGTGGATTACGGCGCGTTGCAAGTGGCATGCGGCCCGCTGGCGGCAGCCTCCTACGGCCAGCCCGTGCTGACAGCGCCGCTGCGGGTGGAGGTGACGGTGACAACTTCGGCACCATCGGCACACGGCAGCATCGTGTTCCTGCAGGCCTATGCGCCGGCCATGGAAGAAAGCCATTTGTCGGGACCTCAACCCTTGAGCAGCGGCGTGGCGGTAGTGGAACTGCCTCACGACTTTGCCGGACAAGCGGTGCATCTCTACGCTTTCAGCGGCCATCCGGACGGACGCGTGTCACCGAGCACCTGGGTAGGTTTCCTGAGTATGCCTGCTCCAGAGGCATAAACTACAAAGCCTCCCTGCTTTGGGAGGCTTTGTACCGCATATCAGAGTCGAACTGATGATCTTCTGCGTGAGAGGCAGATGTCCTGGACCACTAGACGAATGCGGCAGTTGGTGTGTCACTTGGGGCATTTTCTCTTGCCGAAAGTGGGTGCAAAAGTACGAACATTTTTGGAACTGGCAAAATATTTTTCAATATTTTCTTTTAAAATACTGTTTTCCAACACCATTACCACTACCCTCAAACAACTTTTCGACATACTTTTCATTGCCGGAACGACGCAGGGAATGAATAATTTCACCTTTGGCCTCGGACTTGTAGAAAAAGAAAAGACGACGCTGGTCGGCCTTGTCGGCGGGGGTGGTAGCGACATAGACGGGCTGCATGGTGGCGGGGTCGATGCCGGTATAGTACATCTCAGTGCTGAGTGTCATGGGCGTAGGCGTGAAGTCCTGAATCTGTTCCAGTCGGTAGCCCATCTGCTTCATCTGCACGGCCAAGTCGGCCATATCCTGCAGACGGCAGCCGGGATGCGAACTGATGAAGTAAGGGATAAGCTGGTAACGGAGCCCCGCCTGCTTGCATATCTCGTCGAAGCGGCGTTTGGTCTCCTTGAAAAGGCTGAACGAGGGTTTGCGCATCAACGCCAGTACATGGTCGGAGGTGTGTTCCGGTGCCACCTTCAGTCGGCCGGAAGTGTGACCAACAACCACCTGGCGGAAGTATTGCCAGCCGCCGTTGTCCTCGGTGAAAAGGTCGCAGCGGATGCCGCTGCCGACATAGAGATGCTTTACTTTGGGGTTAGCGTTCACCTTGCGCAGTAGTCCTATCATGGGCCGATGGTCGCTGTCGAGGTTCTTGCACATGGTGGGCATCGAGCAGCTGTAGCGGCTGCATTTGCGACAGAGCTCGGGGTTTCGTCCCTTCATGCGCCACATGTTGGCCGACGGGCCGCCGAGGTCGGTGAGGACGCCGTGGAAGTCGGGGTCGGCAGTGATTGCATCGACTTCACACAGTATTGACGTTTCGCTGCGGCTTGCTATCTGCTTGCCCTGGTGGGCACTGATGGTGCAGAAGGAGCAACCGCCGAAGCAGCCGCGGTGGGTGTTCACACTCCAGCGTATCATCTCGAAGGCGGGAATGGAACCGCGTTTCTTATATTTCGGGTGCGGCAGACGGGTATAGGGCAGGTCGAAGCTGGCGTCTATCTCGTCGGTCGTCATGGGCGGCTCGGGTGGATTGACCACCACATAGCGGTCGCCGTGGCGCTGCACCAGCGTAGCGGCCTCTATCTTGTTGCTCTCCCTGTCGATGATGTGGTAGTTCTCGGCCTCGGCACGTTTGCTTTTGATGCACTCCTCGAAGCTATGCAGTTCTATTGAATTTTCAATTTTCAATTTTGAATTTTCAATTCTATAGGCCACCTGGGGAAGGCTGCAGCAGGCCTCGATGCCTTTGCCCTCGTCGAGAAGACGGGCAATTTTGAGGGTGGTACGCTCGCCCATGCCGTAGTTGAGCAGGTCAGCGGGAGTGTCCATCAGGATGCTGGGAAACAGTTTGTCGTCCCAGTAATCGTAGTGGGCCAGACGGCGCATGGAAGCCTCGATGCCGGCGATGACGACCGGCACATCGGGATACAGTTGCTTGAGGATGCGGGAATAGACGTAGGTGGCGCGGTCGGGCCTGAATCCTGCCTGTCCGCCGGGGGTGTAGGCATCGTCGTGACGCAGGCGACGCGCGGCGGTATAGTGGTTCACCATGGAATCCATGGCACCGCTGGTGACACCGAAGAAAAGGCGCGGACGGCCGAACTTGCGGAAGTCGCGTAGGTCATCCCTCCAGTTGGGCTGCGGAATGACGGCCACACGATAGCCCGCCGCCTCCAGTGTGCGTCCGATGACGGCGGTACCAAAAGAGGGATGGTCGATATAGGCATCGCCCGTGACGAGCACTATATCGACCATGTCCCAGCCGAGGCGTTTCACCTCGTCAAGTGTTATCGGCAAAAAATGCGCCATAGTATTGATGCCTTGACTCCCGTCTGGTCGTCGAGCCATCAATCCTTGATAGCCTTGATGCCGGGGAGGACCTTGCCTTCGAGGTATTCGAGCATGGCACCGCCACCGGTGGAGACGTAGCTCATCTGGTCGGCGATACCCATCTGCTTGACGGCAGCCACGCTGTCGCCACCGCCCACGGCGGCGAAGCAGCCCTGCTTGCAGCTCTCGGCCACGCTCTGGGCGATGGCCTTGGTGCCCTTGGCAAAGGTCTCGAGTTCGAATACACCGGCAGGACCGTTCCAGAGGATGGTCTTGCTATTCATCACGATGTCGTGGATGGACTTGCAACTTTCGGGGCCGCAGTCCATGCTCTCCCAGCCGTCGGGCACCTCGCCGGAGGGGACAATCTGAGTGTTGGCGTCGTTGCCGAACTTGTCGCCGATGACGCTATCGACGGGCAGATAGTATTTCACGCCCTTCTCATCCATGCGGCGCATGAGTTCGCGGGCCAGGTCGAGCTTGTCGTCCTCGCAGATGCTGTTGCCAATCTTACCACCGAGGGATTTGGTGAAGGTGTAACGCATGCCGCCGATGATTATCATGTTATCGACCTTGTCTAGCAGGTTCTCGAGGATGCCAATCTTGCTGCTCACCTTGCTGCCGCCGATGATGGCGGTGAAAGGACGCGGCGGGTTCTGCATCAGTTTCTCAAGATTGCGCACCTCGTTCTCCATGAGGAAGCCGAAGTATTTGTCGTTGGGGAAGAATTTTGCTATTACGGCCGTGGAGGAATGCTCGCGGTGGGCGGCACCGAAGGCGTCGTTGATGTAACAGTCGCCGAGGGCAGCCAGCTGGCGGGCGAGGTCCTCGCCGCCTTTGGTCTCTTCGGGATAGAAGCGGATGTTCTCGAGGAGCATCACTTCACCACCCTTCAGCTCTTTGGCCATTGCCTCGGGTTTGCCGCTGCCGAGGAGTTCCTGCGTGAACTTCACAGGACGGTTGACGAGGGTCTCCAGGTATTTGGCCACAGGCTCGAGGGTCAATTCCGGCTCAAAGCCACCTTTCTTGGGACGGCCGAAGTGGGCCATGATGATGATGGCGGCGCCATCCTTCAGCAGTTTTTCGATGGTGGGCATCGACTCGCGCATACGGGTGTCGTCGGTAATCTGCTTCTGGTCGTTCATAGGGACGTTGAAGTCCACGCGAAGCAGCACCTTACGGCCTGCGAAATTGACATCTTTGATACTTTTCATGGGTATAGATGATTTATTGGGTTTACAAATTCCTAAACTATTCAGCATGTTGCGGCTCGCTGACGGCCATACCGATGTAAAGGGCCGTGAGCATGGTGAATACGAAGGCCTGGATGTAGGCCACCAGACATTCGAGCAGCGAGATAAAGACACTGAAAAAGACGCTCACCACACTGACGGCTCCGCCCACAGCGGCACCGAAGAGGTTGCTGAGAATGAAGATAATGACGATGAAGCCGAGGATGACGATATGGCCGGCCGTCATGTTGGCGAAAAGTCGAATCATCAGCACCACAGGCTTGGTAAACACACCCACCAGCTCGACGACAGGCATCAAGGGAAATATCTTCAACCACGCCGGAACACCGGGGGTATTGAAGATATCAACCCAATAATGCTTGTTACCGCTGATATTAGTAATCAAGAAAGTAATCACCGCCAAGGTGGCCGTCACCGCGATGTTGCCAGTGATGTTGGCACCTGCCGGGAAGAAGGGAATCAGACCCAAGATGTTGCAGAAGAAGATAAAGAAGAAAAGCGTCAGTAGATAGGGCAGATAGCGCTGATACTTACCCTCCCCAATCATCGGCTTGGCAATACTGTCACGCACAAAGACCACCATCATCTCCACCAGGCTCTGCAATCCCTTGGGGGCCTGATTGGGGCGTTTCTTGTAGCCTGCACGGGCGATAAAGACAATTACCAGCAACAACACCACGGCAATCATGATGGCAGCCGAGGTCTTGGTGATGCTCAGGTCAATGGGTTTTGCTCCTGTCAAATTGCCTTCGGCATCGACACAAACGATCTCCTCTTTCTCAACACCACCGCCGACCAGACGATAGCCCTTGTAGTCGGCGTGGCCGTGATGGAACCGCGAGGACATGAACACATCCACCCTGCCGTCATTGATGAGAATCACCGGCAAAGGAATGGCCACAGCATGCTCGGCGCCGTCTTTTGTCTTGTAGTCGAACATGTGCCACGAATGGGCGTCGGTGACGTGGCCGATGATAATCGAGCCCGAGTCGAACGACTCCTTCTCTTCTGCATGACCTGCAAGCGGAAGGGCCACCAGCAACGCCGTCACCAGTATTCGAAACAGTTTCTTCATGATTGGTTCGCCTTTGATGTGTTGTTAAAGATGTCTATCTGCACAGAATCGAAGAGGCCAAGCTGACGTTTGTCGTGCTCACGGGCAGGTGCACAATCGTACTGCCTCAACACCTGACTCACGATGCGGTGAAGTGCCGCCGGCCGGTCCATGCCGCTGTCTTCGGCATAGGCTGTCAGACGGCGTACCTCAAGCTCGCTGAGCGTGAGGGTGTATTTCCTCGTCTTGGGTTTCTCCTGCCTGGCCATCTTGTTCCTATTCATATTGTCCCAATACAGCCGAGGTCTTTGCCACCAACTCTTCGTTCTTCAAGGTCACCTGGGCAATCTCACCCAGCAGACCCATCACCTGCAGGTCGCTCTGCAACTTGCTGCGCACGCCCTGCACCTTCTCTCCTTTGAAGCGCTTCAGGTAGGCAATTTCCTCATCATAATAGCGGAAAGCGTCCTCCCAAAGGGCAATGGCTTCCTCTTCTCCGTAAAGCTTGCGGTAGAGTTCCACCACATCCACATACGCCCCATTGCCGATGTAGATATACACCGAATAGACGTCGTGCGGGAAGTTCTTGGCGGGGAACATCTCCTGAGTCAAATCCACCAGTTTGCGGGCCTTGTCCAGATTACCCTTCTCGGCCTCGTAGTAAGCCACTGTCGTCATGCTTTGACGCTGCACCACCGACATGTTCATGCTGATGGGATCGACATAGATATCGCTGTTCAGGTTACCCCATTTCAGCGGTTCGCCATCCACTCCGTCAATGAAGTAGTCGGCCGTACGGTCGGTGTATCGCTCTCGGCGCGGATAAGGCAGGAACTTGTAGTTCATGCCGTCCTGCACGATGTAGTTGCGCACCGGCGGATAAATCTCGGGGATTCCGGCCGTATTGGGGTTCATGATATTGATGTCACGCATGAACTTGTTGGTGCCGATGATGTCTATCAGCATCATCTCGTGACGGTAGAGAATCTGCTTGCCAATCTCCCAACGAATCTCGCCGGGCACCTGCTCGGCTATCGACTCGGGGATAACACCAGCCTCAACCAGTGCGGGAATATCAAGCGTTATCTTGAAGCGTTTGGTCGGGATGTAGCGCATCTCCTCACCTGTCCGCTGGTCACGCAGGGTGAAGCGTTCCGGATAGTCGCGCAGCAGTCCCAGCACGTCGGTCACCTCCAGATAGTCGGCCGAATTGTCCATCACATAGAAGGCATCCTTGCCCAATCCATAGAACTCCTTGGGCAGTGTGAACGGCAGCGGCTCGCTCTCATAGAGTTTGTTGTACAGCTGCTCCACATACCAGTACATACCCGAGAGGGTGAAGTTCAGTATGCGCACATCCGTCCGCGTGCCCTCCACCTCCTGAGCGTACCAGAGTGGGAAGGTATCGTTGTCGCCGAAGGAAATCAGGATGCCGTTGTTGTTGATGCTCTTCAGGTAGTTCTGGGCGAAGTCACGTGCGGCATACTTCTCCGAACGGTCGTGGTCGTCCCAGTTCTCGGCGGCCATCAGGCAGGGTACTCCTGCCATTGTGGCCACAAAGACCACAGGCAACGCCACCTTGTAAGCCTTCTCCTTCTTCTCCTTGAAAATGCTGCTGATCCATTCCGCCAGTCCCATCACGCCCAAACCTATCCAGATGGCATAGAAGCTGAACGAACCCACAAAAGCGTAGTCGCGCTCACGAGGCTGACGCGGCGGCATGTTCAGATAGACGGCAATGGCCAATCCGGTCATGAAGAACATGATAAACACGATGAAGGCGTCCTTCGGATGCTTGCGGAGGTGATACACCAAGCCAATCAAACCCAGAATCAACGGCAGCATGTAGTACCTGTTCCTGGCCTTGTTCTGCTCCATGTGCTGCGGCAGGTTGTCCTGCGGTCCCAATCGAGCCTCGTCAATGAACTTGATGCCGCTGATCCAGTTGCCGTTCAGGTAGTCGCGAGTACCGTCGTCGTTAAAATAGTGGCCCTGCTCGTCGTTCTGACGGCCTGCAAAGTTCCACATAAAGTAGCGCCAGTACATCCATCCCAGTTGATAACGGTTGAAGAACTTCAGGTTCTGCGCACTCGTAGGCTTCTGGTCGCCATAGACCTTGCCTGCCCACAACTCGTAGTACTTCGGGTGTTGACGGCTGTTGTCGTCGCTCCACATACGGGGAAACACACCCGTGTGCTGCTCGCGGTACTTGTATTTCTGCGCATGGGCGGCCACAATATAGCGGTCCTTGCCTTTGTCACTTTTGCCGCGGATGTATTTCGTGTATCCGTCCTCCACACCGATGGGACGGCCGGCCGTGTAGAACTGCCCCGTCAGCAGCGGCGTCGAGCCATACTGCTCTCGTCCCAGATAGGCACGCATCGCCACCGCGTCCTTCGGCGCGTTCTCGTTCAGAGGCGTGTTTGTGTTGGCCCGAATCACAAGAATGAAGAAAGTCGAATAGCCTATCACCAGCATGGCAAAACCCAGGATGGCGGCATTGATGACCGGTTTGTTCTTCTTGTGCGTGAACCACAGGCCCCACACCACCGCGGCGGCCAGCAATACAAAGAAGAACACGGTGCCGCTGTTAAACGGCAGACCCAATGTATTCACAAAGAACACATCCACCGCCGAATCCACATTCACAATACCCGGGATGATACCCCACAGAATGATGCCCAGTGTTACAATGCTCAGCACACCCGTCAGCAGGAAGCCCTTCCACGTCGTTTTCTCCCATTTCTTGAAATATACAACATAGAAGATAGCCGGCACCGTCAGCAGGTTCAGCAGATGCACGCCGATGGCGATGCCCACCAGCAGGCTGATCAGTATCAGCCACCGCAGGCTCCGCGGGTCCTCGCTCTGCTCTTCCCACTTCAGGATGGCCCAGAACACCAACGCCGTGAAGAAGCTGCTCATCGCATACACCTCGCCTTCCACAGCCGAGAACCAGAAGGTGTCGCTGAACGTGTAGGCCAGCGAGCCTACCACTCCGGCGGCAAACACACCCCATGTCCTCCAGTCCTTCAACGAGGGATTCTTCGGGTCAGGCAACAAATGCTTTCCCAACAAGGTGATACCCCAGAAAAGGAACAAAATCGTGAAGCCGCTGCACACAGCACTCATCACATTGATGGCGTGTGCCGCCGTCTCGGGATTTGCGAACATCGAAAATATACGGCCTATCAACTGGAAGCTCGGGCCTCCCGGAGGATGACCCACCTCAAGTTTCACAGCGGTGCTGATATACTCGCCGCAGTCCCACCACGACGCTGTCGCTTCCGCCGTCATCACATACACCGTACAGGCTACCAGGCAGATTACCCACCCAATAATGTTGTTTGCCAAATGATACTGTTTCATAGTAAATATTAGCGTATTGTCTTAACTACTGTCTTCATAACTACTATTGTGCATCGCGCCATATCGGCATCGTCATGCACCTGGCGCCGCCGCCCGCCCGCGGCAGCTCGCTGCCCGGGAATGCGGCCACAAACTTCTCGTACTCGGCCATGTTCACGCGTCCTTCCACGATATCCTCCGCCTTCAGCACCGCGAAGCCCGCCTTGTCCAGCGCCTCAATCGTCTTCGTGTTGCGGCGGTAGCCCATCACCTTGCCGTCACCCAGCGCGAAGAAGTTCGCCCCGCTGTGCCACTGCTCACGCAGCTGCACCCACGGGTCGCTTCCGCCGCCGATCACCGGTTCCATCTCCCAGCCCAGGCCTCGCAGGCCCTCTACCATGTTATCCACCTTTCGGTAGCTGATTTTCCCGTTATCAATGGTTATCAGCGTAGTGTCCTTGCCGGCGAAGAGGCCTGTTTTCTTCAGCATCGGCTCGAAAGCCATGCACTGGTGCCTGCCCAAGAACGTGAACACCATATCCAGATGGATGAAACTCTCCGGACTCTTCGGCAGCTCCTGCACCAAGATATGGAACTTCGGGCGTTCCTTTGAGAAAGTCTGCGCCAGATACTCGATACCCTTCCTGTTCGTACGGATACCCTCACCGATGCACAGCAGGTCCGGAGCTGCAATCTGCACATCACCCCCCTCCGTCCGCGCGTCGCGGTCCCACGCCATTGCATTCATCCGCTCCACCTTGAAGAAATCCTTGAAGACAGCCTCGTATATCAGCGTCTCACGCTCCCTCACCTCGAAACTCATCGAGTTCACCAACACACGGTCATACACCGTGCTCGAAGCGTCGCGGGTGAAAAACAAATTGTACAACGGCTTCAACAGATACCGATTCTCGTCCATCAATGATTGCTCTCCGCAAGTACGCGGCCACTTGGGGTCCTCATACCCCTCTATCAGCACCCGCGCCAACTCGGCGGCATCCATTTCCATCAACCGCTCACTCAACACTTCACACTTATCACTCATCACTGACCTCTCCACCAGATGCCTACGTACCTCGCTATCCTTCAGCAACTCCTCGAGAATATCCTCCACATAATAGACGTCAGCCCACTTCTCCAGCACACCGCTGAAATAGTGGTACTCGCTATCCACAATAGGCTTGTTCAAGATGTCGCTATACAAAGCATGAGCCGCATTCAACGGCGTCATCCGCTCTATCTCCACACCCGGCCGGTGCAGCAACACCGCCCGCAACCGTCCCGTCTCCGACGACACATTCACCTTGCAAGGCTCTATCTTTCTTTGGGTCATATATATCCTTATTCTCTATTACACAATCACTTCACCCCACTTTGGGGTGAATCTTAGACTTGCAAAAATACAACTTTTTTTTGAATCCCGCAAATCCTTCCGCAAAAAAGTACAGCCTACGGTATTCCCTACCTCACCACCACAACTTTGCGGGCCGGAAGGTCGCCGACATGCACCATATACACGCCGGCAGGCAAGTCGCGGTTGGCCAATTGGCTGCCTTTCACGTCATACACTCTCACCTCCATCCCTTCGGCTCCCTCCACCACGATGCGGCCCTCCTCGGCATAGATTTTCACCTTCTCCATTCCAACCTCCGGTATCCCTTCTGCTCCTCCGGCATTGCGGTTGAGCACGACAGGCTCGCACCAGTCGCTCCAGACCGTGGCAGCCCGCGAGGTGCTGAAGTCGCACTGCTTGCGGAGGTATAGGCGATACACCGTGTCGGGCGACAGCGATGGCATCGCCGCAAAGGAAATCATCGTGTCGGCGGTAGTGACGATGTATCCGTTGTCGGGTAGCGTACCCTCGGCGCACAGCGACAACTGAAACAGCACCCCATCGGCATCGTGGTCCCACCTCACCATCCGCGACGCCGAATCCACCTCCAGCCCCCACGGCTTGGTGCATCTCAACTCCGTGATGGGGAACACCATCCCCCAAATATGGCAGTATGACCGATTATAGTTACAATAATAATCATAATCAGAACCTACATAGTTTGTGTTGTGGTCGTAAAAGTACCCGGACGTATCTCCAATATGGCAGATACCGGAAGAGTGAGTTTGTCCTATTTGCATCCAACTTTGACTTGCCGACCCATCAATACCGCAATAGTCGGCAAATTGTACTCTCTGCGCTGAAGAAGTGATGTAGGTATACCCTCCGATAAGAAACGTATCCTGTGGAATAAGCCGAAGCGGTTCATCGAAATAAAATTCGAAACAGTTGGCGGGGAAGGTGCTTTTATAAAAGCCATTGCCGCTCTCACCTATCTGATACTCAAACACGCATTGTTTCACCAACGGCGGGTTCCATGTACTGATAGAGTCCGAATAGAGAACACTGTCAAAACAGATTCTGTCAATATCATAGGGCAGTGGGGTTAAATGATAATACACTCCACGCCAGCATTGAAGCCAAGCGCTGGATTCCTCTTTCGGAATAGAGTCTATGGTTACGGCAATACCATAAAGCAAAGATTTATCAGATGTATAGACCTGATCAACATGATTCATCCTGTTAGTGAATAAAATGCTGTAACCATTATAATCATGCCAAACCTCCGTCAGCGTTGGCATGGGTTTGAAGGTGTACCATGGGTCGCCATAGCGCACAGTGTCGCGGGTGTTCACATGCACCACCGGCTGTGCCACCGTCGGCATCAGGCCATACATCAACAGGACAATGAAAAACAATCGGGTCTTCATAACATTGATTTTATTCATACGAGAAACAATCTGTCGTAATGGCATGGATTTGTACTGCATCACTCGATTGGGCTGGAATCAAAACAGGAGGAGGGTTAACGAGCGACCCGTATTGTGCCTGGTTGGGTTGCAATTCCGGAATCATCTGAACTTTCTTCTCCTTGTTTGCTGGACAGGACTGATTAAAATGGGGCAGATTCGCTGTTCGGTCATCTATATAGAACGAGTTCCCGTACGAGGAAATGAGATGTTCCCCATCCTTGGCCCGGATACGTTGATATGCCCCACCCAGTTCAAAGAAAACTGAACTATAGTTAGCGGTGGCAAAAGGATTCAACTGGAAGAATCGGGTAGCTTTGGGCTCTTCTACAATCAAATCGACAGTGCCGACATCCTTCAGATAGACCATCTTGTGCACAAGTTCCCCTTTGTCTGATTTAAACTCCTGAGAATAGGGGTTTGTCATGGCAAGCGGGTCTATCACCCGCAAACGAATCGTCCTATCTTCGGTAATGTTGTCCGGATGCACATAAGCCATCGCAAACGAATCTTCTTCCAATGCGGTTCCTAATACAGATCCCTCGGATTCATCAGCACTGGGCAGGTAATAATTAGGATTTATCCACGGATCACATATGTCCATAACAACGTCGCCCTTTCCTCCAAAAATGTACCACGGATAGTTTGTGGCGGTAGTGATGATGTTGTGGTCGTGACCGGTAAAAACCACGTTGTTTTTCGTAAGGAAGATATCGTCAATTTGCAGTATGTCCGGATATGGAAAATTGGAAATGAAGGGCATATCGGCACAACTAAAGTTGGCTGGCGACGACATGATACCTTTTATCTCAACCACCTGGTTTTGACCATCAATCTTCGCTCCGTAAGCCACCACATCATAGCCCGAAACAGACCTGTATGCCACCAGTTGCTCCAATGAGACGGGATATGAACTATAGGCAGGAGGGGGGGCGTACAAAATCAAATAGTTTATCTGCACATTTACGGTAAAGAGATCAGGCAGATAGAAATAGCCCACCAAGGCCACATCGACAGTAACCTCGGAGGCTATCTTCATCTCCCCATACCCGCAGAAAAAGGCATAGTCATCCACCACATAAATATCGTTGACCGTGAAGTCCAACAACCCGGCGGAGGAAGGTGCGGAAACCGAGACCGAACGGCTGACAAATGAGGGTGCCGGTATCGGTGTAAGAGGAAGAAATGTATTATATCCACTAATATCAACCAAATAAAAAACAGGGTTG
>JAGCYV010000006.1 GCA_017960605.1 Bacteroidales bacterium | reverse complement strand
GGGGTCGAAATCGGAACCACCCTTACCACCGCCGAGAGGCAGCATGGTGAGGCTGTTCTTGAAGATCTGCTCGAAGCCGAGGAATTTCAGCATGGAGACGTTCACAGCCTTATGGAAGCGGAGACCACCCTTGTAGGCACCGAGGGCGGCGTTGAACTGCACGCGGTAGCCGAGGTTAGTGCAAACCTCGCCCTTGTCGTTCACCCAGGTCACACGGAAGGTGAAGATACGGTCGGGCTCCACAATGCGCTCGACGATCTTGGCTTTCTCAAACTCGGGGTGCTTGTTGTATTCTTCCTCGATGGTTTCCAGAACCTCGCGGACAGCCTGCAAGTACTCGTTTTCGCCCGGATGTTTGGCCTCCAGGTTGGCCATAATTTCTTTTACTTTCATGGTATTTAGTACTTTAGATGAATAATTTGTTGTTAAATCATTGTGGCAAATATACAATTAAAAAATAAATGCACAAAATATTTTTAAAAATATTTCATAAAAGCTACACCAAATCGAGCGAATAATGCAGACCGACGTTCTGGCGCCGGGCACGCGCCATCTTGATAATCAGGTAGGCACAGGCGATGAGATTGCGCAGTTCGCTGAGCGGCTCGGTGAGCACACTGCGGTTGTACAAATCCTCGGTCTCGCGGAAAATGAGGTTCAGACGGTCGAAAGCACGTTGCAGACGCAAGTCCGAACGCACAATGCCGACATAGTTCCACATGATTTCCTGCAATTCTTTCTTGGTCTGCGTGATAAGCACCATTTCCTCGTTCAGCACCATCCCTTCTGCATTCCAGTCGGGCACCTGACGGTGGGTTGATAAGTTAATCTGTTGATACGTTGATACGGCCGATTCTGCCGCGTTGTGGGCATAGACCACGGCTTCGAGCAGCGAGTTGCTGGCCAAGCGGTTTCCGCCGTGCAAGCCTGTGCAACTGCATTCACCGGCGGCATAGAGATGATGGATGGAACTCTCGCCGTTGCGATCCACCTTGATACCGCCACATTGGTAATGCGCCGCCGGCCGGATGGGAATCATGTCGCGCGTGATGTCGATGCCGATGCTCAAGCACTTGGCATAGATGGTCGGGAAGCCCTCGATAAGCTGTTTCTTGCCGATGCCGCGGGCATCCAGATAGAGGTAGTCCTTACCGCTGAGCTTCATCTCGTTGTCGATGGCCCGGGCCACGATGTCGCGCGGTGCCAGACTCAATCGCTTGTCGTACTTCTGCATGAATTCCTTCCCGTCGCGGTCTTTCAGCACCGCACCGGCTCCGCGCATGGCCTCGGTGATGAGGAATGCCGGCTTCTCGGCGGGATTGTAGAGACTCGTGGGGTGGAACTGCATAAACTCCAAGTCGCTCAGCACGCCGCGGGCACGGTGCACCATCGCCACTCCGTCGCCCGTCGAGATGACGGGTGTCGTGGTGGTGCTATACACATTGCCCATGCCGCCGGTGGCCAACAGGGTTACCTTTGCCAGATATGTGTCGATGCGGTTGGTGTCGCAGTCGAGGGCATAGACACCGTAGCACTCGATGTCGGGCGTGTGCTTCGTCACACGCTGCCCAAGGTGGTGCTGCGTGATGATATCGATGGCAAACTGGCGCTCCTTGATTTCGATGTTCGGATGTCGGCGGGCCGCCTCCAGCAGGCCACGCTCTATCTCCTCGCCGGTGTTGTCCTTGTGATGCAGGATACGGAACTCCGAGTGGCCGCCCTCGCGGTGCAAGTCGAACTTGTCACCTCCTCTGTCGCGGTCAAACTCCACCCCGTACTGCACCAACTCGCGGATGCGGTCGGGAGCCTCGCGGATGGTCATCTCCACCACTTCGCGGTTGCAGATGCCGTCGCCGGCCACCAAGGTGTCCTGTATGTGCTTGTCGAAACTGTCGCTGTCGTACATCACCGCAGCGATGCCGCCCTGTGCATAGCGGGTCGAACCCTCGCTGGCCTCGCCCTTGGTCAGGATGCACACCTTGCCGTAGGGAGCCACCTTCAGAGCGAAACTGAGGCCGGCAATGCCGGAACCCACTACCAGAAAATCAACTTCGTAACGCATGGTTTAATGTTGGATGATGAACGATGAGTGCTTGCTACCCATCTTCATAAAGTAAAGTCCGTCAATAAGCGAGCCGACATCGATTCTGTTGTCGCCCGCCGTCACTTGCTGTTTTAGCACCGTCCGGCCCGTCACATCCATCACACTCACCTCTCCCGGCTCCGTCACCGACAAGGTCACCACCCCGTTGGTGGGGTTGGGCCAGAGGCGGAGGCTCGCTCCGTCCACGTCGCCGATGCCGCCGTAGTCGCCAAAGACAGCGGTGATGGTACGGTCCGAATGGATGACAAAGGTGTAGGGGTTTTCCATGATGGTGTCGCCCGTCTCGATAATCCAGAAGTCGAGGCTGGTGGCGCATCCCTGCACAAAGCCCTCGAGTATGACGGTATCGCCTTCATTGTAGATGCCGGCACCCGTGACGAGTGAGGATATGTAGTCATTAGAGTGGCCGTCATGGAAGACACAGTTGACAGAGACCGTGTATTGCGGCGTAGGCGGGTCTGACGGGATGGAATCGAAGGTGGCCGTGTAGGTGATGTCGGCCGTCACCGTGACGGTGCGTAGGCTGTCGGTCACACCGTCCTGCCACTGCACAAAGCGGTAGCCCTCATGAGGCGTGGCCACGATGTCAATCTGCGTGCCTTCGGCAAAGATACCGCCGCCGCTGACCGTGCCCCAGTCGTTGTTGTTGCTAGTCACCGTCACCGTGTATTGCGGCACTGGATCGGCCTCGAAGGTGGCGGTGAAGGTGGTGTCGCTGATTACCGTAATCTGGCGTATGTTCTGCGTGTTGCCGTCCTGCCACTGCACAAAATGGTAGCCTGTATTCGGCTGGGCACTCAGCGTCACCGACGTGGTGCCATACTGATACGTGCCGCCGCCTGTCACCGTGCCCCAATCGGTGTTGTTGCTACTGACATACACCGTGCAGATGATGGGCTCGAAGGTGGCGGTATAGGTCGCGTTCGCCGTCACCGTGAACGGCCGCGGATTCTGCGTGTTGTTATCCTGCCACCGCACAAAGCGGTACCCTGTGGCCGGGATGGCCTCTATCTGTATCGGCGTTCCCTGAGCATAGGTGCCGCCACCCGTCACCGTACCCCAGGCGTTGTTGTTGCTGGCCGTGGTAATGGTGTATTGCGGCGTGGGTGCCACCTGGCTGATGACCACATTGTCCAAGTAAAGATAATACATGTCGTCACTGATGTAGCGGAACACGATGCGTCCGCTGCCCGTGGCCGGCACCGTGAAGTTCACCGACCGATCCACCATCGTCGTCGAGCTCAAGGTCTCTTGGAAGAGCTGCGTGGCAGTGTTGCCGTCGTACCACAGCACCTGGTAGGTCTCGGGATAGGTCGCGCTGTGGATGCGTGCTTTCCACGCCACAGTATAGTTGCCAGCGATAGCTATCGGAGGCGTCATCAGCCAGTCGTCGCTGTTGTTCGCCCATTTGATGCGCATGCACGACGAGCCGTTATATCCGCCGGAACTATAGAATCCCCAAGTGGTGCCGTCGGCGTTCGAGTCGATGATATCCCAGCAAGGGGGCAACCCGTCGAAGGTCTCTTCATAGGGGAAGGTGGTGAGATAGCACGAACTATCGACAGGCGCGATGCAGGAGCAGAAGATACCTCTCACCATGGCCGAAAGCTTGCGGCTGGCAGCGGCATCGTTCAAACTGGAACCGCAGACGAACGACCCCGCGGCACCGCTGTAGTAGGTGCCCGCCTGGGGATAGCCCGCGCCGCTGTAGTGCATGATAATCCACAGGTCGTTGGTGGCCGCCACAGGATTGGTGAGGGTCAGCGTATGCCACTGGTCCTCGTCGCCGCTCACAAAGGTCACCGTGTCGCGTTGCATCACCGTGTTGTGGTTGGTGCCCTTGTATATCGTCACATCATAGGTGCCAGTTTCCGTCACATAAAACTGCACCGCCTTGAGGCTGCTGTCGGGGTTGAGCATCGAGGCCGTGAGGTGGATACCCCAGTAGTTGTCGCCGCCCGAGCTGTAGCCGTAGCTGGTGATATTGTGCCAGCCCGGGCAGAAATGCAGCGTGTCGCCCGTCACCGCCTCGAATTCGGCTGTGAAGGTGTAACTGCCGCCGTTGGCGATGATCTCGCGGGGGTTGAACTTGCAGCCGTCGCTCCAACCCTTGAAGCGGTAGCCGCTGTTGGCGGTGGCCAGCATGGTCACCGTGTCGCCGAAGCTGTAGGTGCCGCTGCCCGTGGCGGAGCCATGGCCCGTGGTGGTGACGGTCACCGTGGTGGTGCCCGTGGTGCTCCAGCCGGTGTGGGGCCGTATGCCTATCAGGGCCACATTGTCCATATTGTAGGTACCGCTGCTGTTGCCGCCGATGCCGCCGACACCCGGATTCAGCGAACCCATCACGAAGTAGCCGTCACTCGAGCCACCCCAGCCCCAGTTCACGTGGAACATGCCGCTGGCGTTGTAGCCGTCGAACACGAAGCTGTGGCCACCCGACACATTGCTCCCCGAATAGAGAATCGGGCGGTTCTGGTCGAGTTCGGCACGCAGCAGGACGCCGAACTCCGCGTTGCCGTAGTCCTCACGCATCAGCGCGGCCATGTCGGCACGGTATTTGAAATGCTTCATCAAGGCCGTCTGCGACGAAGGAACGATGACGCCACGGTAGTTGTAGTTGTGAGCTCCGCTGGCCACGGGGCTGTAGCTCATCTCCACCGCCACGCCCACGTGGTACATCAGCGTCGCCACTGCGTTCACCTGCGTCGTGCTGCTGGCCGAGGTGAGGGCGTTGGGCATGTTGCTCCAGTCGTAGGTGGTGGCGCCGAAGTTGGCCGTCAAGTTGGGGAACTCGTAATGGATGCCGTTCCTCGTGCGGCTGCTGGTGTAAGTATTGCTGCCGTAACCCGTCGTGGGATGGTTCCAGAACTTCATCACCTGGGCTGTGGCGGTGGCCACGCAACCCGTCACCGACCGGGCCGACGTGCTGTCGTGATAGGGGCAGAGGTTGTTGTAGTAGTTGCCTTGGTTCCAGGTGGTCGTCAGCATCGGGCTCACCGCCGTCTCCAGCGGCTCCACCGGCATCTCTCCGGCCTCCAGCAACGCCCACTCGCCGCATTCACTATTCACTTTTAACTTTCCACTTTTAATTTCCTCCTCATATCCCCGCAGCCACCACACTATGTTCTCCGGCATGTCCTTCGTCTCGAAGCGCGAGGTGGTGCTGTAGCCCAGCACCGGCACCGCACAGTCGTCGCCGCTCACGAGGATGAACCCACCCTCCGGCGCGGCAAAGACATAGAACTCCGTGAACGGGGTCTGTGCCGTCACATCGGCCAATGCCGAAGTGTTCCTCATTCCCTTGGCCTGCATGTAGTTCTCCGCCACACGGCGGGCACGGGTCGCATCCACAGGCTTTGCCGACACCCCGTGGGCAAGCAGCAGCAAAACTGCCGAAATACAGAAGATTTTGAGCATTCTATTCATAGTAATTCATTTATTATCAATCCGATAATCATACCTATACCTATAGGTACAAATTGCAAATGTACGAAACTTCCACAACAAAAGCAAACATTTTTCTCGCCAGCATTTCGCACATTGCACTCACCGAGCAATATAAGGCCTTTCTCGCCGAAAGGTCCAAATCGATCCCTTAGGGTAGCACAGGTAAGCCTATGGCGGCATTTGTCACCATAGGCTTGTTCTTTTTATTTGTGGATTGTCCTATTGTACCACCAGCCGCTTGGGCACGGTCCCGACGGGGGTGTGGAGGCGAATGATGTAGGTGCCCGACGGCCAGCGGCTCACGTCGAGGGTGGCCGAGTAGCCGGTGTGGGGCGCGTCATAGATGCGGTCGCCGGCGGTGTTGAAGGCCTCGATGCGGGTCAGCCCGAAG
>JAGCYV010000059.1 GCA_017960605.1 Bacteroidales bacterium | reverse complement strand
AGGCTTTGCAAATGATATTGTTGCCGCAACGGAAGGCGATGCCGCCTACAACACGGTGCTCACGGTGGTGCGGATATTGGAGCAGAAGGGATTTGTGGGGCATGAGACCTTCAACCGATCGAACCGCTACTACCCGCTCGTGAGCCGCGAGGAATACATGCAGCAGCAGCTGAGCGGATTTGCCCAGCGCTACTTCGGCTCGTCGCCGCGGGCGCTGGTGAGCTTCCTGGTAGATAAGAAAGAGGTCTCGCTCGAAGACCTCGAGTCAATAACCAAAGAACTTGAAAAATGATACACTGGATTGTTTTCTCAACACTTTCTGCAGGCCTCTTATACGGACTGTACTGTCTCACCCTGCGGCGTGACCGCTGGCTGCAGTTGAGCCTTTGGTATCTGTTAGTGGCACTCGGGTTCAGTCTGGTGTTCCCCTTCATCTCCTTGCCCGACAGGATTTCTACTGCCTCGCAGTCCATTATCCCCACGGGGGAATACGTGGCGACGTTGAGCGAAATCGAGATATCGCCCATCCCGTCACCACATACCCTCGGACTGATGGTGGATATCTATCTCATCGGCATGGTGCTATGCACGGTCTATCTCCTGTTCCAGATGGCTGCACAGGCAGTGATAATATTCAGACTCCGTCGGCAGCATACTGTCTATCGTTCTAGCGACGGTTTTGACATTCCGCGAGGCTCGTCGCTCGTCCTGCTGGACGACGACACAGCGCCCTACTCTTTTTTCCGCCAGATAGTGGTCGGCACGCGAGACCTCAGCGACGACGAGTTGCGCTGCATCCTCGCCCACGAGTCGTTCCACGTGAGTCACTTCCATTCGCTTGACATCCTCTTTGCAAGGCTGATGTGCTGCCTGGCGTGGTTCAACCCCTTCGCGTGGCTGATAGTGCGCGAGCTGCGTGCCGTCCAGGAATTCCAGGCCGACGCCGCCTCAGTTAGCACCTGCGGCCGCGAAGACTATCTCCACCTGCTCTACAGACAGGTGACCGGTACCGGATATGGCCATATCACAAATAATTTTAAAAGTATTAACATCAAAAACCGAATCGTTATGATGAACAAAACCAAAACGCGCTTCGGCGCATGGAAGGTGCTGGCCGCGCTGCCCGTGGCGGCACTGCTGCTGATGGTCGGCTGCAAGCAGACAGGTCCCGCACCCTCCGAGAATGAGGTAGTCGAGGAACAGGCCACGTTGAACGAGGCCTCCGTCGAACCGGAGCTCTTCGACTACACGCAGAACGAGCCCGCCGAGGGCTTGACTGCGCCCGAGTTTGAAGGCGGCATGGATGCCTTCTACAAGTATATGACCGATAACATCCATTATCCCGAGCAGGCCAAAGCCGAAGGCATCCAAGGCAGGGTGCTGGTTCGCTTTGTGGTGAGGGACAACGGCGACATTGTCAATGTTGAAGTGGCCAAAGGCATCGGCGGCGGCTGCGACGAAGAGGCGGTGCGCGTGGTCAAAGCCATGCCCAAGTGGAAACCCGCCATCTACGAGGGGAAAGCTGTCAATGTGCAGTACGCCTTACCCATCTCCTTCAAACTGCAATGAGTGCAATAAAACCTGACGGTGTGCGTTATCCATTTATTGAATAACGCACACTTTTTTTTATGCAAAATATCATCTTCGACTTCGGGAACGTGCTGGTGCAGTGGCACCCGGAACAGATCTACACCGAGTATTTCGGCGACGAGGCCAAAGCATGGTGGTTCCTGCGGCATGTGACCGACGCCACCTGGCGCAACCGCATCGATGCCGGCGAAAGCCAGGATGCCTGTATCGACGAACTGAAAGCACTGCAGCCGGAATATGCCGAAGCCATAGAGCTCTACCGCGCCAGATGGCGCGAAATGCTCACCGACGAGGTGCCCGGCATGAGGGAACTAATCGACGAGCTGAAAGCAAAGAATTACGAGATTTACGGCCTCACCAACTGGAGCATGGAGACCTTCCCGGAGGCTCGGGAAAGGTTCGGGATACTGCAGATGATTGACCGCTATGTGGTGAGCGGTGCCGAAGGTCTGGTTAAACCCGACCACAGGCTGTTCCAGGTGTTGCTGGACCGCTACCGTCTGAAAGCCAAAGAGTGCCTTTTCATCGATGACAACGAGGCCAACGTGCAGGCCGCCCAAAAGATGGGGATGCAGGGAATTGTATTCTCCGGGGCGGACGACCTCCGGAAAGCCTTGGGGCTATAACTTACTCGCTTTTCCTTACCGACTTGTAACCGCTCAGCAGGCCCGTGTTGGCGTTGCCGATAAAGGCCAGCACCTGCTTGCCCTCGTCGGTGTTGCCATACTTCTCCTTCACAAGTTCCACCGCTTCGGCAAAAGCGATGCCTTTGACAAAGATGATGCGGTAGATGTCGCTGATGCGGTTGATGCTTTCCTGCGAGAAGCCACGACGTTGGAGTCCGAGGCTGTTCACGCCGCAGTACTGTATCGGGTAACGGGCGGCTTTGACGAAAGGCGGGATGTCTTTATCGACGAGCGCACCTCCCTGAGTGATGACGTGGGAACCGATATGGATGAACTGCAGACAGGCCGTCTTGCCTCCGAGAATCACCCAGTCGCCGACGATGATATGTCCGGCGAGGGTGGCGTTGTTGGCCAGCACGCAATGGTCGCCCACCACACAGTCGTGGGCCACATGCACGTAGGCCATCAGCAGGTTGCCGTTGCCGATGACGGTCTTGCCGCTGGCGGCGGTGCCGCGGTTGATGGTGCAGCACTCGCGGATGACGTTGTTGTCGCCAATCTCCACGGTGGTATATTCTCCTGCAAACTTCAGATCCTGCGGCACAGCGGCAATCACCGCCCCGGGGAATATCTTGCAGTTCTTACCGATGCGGGCGCCGGGGAAGATGGTCACATTAGGGCCAATCCAGGTACCGTCGCCAATCTCGACATCCTCATATATGGTGGAGAAGTTGCTAATCGTTACGTCCTTGCCAATCTTGGCATCGGGGTGAAGGTCGTATAATACCATGTTTTATTGTTTTTCTATTGATTTCTTGTATTCCAGCAAGTATCGGGCAAAGGCGTTGTTGGCCTTATGGCCTGGCTTGTAGATGTTGAATTTCGCGTTGATCATGGAACCGAAGAGTCGCACATCGCCGACAAAGTCGAGCAACTTGTGGCGAGCCGGCTCATTGGGGAAGTAGGGGTCGGTAGTGTTGAGCACGCCGTCATGCACCTTGAACTGGTTCACGTCCTTGTGGAAAGTCTTGGCCAGCCGCTTCAGCTGCTTGCTGGTAAGCTCTTTGTTCACAAACACCAGCGCATTGTCGAGCGAGCCGCCCTTGATGAGGTTGAGATGCAGCAACGGCTCTATCTCATGCAGGAAGACGAACGTGCGGCAAGGGGCGATACTGGCGGCATACTCGCTGAAGTCGTTCATTTCGGCCACCTGTCGTCCAATGACGGTGTCGGCGAAGTCGATCTCACACCGTACGGCGAAGTGGTCGCAGGGTTCCACATCAAAGACCGATCCGGTTTTCTCATACTCGAAATGCAACGGCTCCTTGATGGTGAAGACCTGCCGCTCCACCCGTTGCTGACGCACACCCACACGCACCAGCTGAAGCAGCCACGGACGGGCCGAGCCGTCGATGATGGGCACCTCTCCGCCATCCAGTTCGACAAGGGCGTTATCCACATTCATGCCGTGCAGGGCCGACATCAAATGCTCGATGGTAGCGATGGAGTTGCGTCCGCTGCCGAGGGTGGTGCCTCGCGAAGTCTCACCCACATTGTCGGCCAGCGCCTGCTGGGTGATGATATTGTTGCGGTCCGTACGTCGGAAAGCAATGCCGAAGTTATCGGGTGCAGGCTTCACGGTGACGGTCACCGTGCGTCCCGTGTGCAATCCAGGACCTGTGAGACGAAACTCTTTATATATTGTGTTTTGATACTCCATTCAATCTCTTTCTTATTTCATTACGGCCTTTATCAGTCGCAGGTTCTCCATACGGTAGAGCTGAGCTCGGTCGTTCTCAAGGCCGGCACCGTGACGGCTGAGATGCAGCGGCTGAGTCAAGCCCGGCACCGTCAGTGTGGGCGTCTGCCAAAAGGCCGTACTCTTGTTGCCAAGACCCGAGCCGATATAGAGCATCAGGTCATATCCCGTGGCCGCCAACGGCGACGAGGGCTCTGTATTGAATCGGTTACGATAGGCTTGCAGGAAGGCCACATGCACCTCGTTGGTCATATCCCACGACGTGCTGTAGGTGTGGTAGTTGAGTTGCTGCAACTGGGCAAAATCCACATCAATAATTTCCCGTGTCCAGTCGTTGAAGCTGTAGAGCACCGGCGTGTGGGTCTTGAAGGCCGCCAAACTATTGAGCAGGTTGCCAACAAAGACGCGGTTGTTGTCCTTGTTCTGGTCATAGATGCTTACCACATGACACGACGGCGTCTTTTTGAGCACGCTGGTCAGCTTGGCACTCTGGCTCCAGTTGAAAATGGTGTAGGGAATATCCCCGCGGGCATCCAGCTGACTTTTCAATTCCTCCATTACCGGCTTCTCGGCAGCAGCGTTGGAGTGGATGATGTACAGATGGGCGTCGGGACGCTCGGATTTCATGTTGTTAAGCATCAGCTTCACCATGCCCGCCACCGACGGCTGGATCTTAACCATGTAGGGGTTCTCGGCACAAAGCTCGCTGCGGGTGGCCATGGGGTTGACGATATAGACACCGGCCTGCTGCGCCAGTTCGGCCGCCTTGTCGAAGGCATCGCGCAGCAACAACGCTATCACAAAATCGCACCGATCCATGTGATGCGTGCGGAAAGCCTCTTCCACCTTGGCCGGGGTGTTCTCGCTGACATCCACCACATTCAAATCCACGCTGATACCCGCCTCCGCCAATCGGTCGAGAGCCAGCAGCAACCCTTCGTAGAATTCGATAAACTCGAACTGGCGATAGTTCTTCTTCCCCCGCTGGTCAACGTCGAATTTCGATGTGCTGATCATATGGAGTTGGTCCAAATGCAACGGCATCATCAGACCCACCCTCAGGGTCTTGCCCATCTTCCGCTGAGGCTGTTCCGTCATGGGGCTGTCCTGTTTCATGTCCGGCGAGCTTGCTGGCACGTATTCTGACAGCGCCACAGCAGAGGTGGAAACGAAAGCCAAGTCGGAGCTGGAAGCAACAGCCAATTCCACGGTGTCGATAATAAATGTGGTGTCGTGCACGGTGATATAAGTGGTATCATGCACCGACACATACTCCGTCACAGTATTGGTAATAGTCGTAGTATCATATACCGCGTACGGAACATCGACATAGGCCGTGTCGTGTACAACGATATAAGTAGTATCATGCACCGTCACATATTCCGTCAGTTTCTCCGTATTGGTAGCGATGGTCGTGTCATGGATAGTGATATAAGTGGTGTCGTGCACAGTCACATACTCCGTCACTGTGTTGGTAATAGTAGTAGTGTCATATACCGCGTACGGAACATCAACATAGGCTGTGTCGTGCACAGTGATATAGGTAGTATCATGTACCGGCACATACTCCGTCTGCGTCACCGTATTGGTAATAGTAGTAGTGTCATACACAGCATACGGGACATTGATATAGGTCGTGTCATGGACAGCGATATAAGTAGTATCATGTACCGGCACGTACTCTGTCTGCGTCACCGTATTGGTAATAGTAGTGGTATCATATACAGCGTACGGAACATTGATATAGGTGGTATCGTGTACCGGCACATACTCCGTCACTGTCTCAGTATTGGTAACGATGGTAGTGTCATGTACAGTGATATAGGTGGTGTCGTGCACCCTCAAATACTCCGTCTGTGTCACAGTGTTGGTTACAATGATAGTATCATGAACGGCATACGGAACATTGATATAGGTAGTGTCGTGCACATATACCTTTTCGACAGGGATAGGGGTCGGAGCGAGTGCCGGAGCAGTCGTTGAAGTTGACAGCTCTTCGCCTTCGTCAAACTGTCCACGGAACGGTATCCATACGGTGTCGCCGGGATGCAGGGAATGAATATCTACATGGGTCACTGCGTCAAAACTCTGCACCCTGTAAGCCTTCGCGATGGAATAGACCGTCTGGCCTTTCTCCACGATGTGTACATAGTACTTGCGCCCTTGTACCATCTGCCTCTCCTGGCTCACCTTGACCGGTGTGGCACCTGGCTTTTGTGCCCATGCCGTAAAGCCAGCCAGCAGCAGCGTCAGTATTAGTAGTACCCTTTTCATATTTTTATTCCCATTCGATGGTTGCGGGGGGCTTGGAGCTGATGTCGTAGCAGACTCGGTTCACACCCTTCACGCGGTTGATGATTTCGTTGCTCACCTTGGCCAAAAAGTCGTAGGGCAGATGGCTCCAGTCGGCCGTCATGCCATCCACGCTCTCCACCGCACGCAGGGCCACCACACTCTCATAGGTGCGTTCGTCGCCCATCACACCCACGCTCTGCACCGGCAGCAACATAGCGCCGGCCTGCCACACCTTGTCATACAAACCCGCGTCACGCAAGCCCTGTATGAAGATGTCATCTACCTCCTGGAGAATATGCACCTTTTCGGGCGTCACGTCACTCAGGATACGGATGGCCAAGCCGGGCCCCGGGAAGGGATGGCGGCCGATGAGCGTATCCTTGATACCCAGCTGGCGTCCCACGCGGCGCACCTCGTCTTTGAAGAGGCTCCGCAGCGGCTCCACCAGTTTCAGCTTCATATAGTCGGGCAATCCACCCACGTTATGGTGACTCTTGATGGTCTGACTCGGTCCCTTGACGCTCGAACTCTCGATGACATCGGGATAGATGGTTCCCTGTCCCAGCCACTTGGCGTCGGTGATAAGCTTGGCCTCGGCGTCGAACACATCGATGAAGGTCTTGCCGATGCCTTTGCGTTTCTTCTCAGGGTCCTTCACGCCGGCCAGCACATCGTAGAAACGCTGCTTGGCATCCACGCCTTTCACATTGAGACCCATATCCTTGTAATTCTCGAGCACGCTCTCGAACTCGTTCTTGCGCAGCAGGCCATTATCGACGAAGATGCAGTGCAACTGATGACCTATGGCTTTATTCAGCAGCACGGCGGCAACAGTGCTATCCACACCGCCGCTGAGGCCCAGCACCACCTTGTCGCCACCCACCTTCTCGCGCAGTTCCTTGACGGTGGTCTCGATGAAACTTTCCGGCGTCCACTCCTGACGGCAGCCGCAGATATCCACCACAAAGTTGCGCAACAGCGTGGGGCCGTCGGTCGAGTGATGCACCTCGGGATGGAATTGGATGGCGTAAGTCTGCTCGCCCTCGATCTGATAGCCGGCATACTGCACGTTCTCCGTCGAGCAGATGGTCCTGTAGCCTTCGGGCAGCACCTCGATGGTGTCGCCGTGACTCATCCACACCTGGCTGCCCTTTGGCACGCCCTTCATCAGCGGATTGCTGTTGTCGATATAGTTCAAGTTGGCGCGTCCGTATTCGCGTATCTTGCTCTGTTGCACACGTCCGCCACCCCATTTGGCCAGATACTGGGCACCGTAGCACACCGCCAGCAAGGGCAGTTTGCCTTTGATACCCGACATGTCGGGCACTGGTGCGTCAGCGGCATTGCAGCTGTATGGGCTGCCGGAAAAAACGACACCCTTCACCTCGGGGGTGAGGGCTGGCACTTTGTCGAACGGATGGATTTCGCAATAGACATTCAACTCGCGTATCTTACGCGCGATTAACTGAGTGTATTGAGAGCCAAAGTCTAAGATAATGATGCTATCCATATTGCTGTATTATTTTAAAATGCAAAGATACGTTTTTTTTTCAAAAACGGTGAAATGAGGAATCCGTTTTAAGATAAAATAACGTTTGTTCAAAGGTCGTCGTGGATAGTCAAACCGAATCCGTCGCTCACGTCGAACACAAAGTAGGACACATAGTTGGCGGCATCCTTCATGCAGTCGAGAATCATGTAGCGCACCCCGCCATAGATGGTCTCCTTGCGGTGGTGGTCATGCCCCTGCAGGTAGAGATCCACATGGTTGGCCGACAGCAGGTCCATCAACTCGTAGGTCTCTTCCAGCGGCAGGTTGCCCGACACAAACTGCGACATGTCGGTACGGAATATATTGACGTGCGAACAGACCACGCAATGGCGGTATTTCTCCCTGTCTTTCAGCACATCGCGCAGCCATTTCATTTGCGTCTGACCGTGGCATCCGCCGCCCGAGTCGAGCATGATATAGAGGTCCTTGTAGTTAGGAGTAGAGACGGTGAAGTAGTAGGTCGAAGAGCCGAAGCGGTTCTTGAAGTCGCCCCACTGGTCGAAAAACAGGTCGTGGTTGCCCACGAGCGCCAGCGTAGGCTTGGTGAAACCCGCTATTACATCGGCAGTGGCGGGGATGGCACCTTTGCGGTTGGAGATGTCGCCCAGCAACAGTCCGAACAGGGCATCCTGATCAGCCTCCTGACGCCGCAGCATCTCGGCGTAGCGATAGGGATAGACCTCGGTATGTACATCGGCACAGGCATAGAACCGATAGGTGTCGGACGCCACATTGAAGTTCCGCACACCGTCCCGTGCATTGATATCCAACGACTCACGCACGCGCTGGTCGGCTTCGGCGCTGGCCGGAGCCACCAGTCCCTTCAGGTCCAGTTTCTCGCATCCCGTCAGCAACATCAATGCCGACAGGCAAATCATCATTCTTCTTACCATTGCTTCCTGACTCCTAAATTAAAGAACAACTGATAGTAATTGGCTGACAAGGAGAGCATTCCCGTCGGGTAGCACACCAGCCGGCCATAGACCTCCACAGGGCCCGTCTCCCGGGCGGCAACCACCGAGAAGAGCGGTTGATAGGCACGGTCGGTGACGAAATCGTCGAAGTCGGCCATCCGCAGTGCCATGTGCCAACGTTCCGCACGGTCGAGCCCGAAGCGCAACTGCACCTCGTACATCAGGTTGAACGGCTCGAACACATAGTCCGTGCTGCCTGTCAGATCATAGGGGCGGAAAGGGCTCATGAAGCGGTTGGCCATACCGAGGCTGACCCGCCAATGGTCATTCTCGTATCCCAGCGCCACATGACTGCTGAACTCGTTGGTGTTCCACCGGGCAAAGAGGCGGTAGAGATAGCGGTTATAGACGAAAAAGCGGCCGTCGAACACAGGCAGCTGGCACTGCCAGGCTGTGGTGGCGGCATAGCCGTTGCTGCGGAACGTCTCGAGGCCCGCCGTCAGGTTCAGCGTCTCGTTGGGGCGGTAGTCGGTCATCACCGCCATGGCTACATAGTAGTTGTCGGCGTAGCTGTGACCCACCGTGGTGTAGAAGCGGCCCGACAGCCCCTTCGGCCCCGCCTCCTGCGCTGCCGCCGTAAATGCCGCCGCAACCAACAGTGACACAAACAGAATACATTTTCCAGTCTTCATGTCGCAAATCGAAAAAGAATGTGCAAAATTACAACTTTTTATTCAATTACGAAAAATAATTCTTCCCCATCAACTCCGTATCAACTCCGTTGCCCCTCCGTCTCACCTCCGTCTCACCTCCGTTGAAAGACGGAGAAAGGACGGGGAGGGTATGCAGGTGAGACGGAGAGGACGCCTTGTCAGTCGGAACGAGCCAAGAATAAAATAAATACGCGTATGTCAAAAAAAAAGTGTATTTTTGCACGCTATGAATATGACGAAAAAGACATTCGGTTTCGTTGTAATTTGCTTGTTGCTAACGAGTTGCAATAAATATGACAAGTTACTCAACAGCAATGATTACAATGCAAAATACGAGGCGGCGATGCGGTATTACAACGACAACAGCTTCTCGAAAGCCATTCAGTTGTTCGAAAACTTGACGTTGCACTACCGCGGCCGTGAGAACGCGGAGAACATCGGCTGGTACTACGCCCAGTCGCTCTACCATGAGAAGGACTACTTCAGCGCCGCCTACCAGTTCAAACGCTATGCCAGCCAGTACCCCTACAGCGAGCGTGTGGAGGAGGCCTGCTTCCTGTCGGCCTACTGCAAATACATGGAGTCGCCGGCTTACAGCCTGGACCAGAAATCGACCCGCGAGGCCATCGAGGAAATGGAAATTTTCGCCGAGCGCTTCCCGAGGAGCAACCATATGCCCGAGGTGAACCGCTACCTGGATGAGATGCGCGGCAAGCTGGTGAAGAAGGACTACGAGATAGCCTACGGCTACTACTTCATCGAGGAATACCACGCGGCCTACGAGTCGTTCAAGCAGTTTCTGAACCTCTATCCCGAGGCCGAACAGCGCGAGGAGGCCATGTTCCTGATGCTCGACGCCGGCTATCGCTACGCCTCCAACAGCCGCGAGGACAAGCAGAAAGAACGCCTGCAGCAGGTGCTGAACGACTTCGATCGGTTCAGCAGCAGCTTTGCTAACTCGAAACACTTGGCCGCAGCACAGAACATTTATACCAAGACCCGTGCTGCCCTGACCGACATTGAAAACAACAATTCCGAAAACTGAAAACAAAAATAGCAACACCATGGAAGAGAAGAAAAAGAAAGTGAACAACACCACGATCACCCGTAACACCGCCGACTTCAGCAACATGACCGACAACATTTACGAGACCGTGGCCGTGCTCACCAAACGCGCCAACCAGATTGCCGCCGACGAGAAGAAGGAACTGCACAACAAGATTGACGAGTTCCGCGGAAGCAACGACACGATGGACGAGATATTCGAGAACCGCGAGCAGGTGGAGATTGTGCGCCGATTCGAGCGCCAGCCCAAACCTACGCTGGAGGCCACCGAGGAATACCTGGCCGGCGAGATCTACTACCGCAACCCCGCCAAGGAAGACCAGCAGGCCCGCAAACTGGCCGAGTTGGAAGAGCACGTCATCAAGGAGATGTAAATGAAAATCATTGTCGGCATCACCGGAGGCATCGCGGCCTATAAGGCACCCGAACTGGTGCGCCTGCTGAAAAAGGCAGGCCACGAGGTGCGCTGTGCGGCCACCGAACACGCCCTCCAGTTCGTCACACGTGTCACCCTCGAGACCGTCAGCCAGCATCCGCTGTACTGCGACCTCTTCGCCTCGGGCGGCACCGAGCATATCTCGCTCAAAGACTGGGGCGACTTGCTGATGGTGGCTCCGGCCACGGCCAACATCATCGGCAAGGTAGCCAACGGCATCGCCGACGACGCATTGAGCACCCTCTTGCTGGCCTTCTCGCACAAACCCGTCGTCATGGCTCCCGCCATGAACTGTGAGATGTGGACACACCCGGCCGTGCAGCGAAACATCGAGACGCTGAAGTCGTGGGGCATCCGCATTGTGGGACCTGCCGAGGGCGAGCTGGCCTGCGGCGTGAACGGCATGGGACGCATGGCGGAACCACAGCAAATCGCTGATGCAATTTGCCAAGGTGAAAGGTCAAAGATGAAAGGCGAAAGGTGGCTGGTCACTGCCGGACCTACCTACGAGCGCATCGACAGCGTGCGCTTCATCGGCAATTATAGCAGCGGCAAGATGGGCTTCGCACTGGCACAAGCATTGGTCGATGCCGGTGCCGAAGTGGAACTGGTAATCGGTCCCACGGCACTCAACGTATCAACGTATCAACATA
This sequence comes from Bacteroidales bacterium, assembly GCA_017960605.1. Taxonomy (GTDB): domain Bacteria; phylum Bacteroidota; class Bacteroidia; order Bacteroidales; family P3; genus Colimorpha. Next base: position 44,438 of record JAGCYV010000059.1, on the reverse strand, counting down.
TCCACGTTCATCGCGTGGAGAGTGCCCGAGAGATGTACGCCGCCGCCACCGAGCTATTCCCACAGTGCAACGGAGCCATCCTCTCGGCCGCCGTGGCCGACTACCGTCCGGCGGAATGCGCCGACCACAAGCTCAAGAAGAACAACTCGGAAGGCATGCACCTCGACCTGGTGCAGAACCCCGACATCCTGGCAACCCTCGGTGGCATGAAGACTTCCGAACAGACCCTCGTGGGCTTCGCCCTCGAGACTGACAACGAGGAGGCCAACGCCCAACGCAAACTGGAGAAGAAAAACCTTGACTATATCGTCCTCAACTCGCTGCGCGACAAGGGTGCCGGCTTCGGGGTCGATACCAACAAGGTGACCATCCTCTCCCGCGACGGCCACCGCACCGAAAGCCCCCTGCTCAGCAAACGCGAAATAGCGCAACTGATAATACAAACGACAACATGAAGAAACTGTCAATCGCAGCAATCATACTGGCCTCCTTGGCTATTGCCGGCGAGGCCTTTATTTTCGCCAGCCGCAAGGAGAAGAACGACGACGAGATACTCGTCCGCGCCATCCGGGCCGACTACCGCGTCTATGCGCCCCCGATGCCCGACACGCTCTACTTCTGCGGCGAGCGCGTGCCGCTCAACCTGTGGTATGTGCGCGAAGGACTGGACCGTGAGCTGGTGAGCAACATGTACTACCAGAGCAACACCCTCTTCAACATCAAGCGCGCTGCACGCGTCTTCCCCGTCATCGAGCGCATACTGAAGGAAGAAGGCGTGCCGCAGGACATGAAGTACCTCTGCGTCATCGAGAGCGGGTTGCAGAATGTCACCTCGCCCGCTGGTGCCGGTGGCTACTGGCAGTTCATGAAGACCACGGGGCAGAAGTACGGCCTGGAGATAAGCGATGAAATCGACATGCGCAACAACCTCGAAGCCTCTACGCATGCTGCCTGCCGCTACCTCAAGTCGCTCAAAGCACGCTTCGGCGGATGGACCGAGGCAGCGGCGGCCTACAACTGCGGTGAGAACGGACTCGGGAAACGGCTTGAGAGCCAGCAACAACAAAGCTACTATGAACTGCTTTTGAACAGCGAGACACAGCGTTATGTCTATCGGATACTGGCCCTAAAACTCATCATGCAGCATCCGCAGGACTACGGCTACACCGTGCGCCGCTGCGACACATACCCCGAACTTCCCTTTGAGGAGGTGACACTCAGCGGCAAAGACATCGACCTGGTGCAATTCGCCGTCGATCACGGCACCAGCTACAAAATGCTCCGCACTATGAACCCCTGGCTCACCGCCAGCACCCTCAAAAACAAGAGTAGCAAGAGCTACAAGGTGCGCATACCCACCAAGAAAGGCACCGAATACAACACAATCACACGTGGCAAGCATGACACCACGGTAATAGAGAGCATCTGATGGACGACGAGAAGATAAAGATATTAGGTGCAAGGGAGCACAATCTTCAAAACATCGATTTGGAGATTCCGCGGGGGAAGCTGGTGGTGTTCACCGGACTCAGCGGCAGCGGTAAGTCGTCCTTGGCTTTCGACACCATCCATGCTGAAGGGCAGCGCCGATACATGGAGACTTTCTCGGCCTACGCCCGCCACTTCATCGGCAACATGGAGCGTCCCGACGTGGACCTGATAGAAGGCCTCTCGCCCGTCATCTCCATCGAACAGAAGAGCACCAACAACAACCCACGCTCGACGGTAGGCACGCTGACCGACACCTACGACCTGCTGCGTCTGCTCTACGCCCGCATCGGCAAGGCCTACAGCATCGTCAGCGGCAAGCCGATGGTAAAGTACAGCGAGGAGAAGATACTGGAGATCATCACCACCGAATACGGAAGCCGCGACATCATGATTCTCGCCCCCTTGGTGAAGGGTCGCAAAGGCCACTACCGCGAACTCTTCGAGCAGGTAGCCAAGAGGGGGTTCCTCAAGGTGCGTGTGGATGGCGAGGTGAAGGAGATAACCTACAAGATGCAGGTGGATCGCTACAAGGTGCACGACATCGAGCTGGTCGTTGACAGGCTGCGTGCCGACCGCAACGCCACCCGTCTCCGCGAAGCGGTGCAGACGGCCTTCCGACAGGGCAAGGGCATACTGATGATACTGAACAACGAGGACGGCAGTATAAGATATTTCAGCCGCATGCTGATGGACCCCGACAGCGGCCTCTCCTACCCCGAGCCGGAGCCCAACACTTTCTCGTTCAACTCGCCTTATGGCGCCTGCCCCCATTGCAACGGACTCGGCGAGGTGGCGCAGATAGACATGAAGAAACTCATTCCCAACCCGAAGAAAAGCATCAAGGACGGTGCCATCGAGGTGCTGGGGAAATACTCGCCCACCAACTACGTCTATCGCAAGCTGGAGCTCATGGGCAAACACTACGACTTCACACTCGACGACCCTGTGGAGGCCATCAGCGAGGAGGCCATGAACGCCATCCTCTACGGCTCCAATCACTTCGCTGGCATCGAGGACCCCGAGGACCCGGGCTACCTCAGCGAGTTCCAGGGCATCGTGAACTATATCACCGAGCTGGCCGGTGACGAGAGTCCCGCCAGCCTACAGAAGTGGGCGGCAAGCTTCATGAATACCGTTCCGTGTCCTGAATGTCACGGGCACCGCCTAAAAGCCGAATCGCTGGCCTTCCGCATATTGGACAAGAATATCGGGCAGCTGGCCGACATGGACCTGCTGGAGCTGGAGGAGTGGCTGCGGGCACTGGAACCTCAGCTCGACGAGCGCGACCAGAAGGTGGCGCATGAGGTGCTCAACGAGATACTGAAACGCCTATCGTTCCTCAACAACGTGGGTGTAGGCTACCTCTCGATGAACCGCAGCGCCAAGTCGCTCTCGGGCGGCGAAGCACAGCGCATCCGCCTGGCCACACAAATCGGCTCGCAGCTCACCAACGTGCTCTATATCCTCGACGAGCCCAGCATCGGTCTCCACCAGCGCGACAATCAGCGCCTCATCGAGAGCCTCAAGCAACTGCGCGACCTGGGCAACAGCATCATCGTGGTAGAACACGACCGCGACATGATGCTCGCCGCCGACTACCTGGTCGATATCGGGCCCGGTGCCGGAGTGCACGGGGGAAAAATACTGTTTGCCGGAGAGGTGACCGATAAGGTGCTGGCCAAACACAAGCCCAGCGTTACCCTTGACTACCTGTCGCGCCAACGTGACATAGCGCTGCCGGAGAGACGGATTAATGTCGGCCGCGAGCATATCCTCCTGAAGGGTGCCACCGGCAACAATCTGAAGGGCGTCACCCTCGACCTGCCGCTGGGGCTCTTAGTCTGCGTGACGGGCGTCTCGGGCAGCGGTAAGTCGTCGCTCATCAACGACACCCTCCAGCCCATCCTCAGCCAGCATTTCTATCACTCGCTCCGCGCTCCCCTGCCTTATGAATCGATAGAGGGGATAGATGCGATAGACAAAGTCATACAGATTGACCAGAGCCCCATCGGACGCACGCCTCGCTCGAACCCCGCCACCTACGCGGGCTTCTTCGACGACATCCGCCGCCTCTTCGCCGAACTGCCGTCGGCACGCATCCGCGGCTACAAGCCCGGCCGATTTAGCTTCAACGTCAGCGGCGGCCGCTGCGAGCACTGCAAAGGTGCCGGCCTGCGCACCATCGAGATGAACTTCCTGCCCGATGTCTATGTGCAATGCGAGGTCTGTGGCGGCAAGCGCTACAACCGCGAGACATTAGAAATAAGATATAAGGGCAAATCCATCGCCGACGTACTCGACATGACCGTCAACGAGGCCGTCGAGTTCTTCGACGCGCACCCCAAACTGCGGCGTAAACTGCTGGCTCTACAGGACGTAGGCCTCGGATACATCACCCTCGGACAGCAAAGTACCACCCTCAGTGGCGGCGAGGCGCAGCGCGTGAAGCTCGCCACCGAGCTCAGCCGCACCGATACCGGCAAGACATTATATATATTAGACGAACCCACTACGGGCCTCCACTTCGAGGACATCAGAATCCTCCTCGGCGTGCTGCAGAAGCTTGTCGATAAGGGCAACAGCGTCCTCGTCATCGAGCACAACATGGATGTCATCAAGGTGGCCGATTGGGTCATCGACCTCGGTCCCGACGGCGGCCGTGCTGGTGGACGCATCACCTTCGCCGGTACCCCCGAAGAGCTTGCCCAGCACAAAGAGACCTTCACCGGGCAATACCTCGCCGCCGAACTGAAAGCGACAACCCACAATCATTAAAGATATGCAAGGCAATTTCACCTACCACAATCCCACCCGCCTCCATTTCGGCGAGGATGCCATGAACCATCTGGCCGGCGAGTTGAAGAACTTCGGCTCTGTCGTGATGCTCAGCTACGGCGGAGGAAGTATCAAACGCAACGGCATCTATGACGCCGTAGTTGCTGCGCTCAAAAAGGCAGGAAAGACCATCGTCGAGGACGCAGGCGTGATGCCCAATCCCACCATCGAGAAGGTATTAGAAGGAGCCCGCCTGGTGCGCGAGAACCACGTCGATCTCATCCTCGCGGTGGGTGGCGGAAGCACCATCGACTACGCCAAAGCCGTGAGCGCCAGCGCCTACTGCGAGAACGACCCGTGGGAGACCTACTGGGTGAACCAAGGCAATCCCACCTGCAAGACCGTTCCTGTGGGCACCGTGCTCACAATGGTGGGTACCGGCAGCGAGATGAACGGCGGCAGTGTGATTACCAATAGAAAGGAGGGCTTCAAGCGTGGTAAGGTGTTCGGCACCGAACTATTCCCCAAGTTCACCATCCTCAACCCGAGGTTCACGATGACAGTGCCGCAGTACCAGATGGTGGCGGGATTCTTCGACATCATGAGCCACCTCATGGAGCAATATTTCGCTGGCACAGCCGACTGCACCACCGACTATATCAACGAGGGCTTGATGCGGTCGCTCATCCACGCTTCCCGCATCGCCGCCAAGAACCCGCAGGATTACGAGGCACGTGCCAATATCATGTGGACGGCCACATGGGCGCTGAACACACTGCTGAAATGCGGCAAGGGCGGCGACTGGGAGGTGCATCAGATAGGTCACGCCATCGGGTTGGTGACCGACGCCACCCATGGGATGACCCTCGCTTCGGTCAGCCTGCCCTACTACCGCCACGTGATGCACGACGGATTGCACCAGTTCAAACGCTTTGCCGAGAATGTGTGGGGCGTGCGTCCCGAGGGCAAGACAGATGAGCAGGTGGCTCTCGAAGGCCTCGTTTGTTTGGAGGCTTGGATGAAGGAGATTGGTGTGGTGATGCACAGCGGCGAACTGGGCGTCACCGAGGAGAACCTGCAACAGGTTGTCGATGCCGTCCTTATCCTCCCTGTCGGCTATCGCACCCTGACTCGTGACGAGGTGGTCAAAATACTGATAGAGAGCATGTAAGAATTAATTCCTGAAATTTTCGTATATTTGAAGATTTGAATGAATGAAGAATTACGTTTAACATAATGAAAAAGATATTATTAGTCCTCTCCGCGTGCTGTCTGATGTTCGGAGCATGCGCGCAGAGCAAAGAAAAGGAGAACAACGATATGAAAAAGACCTTAGTAGCCTATTTCTCGGCCACCGGCACCACGAAGGCCGCCGCCAAGAAGCTTGCCAATGAACTGAATGCCGACCTGTTCGAGATTGCCCCCGAGGTGGCTTACACCGCAGCCGATCTGAACTGGAGAGACAAAACTTCACGTTCGACGCTAGAGATGAGGGACAAGAGCTCACGTCCGGCCATCAAGGGGAGCTGTGAGAAAATGGGCGACTACGACACGGTGTGGATAGGTTTCCCGGTGTGGTGGTACACCGCCCCCACGATTGTGAACACCTTTATCGAGGCACACGACCTAAGCGGGAAGGTGCTGAATGTCTTTGCCACCAGCGGCGGGAGCACGGTGGAGGGTTCGTACAACGACCTGAAAAAAGCCTACCCACAGTACCAATGGGGTGAGCGCCGCCTGATGAATTGAAAAAAAATTGCAACCGACTGCAATAATACCCTTACAAGGGGTACATAATATTGTTTATATCATTTATTAAACTCAATATCAACTTATCTACTATATGAAGCGAACTCATCTTCTGAATGCGTTTTTCCTGCTGGCCGTGATGACTTTGTCTGCCACCTATGTGGAAGCCCAGCCGGGCGGATTTCCCGGCGGCCGTCACCCAGGAGGCAACTTTCCCGGCGGCAGACCACCATCAGGAAAACGTCCCCCCATGGGCGACTGGAACCGCATGGGTGACGACCAGAAAGCCCAGCAGGTAAAGCAGAAGAAGAAAGTGAAGGAAGGTGACACCTTCAAGGTAGTGGGTTCGCTGCGCGACTCGGTGAGCGGCGAATTCCTGGCCTTCGTGAATGTGGCCGTGCTGGATTCGGTCGATAGCAGCTTTGTGAAGGGCGCCGCCACGAATCTGGACGGCCTCTTCGAGTTGACCGACGTGCCCGCCGGTGCCTACCTACTCCGAATCTCGGCCATCGGCTACCAGAACCGACTGATTCCGTTCAACGTGACCAACAACACGGCTCTCGGCACCTTCCGCCTGAAGCCTGGCGCCACCACGTTGAGTGAGGTGAGTATCACGGCCGACAAGCCGCTGTATGCGATGGACGGCGAGAAGATGATCTACAACGTGAGCGAAGATCCGAGTATCCAGACAGGTACGACAGAGGACGCCCTTCAGAACGCGCCCGGCGTAGAGGTGGATGTGGAGGGCAACGTGAGTCTGCGCGGCGTGAGCAGCGTGGAAATCTGGATTAATGACAAGCCCTCGAAACTTACCGAGGAGAATCTGAAGACATACCTGCAAACCCTGCCGGCCAACGCGTTAGCCCGCATCGAGACCATCACGAACCCGTCGGCCAAATACGCCACCGACGCGGAGGCGGTGATCAACATCATCACGTCGGCCCACATCAAGAGCAACCAGTTTGTGAGTTTCGGCGTGAACGGTTCGAACCAGCCCTTCGTGAGCCCGTGGGTGAGCTACATGTGGGCCAAAGAGAAGTTGAGTTTCAACCTCTTCGCCAGCGGCCGCTACTCCAAACGCGACAATACCAACGAGACGCATGCCTACATGCGCCGCGATCACAACGCCATCCCCGACGGCATCTATGACACCACGATGGCGGAGAACGTATATGACACCTCGAACAACCGTTCGCACAGCGCCAATATCTTCATGAACGTGAACTACGAAATCGACTCGATGAGCGAGGTGTCGGTCGATGCCGGCGGCTTCTACAACTACAACCCCTCGTACAACAATAGCCTGCGCGACCAGACCTACTACAATCTGGACACCACGCCGATTCTCACCACTCCCTACAACGACACCCTCCTCTCGCGCAGCAACGGCCGCTCGCTGTTTGCCCATGCGGGAGCCGACTACACCAAGAAGTTCGACCTGGAGGGTCACAACCTGCGCATCGGCTTGAACACCCGCCTCAACCGCAACGCCAGCAAACAGTGGTATAACCGGATGTATAATGTCTATACCCTAAACGAGCATCGCTATCTGCTGAGCGAGACGGAAAGCTACGGAGCCAGCCTCGACGCACGCTACAACCGTCCCTACAGCAAGGACGGCGAGATGAGCTATGGCTTGCGGGCCGACATCAGCCACATGGACAACACCTATGACCGATACAACGACACCGTGGGAACGCTCAGAGACCCACTGCGTACTTACCGCTTTATCGGCGGCGATGCCAATGTGGATGCCGACGTGGATTGGACTCACCGCTGGGGCAACTTCACCCTCAGCAGCGGCCTTGGGGTGGGCTTGGAACGCGAGTACTACAACTATATCAGCGACATGCCGTTTGCAGACGACAGTGTGAGATATAATGTCGATTTCCATCCCTCAATCCACCTCACCTACCGGACGGAGGACATGCACAACATCAAACTCAACTACACAATGCGCATGTCCAATCCCTCAGAGGAACAAACCAGCACCTTCCGGCGCTACGGAGACGAGAGCTACTCCATGGGCAACCCGAACCTCACGCCCAGCTATACCCACAACGTGGAAGCTGGCTGGCAGAAGTTCTTCGAGACCTTTGGGAATGTGGGCATCGAGGCTTACGGCCGCTTCAGTGACAAGGAAATCAGCTCGCTCACCGACCGTACGGACGCCGACGAATACCTGACCGACAAGTTTGTGACCTACAGCATTCCCTACAACATGGGATACTCGTGGCGCTATGGTGCAAGCCTTAACATGACCTATCGTCCCACGGGTTTCTTCAATGTGCGGCTCTATGCCAACGCCTACAATTACGGCTACCACCTGGACAACTACCGCGGCCAACCCTATGACAACGACAAGTGGTCGTGGAGCGCCCGTATCAACGCCTGGGCCAAAGTCTTTGACCAATACCAGGTGACGATGGCGCTCAACTACAGCTCGCCCACCATCAGCCTGATGCGCGAACAGAAGGCACGCTACTGGTTCAACCTGGGCGTAAGGAGCGACTTCTTCAAGAGGAAACTATCGGTGTTCATCAATGTGCAGGACTTGTTCAACTGGGGCGGCCGCTTTGGTTTCGGCAGTGAGAACACTAACCCATACTACCTGAGCGATGCGACCAACAAGATGACCAACAGCCGCTATATCAGCGCTGGCATCACCCTCCGCTTCGGTAAGCTCGAACTCGAAAACAGCGCCAAAGAGGGCGACAGCGAGACTGGAGACAGCTTGTAAAGGTGAAAGATGAAAGGTGAAAGGTGAAATTTTTAGTCACGCAAACTATTGGAAATCACCCTTCACCTTTTGTCTCTTAACTTTCACTTCCAAAAAAAATTTTGTCGGTTCGGAAAATGTTTGTACTTTTGCACCCGCTTTTGAGGAGAAGAAAGCCTTGAAAATACCGATTGTCCTATGGTGTAACGGTAGCACATCTGACTCTGGATCAGCTTGTCTTGGTTCGAATCCAGGTAGGACAACAGAACAGCCCAGAGCAATCGGGGCTGTTTCTTTTTCCCCCAAAATAGTATCGTTCAACGGATATAGATGGTGTCGGAGGTGCGGCCTTTGCGGTCGCGGAGGAAGGCGTAGATATGGCGCCGGGCGCCGGCGCATTCGTCGGGGAGCTGCAGGTTGAGCGCCCCGGCGGAGCGCCGGACGGGCGGGGCCAGGAAGGCGGCGCCGGAGGCGGCATCATAGACAAAGAGGTAGAGCTCGTCGTCGGGAGCGGCGTCGGGCTGCCCGAGGCAGGGTTCGAACGCCAGGAGAAGACGGCCGTCGTCGCCGAGCTGGAGCTGCCGGACAAGGACGGGAGCCACGGGCCCGCGGCTGAGGACGATGCGGGGATAGTCGATCTGGCCGTCGGGGGTGAAGCAGTCGCGGTTCAGATGGCGGAAGTCGGCATAGGTGCGCAGCTTCATGCGCTGGGCGTGGCGATGGAGGCCGAGGAGGTGGGCCTCGGTCATGCGGGAGGAGAGGCGCACGATGTCGATGAAGGCGGCGCGGTGGCTCTCCTGGGCCGGGGTTTGGGGATTGCGCACCTTCTTGGGTTTGCGGCGGATGACTTGCTTCTTTGTGACGGGATCGACGGAGTAGATCCACCCTCCTATCGAACCTCTGACAAGGTTGTTTTCTTGTGTTGCCATAGTTGTACGTTTAGCGTGAGCAGGGCGTCAGAACTGAATTACCCCTAGGTTACACCTGGGTTACCCTTGAGTTACACCTTAGGTAGCATAGGCTTGGTATAGCGTTGCTATAGGGTTGGTATAGTCCCACCACCTGCATTGCATTGGGAATTAAACGATTACGGGGACAGGCAGCGCGCGGAACTCTATCGACACGCCATATTGCACTGAGTTACAATATGTTTCAACGATATCCATATCTGTTGGAATGCCTTAAAACGGTTGCAAAGATACGAATTATTTCTGGATTGTGCAAGCCTTTCCCAAAGTATTTTTACACGGCTTGTAATCAGCTTATTAACAAGAAAAAAGGTTTAAGGAGGGATTTGCGGGCGGTTGTCATGGAAGGGGGTGGAGAGGGAGGAATCGGGTTTGAGGAGAATCTTTTTTTCTTCCATATCAAAAAAAAGGTGTATCTTTGCAGTTCGGAAAATTTTAAAGACATCATATTATGGATGAGCAAAACATTCGTCTTCAAAGAGAAATGGAACAGTATGTCCACAGCACCGGCCGTTGGTACAAATTCTTTGCCATCGTCGGTATCGTGGGAGCGTCCTTCATGGCGTTGGCCGGTGTGATGCTGATTTTGATGGGCATCCTGATGCCGGAGGCGTTGGCGGAGGTGGGTCACCCCTTCCCGGCGTGGATTCTGGGGGCCTTGTATCTGGCCTGCACGGTGCTCGAGGTGTTTGTCATCATCTACCTGTTCCGAGCCGCGAAGGCGGCGCGCGAGGCGACGGCATTGAACAGCAACGTCGCGGCGGTCCGCTTCATGCGCTACACGAAGAAGTACTGGAAGTTCTACGGCATCGTCACCATCGTGACGCTGGGCCTCTGCATCGCGGCGATACCCGTTGCGGTGGGGTTCGGTGTGGCGACTGCACTTTAAACCTGTAAAAAACGACAGAATGATGAAGATACGACTGACATTATTCATGCTGGCGGCGATGTGCCTGGGCACGGCCGTCGGCCAGGAGAGCGCCCGACCGGGCAAGTATGCCGGCTGCGAGACGCTGACGCTGTTCGACTCGACCGGCGTGTATATGGAAGAGAGCGGCCTGAGCCATGTGCAGACACACCGCCTGATACGGATGCTGACGGCGAAAGGCAGCGCGATGTGGAGCACGGTGAAGATGGATTACGACCCGCTGTCGGCCTACTGCGAGATCACCCAAGTGCTGGTGCACCGCGGAGGCGGCGGCACGGACACGCTGGTGTGGCCGGGCCGGGAGGGGAACAACATGGTGTATGACTATGTGGCGCCGGCGCGCATGATTTACTGGGGCGCGAGCCAGAAGATGGTCGAGGTGGGCCACATGGATCCGGGCGACGAGCTGGAGGTGTGGACCTACAAGAAGGGTTATACCTACGCGCTGCTGATGTCGGAGGAGGGCGCTTTGGCACCGGAGTTTTCGCTGAACGGGACTTTCGCCGCCCTGCCGGAGGACGACGCCCGCTATGTGCCGCCCATGAAAGGGCACTTCTACGACATAGTTCCCTTCTGGAGCGACCAGCCGGTGCAGAGGAAAGTGTATCAGGTCAACATCCTGGACAGCAAGAACCTCCGCTATCAGGTTTATGTCAAAGGCATGCCCTACAACGACCAGCTGGACATACGCCGCGAGGCTGCCGAGGAGGCAGGTCGCAGCATCTACACCTTCTCCAACAAAGAGGACATCATGCCGCTGAAACGCGAGCCTCGTGCACTGGCCAACAACGACATACAGACCAAATTGCTGCTTTCGACGAGCCCTGACTGGCAGGCCAAGAGCCGCTGGTTCTACGGAGTGAACGAGGACTATGGTTCGTTTGTTCCCACTCCCGCTGTACAGAAGAAAGTCAATGAATTACTGCGTGGCGCGAAGGACGAGATGGACAGCATCAGCCGTCTGACGCACTGGGTGGCCGACAACATCCGCTATGCCGGCATCTCGATGGGTGAAGGAGAAGGCTTTACGTTACACAACGCCGAGATGAACTTCACCGACCGTTGCGGTGTGTGCAAAGACAAAGCCTCCACGCTTATCGGATTCCTCCGTGCCGCCGGTTTCAAGGCATACGCCGCGATGACGATGGCTGGTGAGCGCATCGACCGCATACCTGCCGACCAATTCAACCACTCGGTCTGCGCCGTACAACTGCGCGACGGCTCGTTCCGCATGCTCGACCCGACGTGGGTGCCCAACGTACGTGAGCTTTGGAGCAGTGCCGAGCAACAACAGGGCTACCTTATCGGTACCGCCGAGGGCTGCGACCTGATGGAGACCCCCATCTCGCCCGCCGAGAAGCATTATATCTATATCGCCAACAACGGCAGAATTGACGAGGATGGCACCCTGACCGGCACCTTGTCCATCACCGCCGAGGGACAAAGCGACGCCGCAGTACGCGGAGTGTTCAGTGCCCGTCAGAGCGAATGGCGCAACAACCTTGAGCTCGAATTGCTCAAGATTGCCCCCAACGCAGAAATCATCGACATCAAATATACCGACCCCGACCGCTATCTGGATTACCCAGTATCCATCACCTACATCTACCGCATCCCCAACTATGCTCTTGTGAGCAAAGATGTTATCGAGTTCATTCCCCTCTCGGCCCGCGGATTTTATAGCCGTGCAATGAGTCACCTGAATTTCGATTTCAGCCAGACAAAACGAAACCAGCCCTTTAGCGACCGTTGCTCGAGGTTGGTCAGTATCCGCGAATCGCTGAATCTGCCCTTCGCCCCATCGAAACTGCACTATCCGATGGTGGATGGCGTGGCCGACCCTGCCGCCTCGTTTGGCTGCGGCTTCCAGATGGAGGGCAACAAGTTTTCCTTCGGAGAGCAGGTGGTGTTTGGAAAACGTGTCTATGAGGCTAAGGACTGGATGCCCTTCCGTGCATCGGCAATGGCTCAGTTGAAAGTAGCTGAGACTCCGGTGATATTAACAAAGTAGTCAAGTAGGAAGTTGTTAAGATAATAGAATTATGAAAAAGATACTTTTTGCTGCAATAGCAATCCTTATAGGAAATACCGTCATTGCACAACAACCCGATGCAGTGTATAAACTTCTGCGTTACGAATATATACTGAATGCCGACGGGACAAGCGACTACCACTACCGCCACGAGGTGCAAATTTTGCGCAATCGTGCGCTGACAGCCTATGCCGACAAAGGAGAGACTTTCGTAGTGTATAATCCCGACTTGGAAGAGTTGACGGTCAATGAGGTATATACCCTGCGTGCCGACGGTAGCCGTGTGGATATGCCGCAGAACGCGTTCGTCTATCAGTTGCCTTTCCAGTGCGCCGACTGCGGACGCTTCAACCATCTGCGTGAGTTGGCGATGGTGCACACCGGCATGGAAATTGGCTGCACCATTGTGGTCGATTACACCATCCATCGTCATTACAACCTTCTCTACGAAGACATTCCCATGATGCGCGAATGCCCCGTGGAGAAGTATGAAGTGAAGGTGCAATATCCATCCGATATGGAAGTGGGCTTCGATTTCATCGGTCGCGATTACCTGCCCACCGACAAGGTGACTCGCACCACGTCTGCCACCATGGACAACGGTGACATCACTTCCCCCATCACCCTCTTCTTCGAACTTGTCGATATGCCGCAGGCTCCCCGTGAGCCCTACATGCCGGCCGACATCATCCCCACGTTGCACCTCTTCAACGGCACACCCGAGTTCATCCCCGCATTCAACCGCAACGGACTGGCAGCCAGCAAGTCGGCCGTCGGCAAACTGATCAACTCGAAGCAGATAAAGGAGAACGCTGTCGCCGTGCGCGATTATGTGGTAGATAACATCCACCTGAATGACATTGAGCCAGCGAAACTGGGCTACAGACATTCCTCCGCCGAAGAGGTGTGGGAGAGCGGCTGCGGAACCGCCACCGACAAAGCCGTACTGCTTGCCGCGATGCTCAACGAATGGGGCTATGCCGCCCGTGTCATCGGCAACAACAGCGACGAGGTAGGTGTGATGATTGACACCTTGGAATACCGCCTCGGGGTGCGTACGAAGAACCCGCTGACTCTCTACGGAGAGGCCAAAGACGAGGTGAGCAAGCAGGAAATCAAGACCACTGTTGATGCCAGCCTCGACACGTTGGAGGATGGTTTCTACCAGATGCGTTTGCCGGGTGTTCCCGGCGGTCCAAATGTGGATGTAAGGCGTCTGGCACTGACCCGTACCACACCGTTGCAATCGACTGCCTGTGACCTTCAGAGCGATATCACCGTCAATCTCCCCAACGGACTAAAGATGGTAGGTAACGCCGTGAACCAAACCCTCAATTTCGATGGTGTGGGCTCCGTGAAAATCAGCATCAAGCAAAGCGGGAAGAAGATTCGCGTGATTCGCAACCTCAAACTGGACAAAAGCACCATCGCCCCGAGCGACTACGCCCCATACCGCCAGTTGCTGACCGCTTGGCAGAATATCGACAAAGTACTGCTGCGGAGCAAATAACAAATTTTAAGATATAATTTAAAAGAAAAGTGTATCTTTGCAAACAAAATAAGAAAACAAACATATTAAGATGAAACGATTAACCCTCTCTCTTTTAGCAGGTCTGGCATTGTTGGCCGCCCCCGTGGCCAAAGCCGACAACATCAATGTTGAAGAGGCCAGCGAGGCTGCCGCTTACTTCCTGCAGCAATACACCAACCAGAAAAGAATCACCGCCGACCAGCTGACGGTGGTGCTTCAGAAAGAGAACGTCGAGCTGGGCGTTCCGTCAATGTATTTCTTCAACACACCGGAGTGCGGCTGGGTGATCATGGCCGCCACGACGGTGATGAACCCGATGGTGGCCTATTCCGGCGAAGGCCTTTTTGACGCCGAGAACATGGCCCCGGCCCTGGCCGACTGGCTGAACGAGTACAACCAGATGGTCTGCGGAGTGCAGATGATCGACGCCGAACAAGACCTGAGCGACAGCCAAGAGTGGGAGACCTTGAAGTACAAGAAGCTCATGGTGAAAGATGCGCCTGCCGGCAACGAAGTGATTCTGATGGATGAGTACTGGGACCAGGGAGGCCCCTACCCCAACAACAAGCGAGACTACAACGTGCTGTGCCCCATTGACCCCACTACTGGATACCGTTGCCCCGTGGGTTGCGCCGCCACTGCACTGGCTCAGATTTGCCACCACTATGAATATCCCGTCAATCCCAGAGGTTTTGTTACCGACAGTTGGACTGGAGGCTCGGCATCGATTAATTTTGATACGATGGTTCCGTTTGATTACTCGATGATGCCCAACACCATCGCGCCCAGCACCTCGGTAGCCAAATGCCGTGAGATTTCACGTTTGGGATACTATATCGGCCTCACTATTAAGATGCAGTATGCGTGGGATGGCAGTTCTTCAACCGCCCAGAACGTTTTATCGAACTTTCCCTACCATTTCCGCTTTACCAATGGAACGCAGACTTGGCGCGATCAGGCAGGCGATGCTGTGTTCTTCGAGCGTCTGCGCGGCGACCTGTTGCGCGGCCGTCCTGTCTATATGAGAGGTTCCAGCCAGGGAGGTACCGGCAGCGATGCCGGCGGACATGCCTGGGTGTGCGACGGCTACCGTACCGACGACAACAACTTCTACCACATGAACTGGGGATGGGCCAACAGCGACAACGGATTCTACAACCTGGTGGGAAACACCTACCAAGACATGTATAATTCGGCATCGGGCTACTGCTTCCGTCTGGATCAGGCCATCGTCACCGGCATGATACCCCAAAGCGGTGTGGGAATCGAAGAAGAGGATGTCCAGGCCAGCACCGGAGCCCCCTATCCGAATCCTGCCACCTACAGCGTGAATGTGCCTTACAGCACCAGCAACGCCACCACGCTGACCCTTTACAACGCTTTGGGACAGCCCGTACTGACCCGCAACGTGCAGGCCGGCGCAGGCGAGCTGACCATCCGCGTGGATAATATGCCGAAAGGCGTGTATATCTATCGCATGGGCGACGCCTATGGCAAACTGATTGTCAAATAGGAAATTCCACGGTGAAGGTAGAACCTTTACCGACCTCACTTTCAAGATTTATACTACCGTGGTGCAGGCGAACAACCTGCGCCACGTAGTTTAATCCTATGCCGAAGCCCTTTACATTGTGCACATTGCCAGTCGAGACGCGGTAGAACTTCTCGAACACGCGCTTCTGGTCAGCCTTGGGGATGCCGATACCGTGGTCCTGCACCTTGAGGATAAAATGATGAGAATCACGTGAGGTAGAGATCACAACGTGCGGTGCTTTGGCCGAGTACTTTATGCCATTATCCACAAGATTATAGACCAAATTGGTCAAATGCAATTCGTCGCCGTAGATGATAGGAGGATTGGCATCCAGATGGGTCTCTATTCCACCTCCCCTGCCTTCGACAGTAAGACGGAAGCTTTGCATCACATGAGTGATGATGCGGTGCATATCCACCTCGTCGGTCTTAATCTGGAAATTTCCGCCAGACATTTTCGAAGACTGAAGAATCGTCTCCACCAATAGGCGCATACGAGCGTTCTCGTCGGCGATGATTCCGATATATGTTGAGAGCGGGGATTGCGATACCGCATCCTCTTCGGTATTTTTCGTTTCGGTCTCCTGCAACATCTCACAAGCCAACGAGATAGTCGATATCGGCGTCTTGATTTCGTGCGTCATGTTGCTGATAAACTCGTTCTTCATCTTGTCGAGCCTCTGCTGGTTGGCAATGGTGCGCAACGAAAAGACAAACATGGTAGCAATCACCAACACCAGGAAGATGCAGACATACAAGTAGAGGTTGCTGTCGAAACGAGGGAAGAAGGAATGCGGGAACGCCAAGATGATGAAAAGCGGATTGGACGAAACCACACCTTGCGGGAGGAAGCTGTATCTATACGGAGATTCCTCCAACAAATCCTCCTGCCGCGAATCCGAAGAATAGAGAAAAGAGCCCTGGCTACCATCATACAGGCCCACCACAGGGTGCATATCGATGCCGACCAGCAACAGCTCCTCCACAATCAGCGAGTCCAAATCCCTATAGTTAAATGCCACCGACCCATCCCCTTGCAGTTCCTCTCCGTTCAACTGACGGATGACTTCCTCCATAGCGGTATTCACACTCACATTGAACATATTATCACTGATGGAGAAGGTGCGGCGCGTCTGCACCAACTGCACAATCACCAAACTCACTGCCGCCAAGGCGAAAATCGAGATGATAATAGCCGTAAACCAGCGTTTCATTTCACTTCTTCGTTGCTGTAATTGACTACAATAACGGATGTTAAAAAAAAATATTATATTTTCTTTTTCAGAATAGTAAAAAAAACGTAATTTTGCAGAATAAAATGAAAATCAACCAATATGGCAACAAAGTATATCTTTGTGACTGGAGGCGTGGCCTCCTCACTGGGCAAAGGTATTATCACCGCCTCGCTGGCACGTCTGCTGAAAGCCCGAGGTTATTCTGTCACCAACCAGAAACTTGACCCCTACATCAACATTGATCCCGGCACCCTCAACCCTTACGAGCACGGCGAGTGCTATGTAACAGAGGACGGTGCCGAAACAGACCTCGACCTCGGCCACTACGAGCGTTTTACAGGCGTGCCTACCTCACATGCCAACAATGTCACCACAGGCCGCATATATAAGAATGTCATTGAGAAGGAACGTCGCGGAGACTTCCTCGGAAAGACCGTTCAGGTGATTCCCCATATCACCAACGAAATCAAGGACCGCATCACCGCCTTGGGCAATACTGGCAACTACGAGTTTGTCATCACTGAGATAGGCGGTACCGTGGGAGATATCGAGAGCTACCCCTTCATCGAGGCAGTCCGCCAGTTGAAATGGGCTCTCGGACGTTCCTGCATCGTCATCCACCTGACCTACATCCCCTATATTGCCGCCGCCGGCGAACTCAAAACCAAGCCCACGCAGCACAGCGTGAAGGCCCTACAGCAACAGGGAGTGCAGCCCGACATCATTGTCTGTCGCACCGAGAAGCCCCTCACCCGTAGCGTGAAGGAGAAAATCGGACTCTTCTGCAACATCGATGGTGACAGCGTCATCGAGGACGGAGACGTGGCCAGCATCTACGATGTGCCCATCAAGATGCGCGACGAGAAACTCGACATCCAGGTGCTCCGCAAGCTGGATGTACCTGTAAAGAAAGAACTCGATCTGCAGAACTGGGAGGCTTTCCTTTACAAGCTGCACAATCCCGAACGCGAAGTATCCATTGCTCTGGTAGGGAAATATGTACAGTTGCAGGATGCCTACAAGAGTATCACCGAGGCCTTTATCCATGCCGGTGCCGAACTGCGGTGCAAAGTGAAAGTAAAATATGTCAACTCCGAGGAGCTGACTTCCGAAAATATCAAAGACCAACTATCGGGGCTCACCGGCATTCTCGTAGCTCCCGGATTTGGCAACCGCGGTATCGACGGCAAGATTCTCGCAGTACAGTATGCCCGCGAGAATCTCATACCCTTCTTTGGTATCTGTCTCGGCATGCAATGCGCTGTGGTTGAATTCGCCCGCAACGTATTGGGATACAAGGATGCCCATTCTGTCGAGATAGCGCCCACCACCACGCATCCCGTCATCGACATGATGGAAGAGCAGAAGAACATCAGCAACATGGGCGGCACCATGCGCCTCGGTGCCTACCCCTGCAAGTTGGTCAAAGGCTCAAAAGCATACAAAATTTACGGCAAGGAGGATATCAGCGAGCGTCACCGCCACCGCTACGAATTCAACAACGCCTACCTTGACGAGTTCAAAGCCGCTGGCATGATGCCCGCCGGCATCAATCCCGACAGCGGGCTGGTGGAGATTGTCGAGATACCCTCCCATCCTCACTTCATCGGCACACAATTCCATCCCGAATACAAATCCACGGCCATGCACCCACATCCCCTCTTCGTGGCATTTGTCGAAGCGGCACTAAAATATAAAGGAAAATGAAGATAGGAGTTATCATTGCAATGGACATCGAGTATCGCCAGATGCACGATGCCCTCGGCGGCGACAGTGGCCGCTTGGGGAACAACGAAATCATTCTTTGGCAATGCGGCATCGGCAAGGTAAATGCCGCCGTAGGCACCATGCGTCTCATCCAGGAGCACCATCCGGACGCCATCATCAGTACTGGCTTGGCTGGTGGTATTGACCCTTTGATGCAGGTGATGGATATTCTGGCTGCCACGCAGACCGTCTATCACGATGTCGATTGTGGCGGCATTTCGTCTGGCGGTGTCTGTCCTCGGGGACAGGTGCAGGGATTGCCCGCCCGCTACGATGCCGACCAGCACCTCGTGGATGCCGCCCTCTCGGTACCCCGTGCCGATAACGAACGCCTCATGACCGGCCTCATCTGCACCGGCGACCAGTTCATCACCGACCGCGAACGTCAGAACGACATCAAACGCCATTTCCCCGACGGACTGGCTTGTGACATGGAAAGCGCCGCCATCGCACAGACCTGCTACCTGCTCCAGATTCCATTCATGAGCCTGCGAGTCATCAGCGACACTCCCGGACGCACCGACGACCACCAGATGCAGTGGAGCGATTTCCTCGCTTCCATGTGCGACCGCTCATTCCACTTCGTCAAGAAATTCCTCGAAATCCTATAATCTTTTTATCTCATGGAAGTAATACAGAGTTTTACCATCGACCATACCCATTTGAAGCCCGGTATCTATGTGTCGCGCATCGACCGAGGCTTTACCACCTTCGACCTACGCATCACCGAATCCAACCGCGAGCCCGCAGTGGCTCCGTCGGCCATGCATAGCCTCGAGCACCTGATGGCCACCTGGTTCCGCAACTCGAAGGGCAAAGACGACGTGGTCTATGTGGGCCCCATGGGATGCCTCACCGGCATGTATGTCATCATGACCGGCAACTACAGCGTCGAGGACATGCGTGCACTAACCATCGAATGTCTCGAGTGGATACTCACCCAGACCGAGGTGCCTGCCACCACGCCGGAGACCTGTGGTAACTGCCTGCTCCACGACTTGCCCATGTGCCACTGGGAGAGCCGTCGCTATCTCGACCGCCTGCGCAACGACTTCCACTGCGAATACACCAAGTTGCAGATCACCCTCCAGGACGGCAAGGTGTTTGCCGACGCCTAAGTCACCTGGCGCAATAAAAGAAAGAGAGGAACCCATTTGGATTCCTCTCTTTGCTGTATGTCTAAAGTAGTTTAGAACACGTAGTTGATGCCGAAGCCAACAGCGTTGGGCAGAGTGCGGACATTGAAGCCGAAGTCGGTGCTGTTCTGGGTCGTGACCTGCTTGGTAACATTGTTCTCCACAGTACGGGTGGAGTTGGTCATCGTGAAGCCAAGACCGATAGCGTTGAAGTAGAGATCCATGTTCAGGTGCTCGTTGAACTTGTAGTTGAGACCTGGGGTGATGGTAAGACCATAGGAAGTGGTGGCCCAGCCATTGTTAACCTCATCAACTGTGACGTGAGCATTAGTGACGGTGTTGTCATACTCGTAGTGGACAGTCTCTTTCGAAGCAGGGCTGATACGGATGGGGATAGCGGCCTCGCAGAAGAGTGTGAAGGCGTTGAGCTCCATCAGGTTGTAGCGGAAGAACGGAGTGAAGGTGAGGGTGCTGCTGACATCGGTCTGAGTGCCTGCGAAATTGTCGGCGGCAGCAAGCACAAGGGGAGTGAGGGTTGTAGCGGCACTCAGCGTGTACACATCGGTGTTCGAGCTGTAGCCCAGGATAATACCGGCAGCCATCTTCTCATTCAGTTGATAACCAATCTTCGGCATGAAGTAGAAACCAGTCGAAGTAGGAAGTTTGGAATCAACAGTCACAGTCGTGTTGCCGCCAGTGGTGACCACCTTCTGGGTACCGCTGTTGGTGTTGAAACCGAGGTTACCGCCCACGAAGAGCTGTGCATTGGCAGCAAAAGCAAATGCTGCAAGAGCGATGGTTAAAAATGCTTTTTTCATCTTAATTGTGTTTTTATTGGTTAATAAATGTTGGTTCAATTATCAAAATTTAACGCTGCAAAGGTACGTACAATTTCTGATACGGCAAAATTATTTTTGCATATACTTCTCAACACGCACATGTTAAGTTGTTCAGAAATAGAGATCTCGCTCACCTTCACCAATCTTGCAAAGGTTGCCTTCGACCCTCTTTTTCAACTCTTCTTTGCTGAAAGTCTGGGTCAATTCCTTAAGCAGACGCAGACCCTTCTCCTTGGTAGCGGGCGAGGCATAGTCCTCGAGGTATTCGCGGAAGGTGAACATGGCGTTGGGTTTGCAGAACTCCTTGATGAGGCCAGGCTTGGCCAGGTCCATGAAGTCGGCACCCACGCGGCCTTTGCGGTAGCAGCCGGTGCAGAAACTGGGGATATATCCTCCATCGATCATCATGCTGATAACCTCGTCGAGCGAGCGGTGGTCGCCGAGGGTGAACTGGGCACCGGTGCTGCCGGTCTTCTCATAGGGCTTGGCAGCGGTCTTGTCGCCTTCCTCGTCATAGCCGCCGGGGTTGGTCTCGGAGGCTGCCGAGATCTGGCTGGCGCCGTAGCGTACCAGTTGGTCGCGCAGTTCGGGCCGCTCGCGGGTGCTGATGATGATGCCGGTGTAGGGCATGGCGATGCGGATGATGGCGACAATCTTCATGAAGTCGGGATCGGAGACGGGGTGCGGGATGTTCTCGCGCTGGCTGAAGGGGGTACCCTCGGCAGGCTCGATGCGGGGGAAGCTGACGGTGTGAGGGCCGCAGCCGAAGTCCTCCTCGAGGTGACGGGCATGCTCCATGATGGCGAGAATCTCGAAACGGTAATCGACCAATCCGAACAGGGCGCCGATACCCACATCGTTGATGCCGCCTTCCATGGCGCGATCCATACAGGTGAGGCGGTAGAGATAGTCGGCCTTGGGGGTGCCGGCGGGGTGGAACTTGGCATATTCGACGGGGTCGTAGGTCTCCTGGAAGCAGACGTAGGTGCCAATCCTCTCGGCCTTGAGTTTGGCGTAGTCCTCCACGCTCATGGGCGCCAGCTCGACGTTGATGCGGCGGATGGTGCTGCCCTTCTCGTCCTTGGCGGCATAGGTGCGGCGGATGGCCTCGACCATATAGTTGGCGTCGTTGCGCGGGCTCTCGCCGCAGATGAGCAGAGCGCGCTTGTGCCCCATGCGCAGGAGGTGCAACGTCTCGGTCTCGATCTCATCGAGGGTGAGGATTTTGCGTTTCAGGGCCTTGTTGTCGCGGCGGAAACCGCAATAGACGCAGTTGTTCACGCAGGCATTGCCGGTATAGATCGGGGCGAAGAGCACCAGACGGCGGCCGTAGATCTCATCCTTGCAATACTCGGCGGTGTCCAATATCTTCTGGATGCCGGCCTCGTCCTCGACGCTCAGCAGCTTGGCCACATCCTCAAGGTTCAACCCCTTGAGCTTGCGGGCTTTGTTGAGGATGTCATTCAACTGGCTCTCGGTGGGGGCGTTGTTCTCCAGCATTCCGTAGAGCTTGTCGCGATCGATGAAATTCTGATGTTTCATTGTATTATCATATTTTAGGATTAATCATTCTTGGTTACGACGGCCTTGCACTCCACCCCCTCCAGGCGCCCAACTCGGCCGGTCAAAGCGTTGATTTCGTTCACCGTACCCTCGACAATGAGGGATATAACAGCCACCTCCCTGTCGCGAAAGGGCAATCCCTGGCGGCAGAGAATAATATCGGCGTGTTCAGAAAGAATCTGATTGACGTCGGACGATTGCCGACGCTCCTTGATGAGTATCGTAATGGTTCCTATTCGCTTCTCCATCAGGTGTTAGGCTTTTGGATTAGACTTCGGTTAACGTTGCAAAGATACATAATAAAAACAAACCCGCCAAATTTTTTTTGGGGGGAATCATGGTTTACTTAGGGTGAACTTAAGGTAAACTTATGTTGAACTTAAGGTGAGTTTATGGTTTAAGGGGGCACAGGAGAGGTGTTGAGAGGAGCAGGTGTAAAAGGGCAGTTCATATGCGTTCATCGGGGCAAAAACAGTAGAGGCCCGCAGAACGCAGGCCTCTTTATGGCGTGGCATCGACTGGATTTGAACCAGTGACGCAAGGATTTTCAGTCCTTCGCTCTACCAACTGAGCTACGACGCCAACTGTGGAAATCGGGTGCAAAATTACTAACTTTTGGGAAACTGACCAAATTTTTTTTCAATTTCATTTCCCACTCTTTGCTTCCACATCTGATTTCGAAGGCTTTACATTTATCAAAACTTGATCGATGAAGAGCCAGAACACGCCAATGGTGATGGACGCATCGGCCACATTAAAGATAGCTCGGAAGAATTCGAAGTGCTGTCCGCCGACGAAAGGCACCCAACTAGGCCAATCAAACTGGAACAGAGGGAAATAGAACATATCAACGACACGTCCTTGAAGAAAGGGTGCGTAACCGCCTTCGGGCGGGAAGAGGGTAGCGACGGAGTAGTAGCTCTCGTTGAAGATGAGGCCGTAGAAGCAGCTGTCGATGATGTTGCCGACGGCGCCGGCAAAGATAAGCGTGAGGCAGAGAATGAGCGAGGTACGGCCGTTGCGACGGATAAGTTTCGCCACCAGCCATGCGACGAAAGCGGAGGCGAAGATACGCAGCAATGTAAGGAACACCTTGCCAAAAGCCCCTCCGAGTGACCATCCAAAAGCAAATCCCTGATTCTCGATGAAATGGAGATGGCACCAAGTGCCGATGAGGGGGATGTCCTCCCCTATCTGCATGTGGGTTTTCACCAGAATTTTGACAATCTGATCGACCACCAGAATGACGGCGGCAAGGATGACGACGGTGCGTGCGAGTTTTTTATTGTTGTTCATTGCGGTTTTTGATTTCTTGCAAAAGTTCGTCGTACCACTCCTGACCGAAGCGGCGGACGAGGGGCTCTTTGAGATAGACGTACAACGGCGGGAAATGGTCAGCGGGCTGCTGGCGGCAGATATCCCACCGATGGTAGTTGACGGCGGTGAACTCGCCATAGTCTTCGACGCGAATGGGATAGAGGTGGCAGGAGACGGGCTTGGGAAAATTGAAAGTTGAAAATTGAAAATTGAAAGTTTTTTCTGAGTGGGCTTTTTCGATGGCGCAGAGGGCACAGCCGTCATCGCCATAGGTGATGTAGGCGCAGGCTCCACCTGAGATGAGCGGAGTGCCAAGGTCGCCATCCTTGTCTCGCACCGCCACACCCTGTTCCCTGACGGCGTCACGTCCTTCGGGGGTCATGTAGGGAAGCACTCCGGGGAGGATCGCCTCGAGTATGGGCACCTCTTCCTCAAGGAGCGGCGCCCCGCTGTCGCCATCGACGCAGCAGGCCCCGTGGCAACGGCTGCAGTCGCAGCAGAAGCGGCGGTCGGCGATGTCATCGCTCACAATACTATTGCCTACTACTATCATAGGGAGTGTTTAGTGCATTGATTATCTTGTCGGCAAGGACGGCGGCGAGTTTGTACTTAGATTCGACGGTCCATCCGGCCACATGAGGTGTAAAGACTGCGTTTTGAGTCAAGAGTTCCGGATTAAGAGCCACGAGTGAGTCGGACTGCATATTCTCGTTTTCGAGGACATCAAGGCCGGCTCCGAGCACCTTACCGCTTTCCAACCCCTGCACCAGCGCGCCGGTATCGACCACCGCACCACGGGAGGTGTTGAGGAGATAGAAAGGCTTCTGCATGGCGGCGATGAAGGAGGCGTCGAGGTAGTGGCGGGTTTCGTCGTTGAGGGGCACATGGAAGGAGACCACATCAGCCTCGCGCTGGAGTGTTTCCAACGAGACACGTTCGACAAGAGTCCTGGTATCTATTTCAGTAAGATATTTGTCATAATAGATTACTCTGCAGCCAAATCCGCTGAGGCGGCGGGCAAAAGCACAGCCCATGTTGCCGAATCCGATGATGCCAACGGTGAGGTTGCCGAGTTCACGGCCGCGGTTGGCCTCACGACGCCAAAGACCCTGCCGCACTTCGGCATCGGCACGGGCAATATTGTTGAGAAGCGCGAGCAAGAGACCCACAGCATGCTCGCCGACAGCGTCGCGGTTACCCTCGGGGCTGTTGAGGCAGCGGATCCCCTTCGACTCGGCATAATCGACGTCGATGGTCTCCATGCCGGCTCCCACACGTCCGATACAGCGGAGGGAAGGCACGCTGTCGATGAAAGCACGGTCGATAATCACCTTGCTGCGCACCACGAGAGCCACACAACCTTGGGCCGCTTGAATGAGGGAAGCATAATCGTGGTCAGGCTCGACACGCACATCGAAGCCAACCTCCTGCAAGCGTTCGGCAAGGACGGGATGGGTACGGTCGGATATGAGGATGCTATTCATTCATCTGCAATTGTTGTACCGAACGGCTGGAAGCGGCAAAAATGCCGATGCCCCCTTGCACGTTGGTGTGAATCTGTACCGGTTCGGTGAACATAGCGCTGAGCATGTCGCCGTCGTAAGAGCTGAGGGTGAGTTCGTACAGGTAGCGGTCATACGAGTAGGAAGTGACCTCGAGATAGAGCTTGGGGATGGTGTGCTGATAGATATCGACATAGGTGCCGGCAGTTCCTCCTCCCGTGTTGGCGGTACCAGCGGTGTCGCGGTAGATACTGATGGTGATGTCGTGGGCGGTGCCGCTGATGAGTTCATCGGAGAAAGGCAGCCAATTCATGGGCGTGCTGCCGTCGAGATTCATATCGAGGCTGAGGTTGGTGTTGTCGGTGAGCATCACGTCGTTACAGGTGAAGCTCATATACATGTCGCGAGGTGTAGTGTCGCTGACAACGACGGTGCTATACTCGTTGATATTGTGAGTGTGTATCAACGTGTCGATAGAGCGCAGACGGATGGAATAATAGTCCTGCGATGCGGCATTGTCAGTCAGCCGGAAGCGGATATTGAAGACGGGGCTGCCGGCATTGTCGGTTCCCTGGGAGACTTGAGCCGCGCTAACGACAGGTGATGAAGGCACCGTGGTCTCAGCGGTAATAGGTTCGTCGCAACCAGGCACCAGGACACGGAGTTCCAGCCTATCGCCGGGTTGAGGAACATAGGCGATGGAGTAATTGCCTCCGAGACGGGTCATCGCAGCAGTAGTGGGAGCGCCGTTGACGGAGAGATTCACCGTAGCATTGTCGATTTCGGCGAAGGGATGCGTATCGAGGAAGAAACGGCTATAGGTAAGACGTATGGAGACGGTGCTGTCAGCCTCCACACGTGCCATCACGACAGGCTTCTTCTCGGTAAGGCCTGGGTCGATGTCAATAACTTTCTCCTCACAGCCGACCCACAGCAATGAAATCAAGGGCAATATATATAGAAAGAGTTTTTTCATGTCGAATCAGAATTTACGGATGTAGGCGATGGAGGGTATGATGGGGAAGAGCGACCGCTGCACAAGGGCTGAGCCATAGACGGTGCCGTCGGCGGCAGTATAACTGTGTAAATTGGACTTATAAATAATGAATGGATTCTGCTGGTTATAGACGTTATAGATGCTGATACTGATGGTACGGTAGCCCCGCTTGAAGAAGCGGTGGAAGTTGGCACTGATATCCAGACGGTGATAATTGGGCAGGCGGTAGTTGTTGCGTGAATCGACAAAGCCGGCGGCATTGCTGACATAACCCATAATACCGTTCTCCGTTTGGGTGTCTGTCTCAAACTCTTGCATAGCCAAGGTGGCGGTGTTGCCTGTGGAGAAAACCCACGTGAGGCCGCAATCGAACCGCTTGCTGTGCTTGTACTGCATGCTGATGGAGACATCGTGGATGCGGTCATATTTGGCGGGGAAAGGCTCGCCGTTGTTAAGCATATCGAACATACGCCAGGTACGACTCCAAGTGTAGCCCAGCCAGCCAGTGAACTTACCCACAGTGCGTTGTGCCAGGAATTCAATTCCATAGGCTTTAC
Organism: Bacteroidales bacterium; assembly: GCA_017960605.1. Lineage (GTDB taxonomy): Bacteria > Bacteroidota > Bacteroidia > Bacteroidales > P3 > Colimorpha. Next base: position 17,799 of record JAGCYV010000059.1, on the reverse strand, counting down.
CGTCACCGAGACACACCTTGTCCTCCCAGCGGGTGCTACTGCCGAAGAAACTGCTGCCGGGGAGGTACTCCATCAGGTTGTGCATCCACTTGTAATAGCCCTCAACGCTGAAATCGGCAACACCGAACCAGCTGTAGAACACCCCTGCCGCCACTTGGTGGCTGTTCATCGGGGCGATACGGGCGGTGACAGGCACCCAGAGGTCGGTAGGCAGACTGATATTGCTGCTACTGAGGAAATGCATGTACTGGGTCATGTAGCTGTAGCCCGCCTTAAGCGAGAGGTCTTCGGTGATGAGGAATCGGGCGCTGAGACGGGGTTGCAGCGAAGGATAGAAACGGCCTTCGACCAGGAATCCCGTGGCGGCGAGGCCAGCATTGACCTTCAACGCATCGGTGAGGTTCCAGTCGTCCTCGACAAAGAGGCTTATCTCCTCGGCATGCACAATACTCTGGCCTATGATGGTATCGTGGCTGTAGGAAGTGTCGGTGGAACTATAGCTGTTTTTGCCGCCCGTCACCTCCGGTGTGAAGATATGGTGTGTATAATGTGTTCCAAACTTGATGCTGTGCTCGGGAACAGGGGCATAGTCGAAGTCGGCATTGAGGGAGATGTCGCGGATGCCAGAGTTATAAGTGGAGGTCATTGCCGCCGACAGGAAGTCGTCTCCAAGATGCTCCTCGAAATCCAGACCGAACTCCAAGTTATTGCGATACTGTGTATAGGAGCCGGTGATATTCATGAAAAGCTTGGGGTTGAGCACATAGTTCCATCGCAAGGCAGTCGCGAGGTTGCCCCAGGTATAGCTGAGGTTCATGTTGGTTTTGAAACTCATCATGCCATAGTCGGACTCGGAAATCTTGGCACCGAGATAAACACCGTCGTCGCCCGAGTAGAAGGTCGCATAGAGACGGCTGCGCTCGCTGAACTTGTGCGTCACCTTGCCATTGAGATCGTAGAAATAGTAGCCAGCATTCACGTTGTTTTTGCTAAACAGCGCTACCGCCATCGACAATGGCGATTTCATCAGCAGGTCGGCATAGGTGCGTCGGAAGGAGAGGCTAACGGTGGTCTTTTCCTTGATAATAGGGCCTTCTATGCTCAACTTGCCTGCCAACAGGCCGATGGATGCCCCTCCGTGCCACTCGCGGTCGTTGCCGTTATTGGTGGTGATGTCGAGCACAGACGAAATACGGCCGTTGAAACGGGCCGGGAAAGAGCCCTTGTAGAGGGTCACATTCTTCACGGCATCGCTGTTGAAAGCCGAGAAGAAGCCTCCCAGATGATTGACGTTGTACAGCGGAATGCCGTCGAGGAGGAAAAGGTTCTCGTCGGGACCGCCGCCGCGCACATAGATGCCGCTGGTGCCCTCGGTGCCTGACTGCACTCCAGGGAGCAACTGCAAGGTTTTCAGCACATCACTCTCGCCAAACATGACAGGCACCATCTTCAGGTGCTCGATGGGTAGCTCCACCGCACTCATCTGCGAGGTACGGGGGCTGTTCACCCGGTCGGCGGTGACGGTAACCTCGTCCAACTCCACTGTCGGCTTAAGGCTGACATTGAGTTCATGGTTTCCCTTGAGGGAAACGGTAAAATGTTGGGGCTTATAGCCGATATAGCTCACCCGCAGATAAGCCGTGTCGGCATGAAGCGTCAAGGTGTAACGTCCGTAGGCGTTGGTAATGGTCCCCTTGCCTGTAATCTCGTCGAGGATGGTGGCACCCATCAAGGTCTCACCAGTGGCCGCGTCGGTGACGGTGCCACTCACCGTTTGGGCCTGAAGCCACAGCGGAGCGATGAGCAGCAACAGTATCAACAACCGACCCTTCATCCCCCTCAGTTCTTAATGGCTTCGGCCTCCTCGTCGAAGTCCTTCTCCATATTCTCCACCACCCTCTGAGTATGGAACTTGCGCTTGCCTCTACGGTGTTCTTCGATAGTTTCGCCAGCCACAATGCCCATGGGAACAGCGATGATGCTATAACCGAGCAACATCACCAGCACAGCAATGAAGCGGCCCCCCACGGTGACCGGAGTGATGTCGCCGTAACCCACCGTGGTGATGGTCACCACCGCCCAGTATATGCCGCTCAGCACGTTGTCGAACTCGGGGTTTTGGTCAGCCTCGATGGAATACATCATGGTTCCCATGATGATGGCGGCCACCAACACAAACAGCATGAACACAATAATGCGCAGAGCACTGTTCTTCAAAGCCTGAATGAGCTGTGCACCGGCATTCTGGAAACGTTCCAGTCGGAAGATGCGGAAGATACGCATCGTGCGCAGCAGACGGAACACCGTGAGCGCCTGACCCGCAGGCCAGAAAAGGCTGAGATAGGCGGGGAAGATGCTGATGAAGTCGATGATGCCCCAGAAGGAGAACACATAGCGCAGCGGACGCTTCAGGCAGTAGAGACGGAGGTAGTATTCAAAGGTAAACAACAAGGTGAAAGCCCACAGCAGTCCTTTGATAATCCAGAACCAGAGCCCTTTCTCCCCTCCCGAGGTGATGGCACTGGTGGTTCCGAAGATACTGTCTGTGATAATCACCAGGATGTTCAACACAATCAGCACCAGCAGCCACACGTCGAACTTCTTGCCCGCCGGGGTGTCGCTCTTGAATATGATGGTGAAGATATCCTTCTTCGTCAATCCGCGGTACCGCTTCGGCAGCAACCAGTCGAAGACCAGAAAGTGCATAATCCGGCCTACCGTATGGACCACATTGTGAGCCATCCGGTTCCAATCGGCAGATGCCATCCAATGCATAAACTTCTGCAATAAATTTTTCTTCTTGTCAGACGGTTCCATTACTCAAATAATATAAACGATTCTCCCTTTCCGGCACAAAGACGCTCCGTGCGGCCTCGAGAACCATCGCCGGAGTCACCTTGCGGTATTCCTCCGGTTCACGGTTCACCAGCTCCGTGTCGCCCGCCCAGGTGTAGAAGCAGAGCGCCAATGCACGGTCGGCGGCCTTGTACTGGGAAAAGACAAACGTATTCTCATATTTGTTGATTACTTTTTGCAGTTCATATTCACTCACTTCCTCCTCTGCCAGCCTGAAGGCTTCGCTTCGCAGGGCCTCTGCCGCCTCGTCGGGATTCACCCCGTCGCGCAGTTTCCCGCTCATCACCATCAGTCCCGGACCAGCGTCACCAGTGATGCAGGCATCCACCTCGGTCATCAGGCCGAGTTCCTTCACCAGCCGACTGTACAGGCGGGACGAGTTCCCGCTGCCCAGCAAGTCGCTGATGAGGTCGCAGACACGGTAGTGCGGATGGAATCGGTCGCACATCGGCCAGGCGAGATAGACCATCGACGCCGGCACCGGACGCCGCACTGTCAGCCGGCGCGGCTCCGTCTGTACGGGCTCCGCAGGGTATGTGTTTCGCGATTCTTCATCTCGCTTTTCGCTTTTCGCTTTTTGCTTCCAATGGCCACTGGCCACCATATCAAGCATTTTCTCATGTGTCATCGGGGCGGCAACGGCAAGAATCGCATTGTCGGGTCGATAATAACGGGCGTGAAAGTTTCTCACGTCCTCCAACGTAGCCTCTTGGACATGGCGTATGTCGGCTCCGATGGTGGGCCATCGGTAGGGATGCACCTTGTAGCACAACGGTCTCAGTTGCAACCACACATCGCCGTAGGGGCGGTTCATGTAGCGGTAGTGGTATTCCTCTGTCACCACCTGCTGCTGCACCTTGAGCGCCCGCTCGCTGATGTCGAGGTTCGCCATGCGGTCGGCCTCCAGTCTCAGCGCAGTGGCCAGCCCGTCAGGAGGTATGGTGAGGTAGTAGTTGGTATAGTCGCAGTTGGTGAAGGCATTTGTCTCACCACCCATGTCACTCAAGACAGCATCGAAGTCGGGCACTTCGGGAGTGCCGCCGAACATCAGATGCTCAAACAAATGGGCGAAACCCGTACGCTGCGGATCTTCGTCGCGTGAACCCACGTTATAGAGTAGGTTCACCGATGCCAGCGTGGTGTCCCACGCCTCGTGGGTCAACACAGTCAGGCCGTTGTCCAATCTATGTTTCCGGTAACCAACCACTAATCACTGACCACTAAAAACTATTTCAACAAGTTGCCGAGGATGTCGCGGGTGAGGGTACGGGTAACGGTGCTGGTGGTGTTCTTCACAATCTTCTGTCCCACCGAGGTCTTGCTCTTGGTCTTCTTGCCGCTCACGGCGTCGCTCACGGCGGTACCTGCGGCGGTGGCCAGCGTGCCGGTGACGGCGACAAGGACCGACTTGAGCAGTTTGTTTCCGATGCCCTTCTTCTGGGTCGCCTTTTTCGGGGCGGGTGCCGCCTCCTCCGGGGCTGCCACCGGAGCCTCTTCCTTCTCCACCACGGCGGCCTCCTCAGCCTCCTTGATGAGCATCTCGAAAGCGCTCTCGCGGTCAATCATCTTGTCGTACTTGCCATAGATGCGACTGCTGCGGACGATGGCGGCACGCTGTTCGGGCGTGATGGCTCCTATCTGGCTCAGGGGGAAGAGTATCTTGGCCCGCTGCACCACACTCGGGGCGCCCTTCTCGTCGAGCAGGCTCACCAGCGCCTCGCCGGTCTCCAGCTCCATGATGGCCTCGTCGGTCTTGAACTTGGGATTGGGGCGGAAGGTGTCGGCGGCAGTTTTCACCGCTTTCTGGTCCTTGGGGGTATAGGCACGGAGGGCATGCTGCACGCGGTTGCCCAACTGGCCGAGGATATTCTCGGGAATGTCCGTCGGGCTCTGGGTGACGAAGTAGATGCCCACCCCTTTCGAGCGGATGAGACGTATCACCTGCTCTATCTTGTCAATCAACGCCTTGCTGGTATCCTCGAAAAGCATGTGGGCCTCGTCGAAGAAGAACACCAAGCGCGGCAACTCCTGGTCGCCCACCTCGGGCAGGGTGCTGTAGAGCTCGCTCAGGAGCCACAACAGGAAGGTGCTGTACAGCTTGGGCTGGAGCATCAGCTTGTCGGCCGCCAGCACATTCATCACACCCTTGCCGCCTTCGGTCTGCAACAGGTCGAAGATGTCGAAGCTCGGCTCGCCGAAGAACCTGTCCGCTCCCTGTGCGTCGAGCTGCAGCAGGGCACGCTGGATGGCGCCGACGGTGGCCGTCGAGATGTTGCCGTACTGGGTGGTATATTCCTTGGCGTGCTTGGCCACATAGTCGAGCATGGCCCGCAAGTCCTTCATGTCCAGTATCAGCAGTCCGCGTTCGTCGGCGATGCGGAACACGATGTTGAGCACCCCGTCCTGGGTTTCGTTGAGGCCCAGCAGACGGCTCAGCAGCTGCGGCCCCATCTGGCTGACGGTGGCGCGGATGGGATGGCCCTGCTCGCCATACACGTCAAAGAACCTTACCGGGCAAGCCTGGAATTCGGGATTCGGCACGCCGAACTGGTCTTTGCGTTTCTCGATGAAGCCGCTCATCTGACCCGCCTGGCTGATGCCGCTCAGGTCGCCCTTCATGTCGGCCATGAAGCAGGGGACGCCTGCCTGGCAGAACGTTTCGGCCATCACCTGGAGGGTGACGGTCTTGCCGGTACCCGTGGCACCGGCTATCAATCCGTGACGGTTGGCCATACGGCCGACGAGGGCCAAAGCACCCTCGTCGCAATGGGCTATATAGAGTCCTTTCTCCTTATCGTACATAACAATTCACTAAACACTAAACACTGACCACTGGCCACTCCTCAGAACGTCCAGTTGAAACCGAGGCGCAGCATGGGGCTCTCCCAGCGGAGGGTCTCCATCATGGTGTTGAGGCCGGCATAGAACGTCGAGGTGTTCTCGCTGCCCTTCGAGAGGTCCTTGCCGTCAGCGGTCACATAGGTGCCGTCGTACTTGGTGGTCTCGCTGCGGTAGCCCAGGCTGAGGAAGTCGAGGCTCAGCTCGGCGCTGAGGTGCTTCGAGAACTCGTAGGTCAGCGTGGGACGCAGGCTGACGCTCCACGACATGCTGCTGATGCTGTCGGCAAAGGGGGCCACCGGCTCGCAGTACTCGTGGGCGTTGGGGAACGACTTCCAGTAGAAGCTCTCCTTGTAGTTGGTGTAGCCGAGGCTGTTGATGGCACCCTGAAGGAGCACATGGAAGTGCATGTTGCCGTACTTCAGGAACTCGTAGCGCACCTGGAGGGCTGCATGCCAGCCGCTCTGGTCGCTGGTCCAGAAGTGGTCCTCGATGGCGTATTTGATACCCGTCTGGGTATAGACGGCAGAGTCGGCCACCTGCATCCGCTCCGTGTTGCCGCTCAGGATGCCGCCCATCACGCCCACATAGAGCTTGGGGGTCACCATGTAGCCCACACGTACACCGCCGAGGTAATCGACAGCGAGGCTGTAGTCGGCATTGGCCGAGTTAATGGTTTTCTGTTGCTGGTAGCCGCCTTGCAAACCGACCACCACCTGGGCATTGGCCGCCGACATAACTATCACTGCGGCAAAGAGAAGCGCTATTTTCTTCATCGTTTTCTATAATTAATACAAAATGCAAAGATACAAAAAATATCGATACAAGTTGATTTTTTAAGTGGTCGGTGGCCAGTGGTCAGAGACAAGTGATTGATAAAAAGCGAAATGCGAAAAGAAAAAAGTCATATATATGACTCATCCTCAAGTCCAACTTAGTTCTGACTTAAGTGTTCCTTGTGTACGACACCTCAGGTATGACTAAAGTATGGTTCAAGTATGCCTAAAGAAACACTTGGGCATGATGAAGGTGTGACCGGGTAATGACCTAGTACTTTCTATATAGTCAATACTAGGTCAATACTAGGTCAATACTAGGTCAATACTAGGTCATAACGGATTCAAGACTTAGTATCAGAGGGTTACAAATGAAACAATCTAAAAAAGAACGGGCGAGGCGGTTCTTTTTTGGCCATTTTAAAATAATTATATATATTTGCAGTTTCACACGGCCCACCCTGAAACGATGCAGGGTGTTGGTTTTGTGCATACTAAACAATAAAACGACTATGACAAAACGACATCATATACTCCTGGCGGCGCTTGTGGCGCTGGCTTTGATATTTCCGCTGCGCACTTCCGCGCAGTCGGTGGTGAACCTGGTGAACGGCGACAGCATCGTGCTGGACGCCTGTGAGCTGGGCAGCGGCACCATCTACGACAACGGCGGCGCGAACGGCAACTACAGCAACAACTTCGACGGCTGGGTGCTGCTTCAGGCCTCTCCGGGCATCACCATCACGCTGACGGGCAACTACTCGACAGAGAGTTGCTGCGACAAGCTGACGGTGGAGGACGGCACCACCACCCTGTTCGGCCCCCAAGGCGGCACGGGCACGGTGAATGTGAGCACGACAGCGGGCCAGATGCTTATCCGGTTCCATACGGACGGCGGGAGTACCTACAGCGGGTTCGCGTTGCAGTGGAGCACGTCGGGGTATGAGACGGTGTGCACCAATCCCGTGACGGGTTTGGATACGACGGCGGTGACAACAACAAGTATCGGCCTGACGTGGAGTGCCACGAATGCGGCGGGTCCGTTCATGGTGGTGTGCGGCGATCAGACGTTCACGAATATCACGACAACAAGCTATACGGTGACGGGCTTGAACCCCAGCACCACCTACGAAATCAGCGTGGTGGCCTCCAGTGCGGCGGGGAGCATGTGCTGTGCCGACGAGATGTTGGTGCGGACGGCCTGCGGCAATGCGGCGCTGCCTTACAAGGAGGGTTTCGAAGGGATGGCCGAGGGCAGCTTTCCGAGTTGCTGGCTGCAAGTGGCCAATTTCGACAGCCCCGAGGAATTCCTTCCGCAGGTGGTATCGGCTCAGCACAGCAGCGGAAGCCACTCGTTGCTGTTGAGTTGCGGCGGCACGGCGAGCGACGAGCACTTCGGCATCGTGGCCACGCCTCCGTTGGAGGGCGTCGGGTCGCACACGGTGCGCCTGATGCTGCGGGCAAGCCACTACGGCACTCGGGTGGAATTCGGCACCTGCGACAGCGCGGGCTCGCTCTACAACCAGTACGGCTTCACACCGGTGCAGTCGGTGCAGGTGAACAATACGGACTCATGGCAGGAGTACCGCTTCACGTGGACGAGCAACAGTGACGGCCAGCGCCTGGCCTTGCGCATGCTGCAAAGCCAGCAGGGAGAGGTGGGCCACCGGCTGTATATCGACAACATGGGCGTGGAGAACTGCGGCGTGGATTCGGTGCGGACGATACATGTGGAGTATGACCGGTTGGACCTGGTGTGGAGCACCTATGGCAACCCGACATGCACCGTGGGGGTGAGAAGAGAGGGCGCGGTGACCGACACGATGACGTTCCAGAATGCCACCTCGCCGTTGAACATCACGGGACTGGCGGCGGAGACAAAATACATCTTCACGGTGTATCCGACATGCAGCGGGTCGCTGAACATCAGCCGCAGCGTGACGACACGCACGACACCGATGCCGACGGCAGCCGCGGGCTTCTGCTCGAACTTCAGCGAGGGCTCGACCTTGCCGAACGCATGGACCTACACGATAATGAGCACCGGGTGCAACGGCTATTTCGCCAAAAGCGACAGAAGCATATACTACTACGAGGGTTGCAGCAACGGTGACGCTATCATGGCCAGCGAGCAGCTGACAGGATTGGCCGGACGTGATGTGACGGTGACGTTCGTCGGGTACGACGGCTATGGCTCCGTGTATCCCTACAGCTCCAAGTTGATACTGGGGACGATGGTGTATGCGGACGACCCCTCGACCTTCGTCCCGTTGGACTCCGTGTATGTGGATAGACACCGCCACACGTTGTCGGCCACGGTGCCGACCAACTCGACAGGGCGGCATATCGCCATCCGGATGAAGAGCCAGTACAGCTGGATGCAGTTCAATGTGTATTCCGTGAGCTGCACCGGTCCCGCAGTGGAAGAACCGGTGGTAGAGCACCGGAGGGGAACTTCGATGGTGATTCGGTGGGCGCAGGCCTACGACACGGTGCTGGTGCAGTACGGGTCGGAGCATTTCGCCATCGGCACAGGCACCATTGACACGTTCTATCATGTAACCCGCGGCACCCTCCACGGCCTCACCCCGAACACGAACTATGACCTGTTCGTGTATCGTCCCGGCCAGACGCTGTGCGAAGACATGCGCTATACGTGCCGCACGGCCATGCAGGACTACCCGCTGCCCTACTGCGAAGACTTCTCAACGCTGACCAGCAGCGACTGGTACAACGGAAGCGGCGACTGGCAGAGGCTGCAAGACCTCAACGGACGGCCCTCGTTCGATGGACATCCCTACTACGGACTGGCCGGGAAGGCGATGACGATGTCATCGTGGGGATTTGCGTGGAACTACTACAGCATGGCGATGTTGCCCGATGTGGAGGTAGATAGCCAAACGGTGCTGAGCTTCTTTATCTATGATCAGGCACCGCAATCAACGATATACGTGGGGATGATCAGGGATGACTATTACTCGAACAGCGAGTTCGAGCTGTTAGACACCATCCATATCAACGCCTGCAACCAGCGGGTGCATTACAGCTATGCGTTCCGTCCGAGCGACACGCTGTTCAACGGACGGATAGTGCTCTCCTACCGGCATCCCTACGAGTATTCGTACTACAACTGCTATATCGACGAGTTACATCTCAGCCATACCTCATATGGAACCTTGCAGCACACCTACGTAGGATTCGACACGGTGGCGTTCAACCTGACGACGTTGCAGGGGGCGGACAGCGTGGAGGTGACGCTCATAGGCGGAGGTCAGACGTATGTCGATACCCTCGCGCTGGCGGACATCCACAACTTCGGCTTCGGAGGGCTGGACACGGGAACCCTGTACCGCTGCTATCTGCGGCCGTTGGACGGGGGTTGTCCCTCGCTGGCGGGGCATGTCATCACACAGTCGAACGGGACGGTGCCCGGCGTGGGGAGTTGCTTCCCGTTCAGCCAGGAGCTGAGCTATGAGTTGCCCTACCGATGGGCGGCCGACAGTGCGACGACGGTCACTACCGGAGACTACCTGGAGCTTGTGCCGCGAGGAAGAGTGGCGACGCACCCGATGACAACCGTAACGGGAAGGACCTTCTCGTTCCGTGCCCGGGGCCACACAGCCGGCGACACCCTGAGGGTGGGACTGCTGCCGGCCGACAGCATCTCGGTGGATTCGACGCATTTCAGCGGATTGGAATCAAACATCACGCCGATTGACACGGTGGTGGTGGGAACGGCGTGGCAGTACTACATGCTGCGTCTGCCCGCTGTCAGCCCCGGGGCCTGGAGAATCGTGCTCCAAGCCGGCAACGACACCATGGACATAGACGAACCCGAGTTTTCGGACTGCCCCATCGTGCATGTTACCGTAGAGGGGAACAGTATTATCTGCACGCTGGACAACGACCAGGTGACGAACTACTATCTGACGGTAGATGACAGCGCCGGGACAGACCACCGCGTGATTTATGTGGAGGAGAACCCTTACAGGCTGAACGGACTGGCGATGAGCATGCGCTACGACTTGACGTGGTATTGCCCCTACGGAGAGTCGGCCTGCCGTCCCACGATAAGCGTGCACACCGGAGGCACGATACCGCTGCCCTACTGTGTGGATTTCAACGTGGGCACAGGAGGCTCGCTGTCGGTGCCGCCCACATGGACGTTCATCACGAACAGCAGCAACGACCAGGTGACCCTGAGTACGGACGGTCCTTCGCTGGACCTAAATCCTTATTACAGCAACAAGTGGATGTATGCGGTGATGCCCGACCTGGATGTGGATTCGGCATTGTCGATGCATGCCTATTTCTACACGTGGTCAGAGAAGAATGTAGAGATCGGCGTGATGAACAGTGCCACAGACACGGCCTCGTTCATACCGCTATGGTCACAGTCGGGTTACTACTCGCAACGGCCGGAGGTGGAGCTGTCGGGCCATCTCGGGAAGCGGGTGGCGATACGTACCAAGACCCACCTGCGACTGTGGAACGTGCATTTTTACGGCTACCCACTGGCCAAGATGGAACTGCTGGGATACAAACGGCTGAAGGTGAAGACAGACTATCCGGGACCCTACTGGCTGCATTATTACTACGGAAGCCAGGACACGATGATCTATGTGGATACGACCGACTTCATGCTGAACACTTTCCCGAATCACAACTATGCCTATCTCGGACAGACGGATTCGGCGGGATACAATTGCGAAAGCTACACATACAGCTACTACCTGGGGACAAGGCACAGCCTGCCCTATTGCTATAGTCCGGGCTACAGCGGATTGAACACCTTCTCCTACCAGGCCTACGGACATCAGGGAGTAAACTACCTCCAACGTTCACCGGACAACAAATATGTGCAGCGGTTCTACGGCAACTCGTCGAGCTGGATGGTGATGGGCGACCATTACATCGACTCGATAAACCATGCGGGAATACGAGTGAGATTTGACGCCGGGTCGCAGCGAGACACGGTAGTGGTGGGCGTGATGGTAAATGCCTACGACACCAACACTTTCTCGCCGGTAGATACGTTGGTCTATACCCGGACGGACGACAGCTTGCAGAGCGAGTATGTGAACCTGTCGAGATACGCCGATACGGGACGGTGGGTGGCATTCCACCACTTGCCCAGTCCCAACAGCCAATGGTTCGACATCCACAACGTCTATATGGAGAGCTGCCCCGGGGCGTTGAGCGCCACAGTGTCGCTGAGCCGGTGGAACCGAGTAAAGATTGACGGAGAAGAGGTGCCGTTCTATGTGGAGTATGGTCACAGCGGCCAAGGACAGGGCAGTTGGAGCAACACCATCATGCGGGTGGATTCGGTGCCCATCATCCTCACCCTCGACCCCGAGACACGATACGACTTTTACTTCCGGTGCGACAGCGCAGGTTATACCTGTGTGCCTAAACAGGAAGTGACCACCCTGGCGGCGCCGATGGAGCTGCCGACCTGCGTGGATTTCGACACGGTGGCGGTCACGCTGATTCCCCGCAACTGGACCTCACGCAATGCCGGCATCGGAGCCGCGAACACCGCAGCCCACTCGGGGACAAACAGCTTGGTGATGCCGGTGGCATCCAATTCATACATCATCACACCCGACATCAACGTGGATTCCATCGAGAAGGTGGCGTTGAGCCTGTGGTACCGGGTGGAAGACCTCTCGGACCGACTGGTGGTGGGCGTGATGAGCAATCCGTCCGACATATCGACCTTCTATCCGGTGCGGACGCTGGCGCCGATGGAGGCCGGAGTATGGCAACACGGACTGGTGGAGTTCAGCAGTGCACCTTCGGAGTCGCACTTCATCGCCCTGCGGGCACGCAGCAACCGACAGGGAGGCGGGCGAAACATCTATGTGGATGACATCTATGTGACCAATTGCGCAGCCTTCGACTTCACCGTGCAACGTCTGACAAGCAACAGCATTGACCTGACATGGAGTCATCTCGGAGAACCCAATATCACGGTGACCGTGGTGGATGACAGTGTAGTGACGGCCACTTACACCAATGTAACACCACCGTTGCACATCGAGCCGCTCAACATACTGCACTATTATACCTTCCGGTTCAACAGCACCTGCAACAGTACGGACTCGGGATACTGCACGACCAACTACACAGACAGTCTGTCGGTAGTCACCCCGGCTCCGGGAGCGGGCTGTGTGAACCCCACCGACCTGGCATCGCCTCAGGCGGTGTTCTTCAGCGGCAGCTACAGCAACCCCTATTCACAGGCAGGCGCCATCAACTACGGTTCGATGCATCCGGACAGCCGTCACACGGTGTGCTACGACACCGCCCAACGCGACCCGCGAACAGGCGGCCAACTGCGCACCATCCCCGAGGGATACACCAGCAGCGTGCGTCTCGGCAACTGGAGTTCGAACTATTATATGCCTGAAGCCGAAGGTGTGATTTACAGTCTGATGGTCGATACCGGCAGCTTCGAATTGCTGCTGCTCCGTTACGCCGCCGTGCTGCAAGACCCGCAACATGCCGCATCGGACCAGCCCCGCTTCCGCATGGAGCTGCTGGACACAAACTACAACATCATTGACTCGGCCTGCACCAGCGCCGATTTCATTGCCGACCAGAATCTGGGCTGGCATACGGCCGACGACGGGGTGCTGTGGAAAGACTGGACGGCGGTGGGTGTGGACCTCAGCAACCACGCCGGCGAGCAGGTCTATTTCCGCCTGACCACCTACGACTGCAACGAAGGGTCGCACTACGGATACGCCTACTTCACGCTGGAGTGCATGAGGAAGAACATGAACACGGTGTCGTGCGGAGACGTGGACAGCAACACACTAAGCGCTCCGGAAGGATTTAACTACCGCTGGTACAATTCAAATTCACCAGCCACCATCAGCACAGCCCAAAGCATCACGGTACCCAGTGAGGATATCACCTACTTCTGTGAGGTGTCCAAGTTGGACAACCCGTCCTGTAACTTCACCATCAGCGCCTATGGCGGCACCCGCTACCCGATGGCCAACTTCGACACTTCGATGGTGATAGACAGTTGCCGGTTTATCGTCACCTTCACCAACACCAGCGGCATCAGCAACGACGGTATCAATCCTCTGCCCGGGGAGCAATGCGAGACAGCCTACTGGGACTTCGGCAACGGCACCACGTCGGTCAACTATCACGGCAGTGCGATGTACCTCCTGCCAGGCACCTACACGGTGCAGCTCATCAGTGGAATAGCCCTTGATGAGTGTCAGGATACCATGACGATGACTCTGGTGCTGGAGTTGCCTGCCGGCACAATACCGTCGGACACCACAGAGGCGTCCATCTGCGACAACCAGAGCTACACCTTCTTCGGACAGCCTTATAATACTGCCGGAGAATACTACCATGTGGTCGATGTGCCCAACAACACCTGCGACAGTATCTATGTGCTGCAACTTGAGGTGCGGCTTACCTCCTCGAGCGATTCGGTAGCGGTGGTGTGCGACAGTATCCACTGGCGTGGACAGACCTATACCACCGACGGCACCTATTCTTCGGGGCCCATCGGACTGAACGCGGTCAACTGCGACACCTCGGTCAATCTGGAGCTGACGGTGCACCCCACCTATGAAGCCAACGACTCCATCATCATCTGTCCCTATAGGCCATTCACCTACAGAGGCGTCGATTATGGCGGGCCTGCCGTTTTCGACACCACACTCTATTCCATCCACAACTGTGACAGCGTGGTGCATGTCATCCTCGCCCCACGTGACAGCAACTTCCGAATGAAGACGTACTACTATTTCGATACGTTGCCTTATCTGGAGACAGACACTATGCTCATCAGTTGCCCCCCCACGACCCTGAACCTGACTGACAGCACTTCCGGTGTCACACATTGGGACTGGAAACTCTTTATGCCAGACACGGTGATGAGGGACAGCCTGCCCGAGTTTTCATACGAATTCACTTCGGGGAGCGACAGTGCGGTGGCTTATGCCACATTGGTCACCACCAGTGTCGGCAACTGTCTTGATACGGCAAGTTGGCCTGTGTTCGTGTTCCCAAGTCCTCATTCGGAATTCATCTGGGATCCTCTGGTGCCTTCCATCATGCATCCCGATATCCAATTCATCAACCAGAGCACTCCCGACACCAACCAACTGGAAGAAGGCCACGATTGGGCCTACCTGTGGAGGATCCAGTCGATAGAAGGCGGCGAATATGACACCACCTCCGACTATGCTCCACATTATCAATGGGGCAATCCAGGCGACAATATGTCGGGTGACTATAACGTGGAATTGATTAATTACTGGACCCATCCGGCGGATTCATTCTACACCACCGACCTGATGTGGCTTGATCCTTCCTTCTACCACACACTGCTCTATCCTTCCTTCACACACACCTGCATAGACACAGCAAAACATGTTGTTACCGTTACCAACGAATACCTGCAATTCCCCAATTTGGTCACACCCAACGGAGACGGTATCAACGACCGGTGGGAGGTGATGAACCTCATCGAGATGGGCAACTATTCGATGAACGAACTCTGGATTTACGACCGTACCGGTGCGCTGGTTTATCACGTGCGCTACATTCGCAGTGCCGACCAGTTCTGGGATCCCGAAGCCACCCGAAGCCCAGACGGCACCTATTATTACCGATTTGTAGCGGAAGGAGAATACGGTGTGGTGAAACGCAACGGACTCATCGAAGTATTACGCAAATAACCGTCCTGTCATGCAACGGATATTGGTGGTGGATGACGAGGAAGACCTCTGCGAAATCCTGCGTTTCAATCTGGAAGCAGAAGGATTTGCAGTGGATACCGCCCATAGTGCGGAAGAGGCGTTGGGTATGCACGCCACACACTTCGATTTGATACTGCTCGATGTGATGATGGACCGTATGTCGGGATTTGAGATGGCTGAAGAGCTACGGAAACGAGGAGACAACACACCGATTATCTTTCTCACCGCACTGGATGGACACGATGACCAATTGCGCGGATTCGATTCCGGCGCCGACGACTATATCGCCAAACCATTCTCTTTCGACACCGTGCTGGCGCGTGTCCGGGCCGTACTCCGTCGGAGCGCCACTCCCGTCCTGCCCAAAACAACGGTTGATTCAAACCTAACGAGAAGGGAGCACCTTATCTTGGAACTCTTTCAGAAACATCCTGGAAGATACTTTACCCGGGAAGAAATACTTGCTGCCGTATGGCCTGACGACACCCTGGTGGGCGAACGGTCGGTAGATGTGCATATTGCACGGCTGCGCAAGAAACTCGGGGCCGAGGGACAACGAATTGTCAATAAAACAGGTTTCGGATATGGACTGGTCTGACATCATCTTGATTATCCTTGCCACCACCATCCTGGTGCTGTACATCCGGTTGATGCGGAAGAATGTCCGACTCAAGCAGTTGGCCGACGAAGCGGAGCGGAGCCGACAAGAGTCTGAGGCCACCGAGCAGCGCAATCGCCAGCTCAAGCAGGAGATGACCAACAATATCGCCCATGAACTTAAAACGCCTGTCAGCTCAATTCGTGGATATTTGGAGATACTGCTTGGAGACCATCCCGTGGAAGAGGAACGCCGACGCTACTATCTTGACCGCTGCTATCGGCAGACACTTCGTTTAAGCGACCTGATTCAAGACGTATCCGTCATCAACAAACTGGAAGAGAGTGCCGACCTATTTCCTCGGACGACCGTTGATGCCCGTCATGTAGCAGAAGAAGCCGTTGCAGAGCTGTCAGAGAAAGCTGCAATTGCAGATATCTCCATACGGAACCGACTTCCTGACATGCCCTTAAACGGGAACCACGAACTGCTATACTGCATCTTCCGCAATCTCATCGAGAACTCGGTCTCTTATGCAGGAGACAACATCCAGATTGTACTCGAGACCTATTCCCCTCAGTCCAATCTCCACAACACAGCCCCTTCTACCCATTATTACATACATTTCTACGATACCGGTAGCGGTGTTCCGGACGAATACCTTTCTCGGCTCTTCGACCGATTTGTCCGCATCGACAAGGGGCGTTCGCGTCAAAACGGAGGTACAGGCCTCGGACTCAGCATCGTCAAGCATGCCGTCCTCTTCCATGGAGGCGAGATATATGCTAAAAACAGGTCCGAAGGCGGCCTCGAATACTTCTTCTCCTTGAAAAAACAATAGTTATGCATAGAACAGATATTCAGATTCGATTCAACGACGTGGATCAGATGGGGCACGTAAACAACGCCGTCATCATGGAATACCTCGACCTCGGGAAGGACGCATTCTTCTCCTCCCACGGCCTCTCACCCACCAAAAGTGACTTCACCGTGATGGTTGTGCACTATGATGTCGATTTCAAAGCACAGATACGGTATCACGACCCTATTCATGTTACCACCGAAATTGAGAAGATCGGAAATAAAAGCCTTACCGTGCTCCAACGTGTAATTAATAGCGATACCCAAGTGGTTTGCGTCGAGTGCCATACCGTTATGGCCGGCTACCGTCGCAGCACCTCCAGTTCCGAGGTCATTCCTCCGGAGGTACGCCGATGGTTGGAAAAATAAAAAAGAGAGGTTTCCCGATGAAGAAACCTCTCTTTTTGTATTGTCTTAAAGTGTTTTATTCGGCGACAACTTCGATGTTGACCTCGGCCTTAATCTCTTTATAGACATTTACCTTGGCGGTATAGTTGCCAACAGTCTTGATGGTCTCGACGACAATGTTCTTGCGATCGACATCGTAGTTGTGCTGCTCTTTGAGAGCCTCGGCAACCATGATGTTATTGACACCGCCGAAGAGCTGACCGTTCTCACCGACTTTAACGATGAGTTTCACAGTCTTGCCGTTGAGGGCTGCCTGCTGGGTCTCGGCGTTCTTGCGTAGGGCTTCCTCCTTATGGGCTCGCTGACGCAGATTCTCGGCATGGATCTTCTTGTTCACGGGAGTGGCGATGATAGCCCAGCCCTTCGGAAGAAGATAGTTGTTGGCATAGCCGTTCTTAACGTTGACAATTTCGTCTTTGTAGCCGAGGTTGGCCACATCTTGTTTCAGTATGATTTCCATCTATCTTTCCTCCTATTTATTATTTGAGACAATCGGCGACGTAGGGCATCAGGGCGATGTGACGGGCACGCTTGATGGCCTGCGAGACCTTCTTCTGGTACTTGTTCGAGGTGCCGGTGATGCGGCGGGGCAGAATCTTGCCCTGCTCGTTGACGAACTTCAGCAGGAAGTCGGCATCCTTGTAGTCAATATATTTAATACCGAGCTTTTTGAAGCGGCAGTATTTCTTACGCTGGGTCTCCACGGCGATGGGAGTCAGATATT
>JAGCYV010000005.1 GCA_017960605.1 Bacteroidales bacterium | reverse complement strand
GTCATCATCATGATTCTCGACAACGACATCACGGCCATGAC
Source organism: Bacteroidales bacterium (assembly GCA_017960605.1). Classification (GTDB taxonomy): domain Bacteria; phylum Bacteroidota; class Bacteroidia; order Bacteroidales; family P3; genus Colimorpha. The sequence continues at coordinate 6,812 of JAGCYV010000005.1, read as the reverse complement.
AGGCGGTCAGCCCTCGAGCGCCAACCAGAAGCTCTTCAACATCTGCAAGGGCCTCGGCGTCGACCCCGACCACATCCGCACCATCGTGCCGCTGCCCAAGAATCACGACGAGTTCATGAAGATTCTCGAAGAGGAGATTGCCTACAACGGTGTCTCGGTCATCATCCCGCAGCGCGTCTGCATCGTCGAGAACAAGAAGAGAATTGCAGCGAATAAATAAAATGATAACTGGGTAGTTAAAGGAGTTAAAGAAGACAAAGAAGTTAAAGACAATACCTCCGGCAAGCATCACACCCTGCGATTTGCATTTGTCTTTAACTCCTAGCGCGAAGCGCGGTAACTCCCTTTAACTTCTTTAACTCCCCCAAAAACAATAGAACAATGAAGAAAGACATCATACTTTGCGGCGTAGGTGGCGACGGTATCGTCTCCGTGGCCAAGATTATAAGCGACGCCGCCCTCAACCTGGGCATGAACGTCAAGCAGAGCGAGATTCACGGTATGAGCCAGCGCGGCGGCTCCGTCTTCAGCCACCTCCGCATCAGCTCCGAGCCTATCTTCGCCGACGTCATCCCCGAAGGCAAGGCCGACATCATCCTCAGCTCCGAGCCCATGGAGGCTCTGCGCTACCTGCCCTTCCTGGCCCCCGACGGCGCTGTCATCACCAACAGCGACCCCTTCATCAACATCAAGAACTATCCTGATATCGAGAAGGTAAACGCCGAACTGGCCAAGCTGAAGAAGTGCGTCAGCTTCAACGCCAACGCCATTGCCAAGGAACTTGGTGCCCGTGGCAACATGGTGCTACTCGGCGCTGCCGCCCCCTACCTCGAGCTTCCCTTCGAGGAGCTGGAGAAAGCCATCAAGAGCATCTTCGGCCGCAAGGGCGACGCCGTGGTCGAGACCAACATCAAGGCCATCCGTGCCGGCCGCGACGCCAAATAAGAAACCCAAATGACGAACAGCGGGGCAAATGCCCCGCTGTTCGTTTCTTACACATGAACATCAAAAGGCTGATAATATTGCTACTTGCTTGGGCATGTCTGGCCCCAGCAGCGGTGGCACATATTACATCATCCCGTTGCGCCGAGCTTTCCGTTGCCAAAGAATCGGCCCGGCCACAATGGACGGACATCAGCCTTCACGATGTGCTGGTGGCTGTTAATGGCGTTTCGCTAACACCACCGACAACCGTACGGCTGGTTCACAATACATCAGCAGGGTATGTTTCAACGGGAACCGTCCACCATACGGAATATGCTAAAACAATATACCTTAAGACAAATGTGCACCATTGTGTACATAGGTATTCCATCTACCTGCTGCGTTCTCTCAGACTCTGATTCTCCATATTCCCTTATTTACCATTGATGTAAAGGCGTGAACCATTCCATGCCTTGAGATTTCATTTGTAACGTCAAATCGTGACATGTTTTTGGCATGCCACAAACTATCATAATATGGAATATATCAGAAAACAAATATATTTCCGGCCGGAGATACGTCGCACGCTGTTACCACTCTGGTCGGCTTGGGCGCTGACGGCGATCGGCGTCGTATGCGGAGCGGCAATGTTTATGTTCAAGGGGGTGTCCGAAAGCGTCTCGTCGCTGTTCCTCGGCGGGGTTATCATGGGGGCATGCAGCCTTTTGACAGTCCTTTGCTATTGGGTGTTCGGCGACAGCAGGCGTCCTTACAGCAAGGAGTTGCACACCGTGTTGGAACCCACCTATGCCTACTATCCCTTTACGGCTGAGGGCCAATTGGTGGCGGCACTGGAAGCGGGCGATGAAAAGGCGCTCGACGCCATCAAACGGCAACCCAAGCCCGAACTGGCATTGGTTCGCTATAGCGACCACGACGAGCACATCTATTATTCGCAGCTCACACGCGTCGAGGGAAAGCGTTACATTCCCCTCACAGAAATAATTGTCAACAAAGTAAAATAACACAAAGATGAAAACAATAGAACAATATATCGATACGGAAATGGCTGGCAAAATCGCCCGAAAAAGGAACTCTCCGTTTATTGCCTTGTTGGTGCTGGCTGTCGGGCTTGGCATGTGGGGACTGTTATGCACTGTCAATATGGAGGATAGTTTATCGGTCACCTGCCTGACCGTTGCCCTTGTCTGCACGGCCCTTGGGCTCATCCTTACGGGCATGAGCCTCTCGGGCGCATTGACACATTTTGTATATCTGCCCACCCACAGCCGTATGCGTGAGAAAAAGGTATACATCAGCGGCGACGACTACAAGGACATCGTCGAAGCCGTCAACAACGGAAATCTCCAGTCATTGGCCACAATGCGTCCTGTTGTCAGTTCCAACTCCGCAATACGTATCCTCGCCAGTCGTGACGGTGAATGTGTACTCGTTCAAGCCATCCGGGACCAGAGTGGCCATTTTGAGCCAGAGACCGAGGTGCGCATTCTCGCAGGCCCGTCGGCTGCAGGTCTTATTCACTTGACGAAATAAGGTGTTATGCAGATTGAGTTCTTTCTCCTCGTAATTTCTTTGCTCTTCATAGTAAGTATTCTCGTTGGCAAAGCCGGTAGCCGTTACGGTATGCCCGCGTTGCTGCTTTTCCTCGGAGTGGGAATGCTTTTCGGCAGCGATGGATTGGGTTTGGTGCATTTCGATAACATTAAGCTTGCGCATATGGTAGGAACTGTGGCGTTGAGTGCCATCCTTTTCTCCGGTGGCCTTGACACCAAGATTTCCGACATCCGTCCTGTCCTCGGTCCCGGCATTGTGCTTGCCACACTCGGAGTGTTGCTTACCGCCGTCGGCACGGGCATCATCTTGTATCTGCTTTTGGGACACCGTCAAGGAGTGTCACTCGGTGTGATGGGATGCCTGTTGTTGGCCTCGACCATGAGCAGTACCGACTCGGCCTCGGTATTTTCCATTTTGCGAGGGAAAGGGCTCAATCTGAAACACAACCTTCGTCCCACCCTTGAATTGGAGAGTGGCTCAAACGATCCGATGGCATACGTTCTGACTACCACATTTATATCTTTAGTGCTGCAAGGTGGAAGCCCACATTATGGTGCCGCGGTTCTAACGTTGGTGGTGCAGTTGGTGGTAGGAGTATTGGCGGGATTTGCCATGGGCAAAGGTATGGTGTGGCTGGTCAATAAGATTGACATTGACAATGTGGCTCTCTATCCCATCTTGGTCCTTACCGGTTCATTTTTTGTATTTGCTGTCACCTTCTATTTGCATGGCAATAGTTTCCTGGCCGTATATATTGCCGGTCTAATCGTAGGGAACAGTCGCTTCGTTCATAAACGCTCGACGCGCAATTTCTTCGACGGCATTACATGGATTGCACAACTCACTATGTTCCTCACCCTCGGACTGCTTGTCAATCCCAGTGAACTGCATCAAGTATTGGTGCCGGGGTTGGTCATCAGTGTGGTGATGATATTTGTCACACGTCCATTGAGTGTCTTCGCGTCGATGGCATTCTTCCGTGAATACAGTCTCCGTGACCGCATCTTTGTATCGTGGGTCGGACTGCGTGGCGCTGTACCAATCATATTCGCCATTCTTTGCCGTGTCGAAGGGGTGCCGGGGAGCGAGGTGATGTTCAACATTGTTTTCCTGTGCACTCTCACCAGTCTCGTTGTGCAAGGCACCACCTTACCTATTGTGGCGCGATGGTTGGGGGTAAGCGAACCTCCAAAGGTGGAACCGCGTATCGAGAACTTCGACATTGATTTTCCCGAAGAAATCAAGTCTGCTGCCACCGAAGTGGAAATAACTTCACAGATACTCGAGAACGGTAACCGACTGATGGACTTACGCCTGCCAGAAAAGACGCTGGCAATTTTGGTAAAGCGCGGAGACAACTACTTTGTCCCCACAGGAAAGACAGTCCTTCACCTTGGTGACCATCTGATGCTCCTCACCGACGACAAGCAAGCAATGAACGACACACTGCAGAAACTTGGTGTGGCAACTGAGGAACATCCCCTTAAGACAATAACGCACCCCTGGTATAGCGCACTCTTTGACGATGAATGAAGCAACAGGAGGAAAAAGGACAATAAAACTTTCTCATATGCGTTTATATAATAAATTTGAGAAAGGATGAGAAAGATTCTGCTATTAGGAACCATACTAACGTTGCTAATGATCTCATGCTGGCAAAAGCATGAAACGCCGGATATACCTAAGTTGCATAAAGTTGCATCGTTCAGTCTGGGCGAGAATACCGAATTGCGGCTGCTGACCGACAGCAACCTGTCGCAGGTGGAACTCTACTATGGCGACGAACTGCAGGAACTGGTTGGCACCGCCAACACCTTGTTTGTTACGGACGACGAGGGGCGCATTGTGCTCGACACCATCCGTATTGGCAGCAGTAGCGACCCGCAGTATGTGGTCCGCACCTACGACCGCTCGTCGACCTACGGCGCCGAGGTGTGGTATGTCGTCTACCCCTATCGTTCCAACGAGCCAGATGGTCCTTGGAACCTTCTCAAACTGCCGACTGACCGGCCTACGCAGGAAGACGCTGCTCGGTATATCCACTGATGCTCACCACGATACATATCATAGGCATCCTTCTCACCGTCAGTCTCCTGCTGGTGGTGAGTATACTTTCCGGCCGCAAGGTAAAGGACGCCCACAGCTTCACCACCGGCGGCAAGGCCGGAAGCTGGATGGTGTGTGGTGCCATATTGGGCACCCTCGTGGGAGGTCAGTCGACCATCGGCACAGCCCAGCTGGCCTTCGCCTATGGACTGTCGGCCTGGTGGTTTACCATCGGTGCCGCTCTAGGAGCTTTGGTGCTGGGCGTACTATATGCCGGACCGCTGCGCCGCAGCGGCTGCTCGACGCTGATGGAGGTGGTTCGCAAGCAGTATGGGCGTCGGGCCGAGACCGTGGGCTCCATCCTTTTCCTCGTGGGTATCTTCATTAGCATCACCTCGCAGTTGCTCTCGTCGTCGGCCATGATAGGCAGCCTGTTCGGAGCGTCGACCACCGTGGCGCTCTGCATCGGCGCCGTGCTCATCGCAGCGCTGGTGCTCTCGGGCGGCATCAAAAGTGCCGGCGCCGGCGGTATCGTGAAGTTGGTCCTGCTGTATGTCAGTTCGCTGGCGGCGGGCATCGCCGTGTGGAAGATAGGCCATGGCCTTGACGGCATCCGCGAGAGCATCACGACCCTGTACGAGACACCGCAGCTGGCGTCGTTGAACGACATCGCCTCGGCCGAGGACATCCACCGGCGCTATAACACCTTCCTGGCCCGCGGGCCGCTGAAAGACTTGGGCGGCTGCCTGTCGCTGACCCTAGGTGTAGTCTGCACCCAGACCTACGCCCAAGCCATCTGGTCGGCCGCCAGCACCCGCAAGGCACGCCGCGGTGCCATCTATTGTGCCGCGCTCATACCGCTCATTGGCGCCGCCTGTACGTTGGTGGGGCTCTATATGCGCGGCCACTATGTCACAACCAGCGAATTGACCGCCCTCCAAAGTGCCGGTATCACTTTACCCGAAGGCATCGGAGTGATTGAGAACTCGCTGCAGGCCTTCCCGACCTTTATCCTCCACCACCTGCCTGCCTGGCTCGGTGGCATCGCCCTCGGCACATTACTTATTAATATATTGGGGTGTGGCAGCGGATTGGTGCTGGGAGCTGCGACCATCTTGACGAGGGATGTCTACGGCAATCTGCTCACCGCCATGAAACGCACGCCGCGCTTGGGACTATTGAGCCAGACACGCCTCAGCATCATCGTCTTGCTGGTGCTCGGCGTCGTGGTGGCCCATTTCGTGCAGGGCTCCTTCATCAACGACCTCGGTTTCCTCTCGCTCGGCCTGCGTGCCGCAGCATTGCTGCTGCCGCTGAGCTTTGCCCTCTGGATGCCAGGTCGTTTCAAGCCTCGCGCCGTCACCGCGAGCATGATTGCCGGTACGGTCGTCATGCTTGCAGCAGGGCTGGCGACGTTGCCTGGCGACCCAATGTATTATGGTCTCGCCGCCTCAGCAGTCGTCTTGTTGCCCAACACCCAAAAAAGGTAAAAACCCTCTTCCCTCACCATTGTTTATAGTGGAGGGCATCCAATCCAAGCACAGATATTTAGCACTACAAATCAACGCATTAAGACAAAAAACAGAAAATAATTTTGTCAGTTCGCAAAATGTTTGTACTTTTGCACCCGATTTCCGACAGCGGAAACCTACACGGTGGGCGTAGTTCAGCTGGTTAGAGCGCCAGATTGTGGATCTGGAGGTCGTGGGTTCGAACCCCACCTCCCACCCCAAAAGAGAGACCGACAAAACGGCCTCTCTTTCTTTTTCGTGTGATTAGCCAAAAAATGAAAAAAAAGGCCTGCGCAGATTCGTTTCATTCGCAAAATTCGTGGCCCGAATAAAAAATTTAAATACAGTAACACACTGAAAATCAATTTCCAATTTTCAATTTTCATTTTTCAATTAAAAAAAGTTTTGTCAGTTTGCAAAATGTTTGTACTTTTGCACCCGCTTTCGAGAGAGAAAGCAAGTCTGAAAAGACGGATTGGTCCGGTAGTTCAGTTTGGTTAGAATACATGCCTGTCACGCATGGGGTCGCGAGTTCGAGTCTCGTCCGGACCGCCAAACAAAAAAAGGCCCTCACAACGAGAGCTTTTTTTATGTCACCAAACCTGGGGCTGCTTGGTTTTGACAGCAGGGATAATGGGTTTGTAAGAATGCAGGCTGACGCGCCAGAATCCTTCACCACAGACGCAAAACAATTATTGGCGAAAACAACTACGCTCTCGCTGACTATCCGAAGCACAGTAAGTTCGGCTTAATTCC
>JAGCYV010000058.1 GCA_017960605.1 Bacteroidales bacterium | reverse complement strand
CGATGACGTTGGTCTTGCGGATATAGTCGAGCAGCGAGGTCTTACCGTGATCGACGTGACCCATGACGGTGATGATGGGGTTGCGTGGCACGAGGTCCTCGGGCTTGTCCACTTCCTCAATCTACTGGATAGTGTTCACCACATCCTCGTCGGCGAAGTTCACTTGGAAGCCGAACTCGTCGGTGATGAGCTTGATGGTCTCGGCGTCGAGGCGCTGGTTGATGCTCACGAAGATGCCGACACTCATGCAGGTGGCGATAATCTTGGTCACCGGCACGTTCATCATGGTGGCCAGTTCGTTGGCGGTGACGAACTCGGTCACCTGCAACACTTTCTGGTTCTCCATCTCTTGCAGCATCTCCTCCTCCATCTGGGCGTGCACCTTCTGACGCTTCTCGCGGTTGTGCTTCGAGGTCTTCGACTTGCCCATGGGCGAGAGGCGGGCGAGGGTGTCGCGGATCTGCTTCTCGATTTCGTTGTCGTCTATCTCGACAGGCTTCCGGTCCTCTTTCTTTTTCTTCTTCTTGCCACCGGCCTGCTGCTGGGCGGCCAGTTTCTGGCTTTCCTTCTTGGCCTTCTCTTTCTCCTTGCTCTCCTTCTTGGCCACTTCGGCGCCAATCTTCTTCACCTCCTGGGCGCTCACGGCATCCTTCTTGGTGTGTTTGCGTTTGCGTTTGCTGCCGGGAGTGTCGGCACCGTCCTTGCTGAACTGGCTCAAATCGATTTTGTCCAGCACCTTCGGTCCTTCGAGCTTGGTGTACTGGGTCTCGATGAATTCGGGCTCGGGCTTGGCGGGCTCGACGGGCTTGGGCGTCTCGATCACTTCAGGCTCTGGCTCGGGCTGCGGTTCGGGCTTGGGTGCTTCGGCCTTAGGTGCTTTGGGCTTGGTGGTAGCGGCCGGCGACACTTCTGACTCGTTTTTCTCACCCTTCTTGGCCTTCTTCTTTTTGTCGGGACGCATGCGCTGGTTGATGGCGCTGAGATCCACGGTACCCACCACCTTGAAGGGGCTGTTGGCGTCGGCTGGAGCTTCCGGCGCACTCGTCTCCTCCTCTTTCTGTTCGGCGTTCTCAACGGGGACTTCGGTCTTCTCTTCCGCTTTGGCTTTCTTCTTCGCCGCGGGTTCCTTCTTGGCCGGCTTCTCCTCGACCTCCGGACGCGATGCCTCGGCGGGTGCCGCGGTGGCCTTGGTGGTCGAATAGCCCTTGATAATCACCTCTTCGGGCTCAACGTCAGGCTCCTGCTTGCTACTGATTTCCACGATGCGGTTGGCACCGGTGGCCATCAGCTCTATCTTGTCGGCCTCCTCCTTCACTTTGCGCTCGCTCTGGAAGGCCGTGGCCAGCAGTTCATACTGCTCTTCGCTTATCTTGGTGTTGGGGCTCGGCTCCACTTGGTGCCCCTTCTTGGCAAGGTATTCCACCAGGGTCTGGATACCCACGTTGAAGTCCTTGGCCACTTTGTTCAGTCTGAAACTTGCCATTTCGTTGAGTCCTTTCTTTCTTTTGGTTTATTCAAACTCTGCTTTGAGCACCTCGATCACATGGTCGATGGTCTCTTCCTCGAGGTCGGTGCGGGTCATGAGCTCTTCCTTGGGTAGTGCGAGTACGCTCTTGGCGGTGTCGCAGCCGATCTTGATGAGCTCGTCGATGATCCATTGTTCGATTTCGTCGTTGAACTCCTGCAGGGCCACATCGTCGTAGTCCTCGTCGGTGTCGCGATAGACCTCGATTTCGTATCCCACCAGCTTCGAGGCCAGCTTGATGTTGTAGCCGCCCTTGCCGATGGCCAGGCTCACTTGGTCGGGCTGCATGAACACCTCGGCCTTCTTCTCCTCCTCGTTGATTTTGATGCTGCTGATCTTGGCGGGGCTCAGGGCACGCTGGATCATCAAATCCACACGCGGCGTGTAGTTCAGCACGTCGATGTTCTCGTTGCGCAACTCACGCACGATGCCGTGGATGCGGCCGCCTTTCACGCCCACGCAGCTTCCCACCGGGTCGATGCGGTCGTCGTAGCTCTCCACCGCCACCTTGGCGCGTTCGCCGGGCTGGCGCACAATATTCTTGATGGTGATGAGACCGTCGTAAATCTCGGGCACCTCCTGCTCCAGCAGGCGCTCCAGGAAGATGGGCGTCGTACGGCTGAGGATGATGCTCGGATTGTTGTTCTTCATCTCCACCTTCAGCACCACGGCTCTCACCGTGTCGCCCTTGCGGTAGCGGTCGCTCGGTATCTGCTCGCTCTTGGGCAGCACCAGTTCGATTTTCTCCTCGTCCAGCACCAGAATCTCTTTGTTCCAGGGCTGATAGACCTCGCCGACGATGATTTCGCCCACTTTCTCCTTGTACTTCTGGAAGATAAGGCTCTTCTCATAGTCCTGGATCTTGCCCACCAGGTTCTGGCGGATACTGAGAATCTCCCTGCGGCCGAACTCGGTCATCGGGATGGGTTCCGACAACTCTTCGCCCACCTCGAAGTCGTCCTCGATCTTCAGGGCGTCGCTCAGGGCAATCTCGCGGGTCGGGTCTTCCACCGCGCCGTCATCCACAATCATGCGGTTGCGGAAAATCTCAAGGTCGCCCTTGTCGATGTTCACGATGATGTCGAAGTTGTCCTCCGAGCCGTAGTGCTTGGCCAGTGCGGCACGGAACACCTCTTCCAGGATACGCATCAGCGTTTCGCGGTCAATGTTCTTAAATTCCTTGAATTCCTGAAAGGAACTGCTCAAGTCTAACGTCTTTGCCATATTGTTGATTGTTTCTTTGTTTGCTTAAAAACGGATAGCCACCCGTGTCGATTTCACGTCGCGGTAGTTCAGCCGTATCTCCTGCGGTGCCTGTTTCTTCGTGCCGGGAGTGCGCACCGTGAAGCCCTCCTCGTCGGCCGCGGTCAGCTCGCCTTCCACCTTTTCGCCGTCAAAGCACACCACCTCCACCTCGCGGCCGATGTTCTTGCGGTACTGGCGTGTCAGCTTCAGCGGCTGGTCGGCACCCGCCGAACTCACGTCGAGGGCAAAATCCTCCTCGTCGCGGTCCAGCTGGCTCTCGATGGCGCGGCTCAGTTCGATGCAGTCGTCGATGGTGACGCCGTTGTCGCCGTCGATATCGACATAAATGCGGTTGTCGGGCGTGATTTTCAGGTTCACGAGGAATTTATCGCTCCCCTCCAACGCCTGGTTGACCAGTTCTAATATCTTGATTTTCTTTATCATATCAATAAAAAGAGAGGCTTTCGACCTCTCTCATTCCGCTGCAAAGATACGTGTTTTTTTCAAAATAGCAACAAAAAAGTGCCTGTCGGGGCACTTTTTGTTGCTATTCTATGATGTTACATCACCGGACCACCACTATTTTGCGGGCCGGAAGGTCGCCGACATGCACCATATACACGCCGGCAGGCAGGTCGCGGTTGGCCAATTGGCTGCCTTTCACGTCATACACTCTCACCTCCATCCCTTCGGCTCCCTCCACCACGATGCGGCCCTCCTCGGCATAGATTTTCACCTTCTCCATTCCAACTGTTGGTATCCCTTCGGTTCCTCCGGCATTGCGGTTGAGCACGACAGGCTCGCACCAGTCGCTCCACACCGTGACAGGCCGCGAGGTGCTGAAGTCGCACTGCTTGCGGAGGTAGAGGCGATACAACGTGTCGGGCGACAGCGACGGCAGCATTGTGAAGGAAATCATCGTGTCGGTGGTGGTGACGATGTATCCGTTGTCGGGTAGCGTACCCTCGGCGCACAGCGACAACTGAAACAGCACCCCATCGGCATCGTGGTCCCACCGCACCATCCGTGCCGCAGAATCCACCTCCAACCCCCACGGCTTGGTGCACCTCAACTCCGTGATGGGGAAGACTCGCCCCCAGATATAACACCCACCCATAGGAGCACAGCCGTAAAATCCAGGATAGAGGGTTGCCAAATATTGATAATGGTCGGTAGAGTAAGCCTCGGTGTCATAGGGTTGGCAGTATGCGTAATAAGGCATGTCTCTGCCATAGTATATTTGCATCCAGCTCTGGCCGGGAGCTTCATCCACTCCCCAATGGTCGCTTATCGATACGTGAGCTATTGTTGATTGACTTAGGGTGTATCCCCCGATGAGAAATGTATCCTGCGGGATAAGACTCAATGGTTCGTCGAAATAGAACTCGAAGCAGTTGACCGGGGTGGATGATTTATAGACTCCGTCGCTGCCGGACCCGCCCACCTGGTACTCAAACACACACCGTTTCACCAACGGCGGGTTCCATGTACTGATGGAGTCCGTGTGGCGAACGCTGTCAAAATGTATTTTATTAATCATGTTGGGATTCGTACATGGATGAGTATGTACCCCACGCCAACATCTGACCCAAGCGTTATCCTCCTCGTTCGGAATATCGTCTATGGTCACGGCAATGCCATAGAGTAAAGGTTTGTCAGAGGTATATACTTGATCCCCTCCCCCCCCTTCAGGGAGAAAGGTATGACTGTAATTCTCTTGCCAAACATGGGTTAGTGTCGTCATGGGCTTGAAGGTGTACCACGGGTCGCCGTACCGCACCGTGTCGCGTGTGTTCACATGCACTACAGGCTGTGCTATGGCCGGCATCAAACCCAATATAAACAAAACAGCAAAAAACAATCTGGTCTTCATCGCATTGGTTTTATTCGAACGAGAAACAATCTGTCGTAATGGCATGGGTTTGCACCGCGTCGTTGGTCTGGCCCTGGATTATTGGGAAAGGAGGGGTGACGGGGGTCCCGTTTTGCGCTTGGATGGGTTGGAGATTTGAAATCATCTGCACTTTCGTCTCTTTATTTACAGGGCACGCAGCATCTGAATGGGGTAGGTTTGCTGTGCGGTCATCTATGTAAAACTGATTACCATACGAGGAAATAAAATGCTTGCCATCTTTAGCTCTTATCCGCCAAAAAACACCACCAAGTTCAAAGATAATTGAATTATAGTTGGCAGTGGCGTAGGGGTTCAACTGGAAAAAACTGGTAGCAGAAGGCTCTTCCACAATCAAATCAACCGTTTTGATTTTCGTTAAATAAACCATTTTGTGCACAAGGTCGCCCTTTTCTGCTTCCAATTCCTGGGAATACGGATTTGATACGGATATCGGGTCTATCACCCGCAGGCGAATCGTCCGATCTTCGGTAATGTTGTCCGGATGCACATAAGCCATCGCAAACAAATCCCCTTCCAACGCGGTTCCTAATACGTATCCTTCGGATTCATCGGCACTGGGCAGATAATAGTTGGGGTTCATCAACGGATCACAGATATCTGAGACAACACTGCCTTTCTTGCCGACAATGTACCACGGATAGTTTGTGGCGGGTGTGATGACGTTGTGGTCGTGCCCGGTGAACACCACGTTGCTCTCCGTAAGAAAGATGTCGTCAATCTGCAATTTATCTAGAAACGGTGGATTGATAGGAGGAGTATTGAATGGCATATCGGCACAATTCAGATTGGGAAAAGCTGACGTAACGCTGCCTATTTCAATCACTTTGCATTTCCCAAACTGGTTTTCTCCATAGGCCACCACATCGTAGCTGGAAATAGAATTGTATGCCACCAGTTGTTCCAAAGAGATAGGATAATCCGAATAAGTGATTGCATTGTAAAGGATTAGATAGTTTACCGTCACACTGCTGGTAAAGAAATCGGGCAGATAGAAATAGCCCACCAAGGCCACATCAACAGTAACCTCGGGAGCAATCTTCTTCACCCCATACCCGCAGAAAAAAGCATAGTCATCGACCACATAAATATCATTGACCGTGAAGTCCAACAACCCGGCGGAGGAAGGTGCGGAAACCGAGACCGAACGGCTGACAAATGAGGGTGCCGGTATCGGTGTAAGAGGAAGAAATGTATTATATCCACTAATATCAACCAAATAAAAAACAGGGTTG
>JAGCYV010000057.1 GCA_017960605.1 Bacteroidales bacterium | reverse complement strand
ACCTATACCAATGCCGACGAGGTAGAGCTGCTGCTCAACGGCAAGAGCCTCGGACGCAAGGCCAACCCCAAGACCGATCCCAAGCAGCGTAACCAGATCCGCTGGAACGACATCCCCTACGCCGACGGCCGTTTGGAGGCGGTGGCGTACGCCGCCGGTAAGGCGGTGGCGACACACCGGATCGAAACCACCGGCAAGGCCGTCAAACTCATCGCTACTCCTGAGGACAGTTACTGGAATGCCGACGGCACCGACCTGATGCACGTCCGCATCCACGCCATCGACAGCAAAGGCCGGTGCGTACCGATGGCACAGGATGAGCTCCGCTTCGCCGTAGAGGGCGATGCCGCCATCGTGGCCGTCAGCAGCGGCGACCACAACAGCAACGAGCTCAACGTTACCGACCACCGCCGCCTCTGGAATGGCTCCGCGCTGGTCATCCTCCGAGCCGGACAGTCACCCTCGAAGGTCGTCCTCAAGACCTCCGCCGACGGCTACAAGACCGTCGTCACCAAATTAGAAACGAAATAGTCACATGATAAGAAGCAACCATTTCCTCGCCGTCGCCATGATGGTCGTCAGCCTCCTGCTGGCAGGCCAGACCCACGCCGTTCCGGCCCACCCCGCCGCCGTCAAGGTCAGACAGCCCGACGGCACCACCATCACCGTCCGCCTGCACGGCGACGAATACCAGCATTACAACACCACCGCCGACGGCTATACCATCCTGAAAAACCCCGAAGGCTACTATGTCTATGCCACTCTCGCCGACGGCCGGCTGCAGCCCACCCCGTGGATAGCCCACGACCCCGCCGAGCGCGCCGACGACGAACAGACCTTCCTCCGTGGTGTCAGCAGATACACCCGTCCCGACCGCAAGAGCCTCCCCGGACCCGCCGGCATTGAAGGGCTCCGCCGCGCCGCACCTTCCCACACCAGCTACAACACTGAGAACTTCCGCGGGCTGGTCATCCTCGTGGAGTTCAATGACAAGAGCTTCTCGCGCAAGAACTTCGAGACCACCGCCAGCAACATGCTCAACAAGGAGAAATACAAAGGCATCCTGCCCGACAACCTGATGGCCGGCAGCGTGCGCGACTACTTCAGCGACATGTCCGACGGGCAGTTCAAACCCCAGTTCGATGTCGTCGGCCCCGTCAAGCTGCCCTACAGCCAGTACGATGCCCACCAGTTCGATAATGCCTGGAAACTGATGGCCGCCGCCCTCGACTCCATCGACCGACAGGTGGACTTCCGACTCTACGACGGCGATGGCGACCAGGTGGTCGACCTCGTCTACTTCATCTTCGCCGGCAACGGTTCCAACTATAGCGGCAACGACGAGCGGCTGATATGGCCCCACGCCAGCATCATCTATACCATCGACGACAAAGGCCAGTACCAATGGGTCAGGAAAGACGGCGTAAGGCTGAACGACTGCGCCTGTTCCGTAGAGCTCTACGGCTGGACGCAGTATCCCAACACCATCAAGATCGACGGCATCGCCACCATCGTCCATGAGTTCAGCCACGTGCTGGGCCTGCCCGACTTCTACGATGCCGACGGCGAGGAGAGCGGCGGCGAGAGCCGTACCCCCGGCGGCTGGGACGTGATGGCCAACGGCTGCTACGACACCCCCGTTGCCTATACCCTCTTCGAACGCTGGTTCATGAGATGGGCCGATCCCGAACGCATCGACTCCGCCGGCACCTACACCCTCGACAAGCTGACCAAGAATGTGGGCTACCGCATCGACAGTGCCCACAAAAACGAGTTCTTCCTCCTGGAGAACCGCCAGAGCGACGACAAGTGGAACGCCGATCTCCCCGGACACGGGATGATGGTCTACCGCATCGACCTGTCAAATCAGGGAGCGTGGTTGGGCAACGACGTCAACAGCGACCCCAGCCACAGTTTCTACGAGCTGGTGCGCGCCAATCCCGACTCCCTCAGCGATTCCGGCTCCGACCCCTTCCCTGGCAGAAGCTGGATCACCAGACTCACCAACCATACCTCGCCGGCCAACCTCCGGAGCTGGTCAGGTCTGGAGACCCCGCTCGTGCTGGTCAACATCAGGGAGGATAAGGGTCTCATCACCTTCGATGTGGTCGACGCCGACTCCGAAGTGGGCGTCCGCGCTCCCCTCGCCGACCCGCAGTCGGCACCCCCGGCCATCTTCACCCCCGACGGCCGTCAGGTGCCCGCGATGTCCCGCCCCGGCCTCTACATCCTCCGCCAAGGCACCACCACCCGCAAGGTCTGGAAATAAAACCTGATTAAAGGGTGAAGCCGATACGGCTTCCACCCTTTTTCACAATCTTTTCCTCACGGCAATATTGTTCGATTTTCTCTTCGGTCACATAGTCATTTCCGTAGAGAATGCTTTCTATATCGCACTTACGGGTGACATTCTCAATCTGACCACCACTGAAGTCATAGGCCGAGGCCAGATGTTCAGCAGTTTTCTCTGAGAGTTCCGGCATCATCGACTGCCATATCATGGCACGCTGTGCCAGTTCTGGTTTGTCAAACTTCACCTTATAGAGGAATCGGCGCTCGAAGGCGGCGTCAAGGTTCTGCACGAGGTTAGTTGTAGCAATCATGATACCATCCAGTGATTCCATCTCCTGAAGGATAATGTTCTGTATGGAGTTCTCCATCTTGTCCACAGAGCGCTCAGCATTCTCCTTTCGTATTCCTATGACAGCATCCGCCTCATTGAAGAGGAGGATTGGAACCCTTTTGGAATTCTTAGCCACTGCACGATAGCGGTCGAATATCGCCTTGATATTCTTCTCGCTCTCTCCCACCCACATGCTCTTGACCTGTGAGATGTTCACCTGCATGATGTCGCGTCCCGTCTTTCTAGCCAACTGGAGTACACTCTCGGTCTTACCTGTTCCCGGTGCCCCATAGAAGAGACACGCGAAACCCTGTCGATGACCCTTATCTTTCAAGCGGCTACAGATATTCCTATAGTGATT
>JAGCYV010000056.1 GCA_017960605.1 Bacteroidales bacterium | reverse complement strand
TCGAGGCGGCCGTTGCCGCCGCTGATGATGCTACTCATCACGTCGAGGGGCAGCTTGTCGGGGTCATTTTCCTTGACACCGGGCAGCACGATGAGACCAATCTTGATGGGTGTCTGCTTGACGTTCTTCACCACCTGGCTCTCGAACTTGGGCAGGTTGTAGGTGGGCTGTTTGGCAGGCTCGCCCTTGGGCCAGATGCTGAAGTACCTCTCGGCCATCTTCTTGGCTTCGGCGGTGTTGAAGTCGCCCACGAGGATGAGGGTCATGTTGGAGGCTACATAGTATTTGTCGTAGAAGCGCTTCATGGCGCTGGGCTGCGGGTTTTTCAGGTGCTCGTCGAGGCCGATGACGTCGCGGCTGTAGGGGTGGTCGCCGAAGCTCTCGGTGAAGAGGTTGCGGATGAAGGTGTACATCTGCTCGTTGTTGGCGATGTTGCGCTCCTCATAGACGGCCTCCAGCTCGCCCTGGAAGAGGCGGTAGACGGGGTTGCGGAAACGCTCGGCGTAGACTTCCATCCAGTTCTCCAGCTGATTGCTGGGCAGCGTGTTGTAATAGACGGTATAGTCATAGCTGGTGCCGGCGTTGAGGCCCGTGCAACCCATCTGCTGCAGGATGGCGTCGGTCTCGTTGGGGATGGCGTATTTGCTGGCTTCGATATTCAGGCGGTTGATTTCGAGTTGCAGCTGGTGGCGGCGTTCGGCATCCTGGGTGGCCTGAATCTGGTCGTAGAGGTCGCTGATGCTGTCGAGGTAAGGCTTCTCAGCCTCCCAGTCGGTGGTGCCGATGCGGTCGGTGCCCTTGAACATGATGTGCTCGAAATAGTGGGCCACGCCGGTGGCGGCGGGGTCCTCGTTCTTCGAGCCGGCGTGCACGACGACGGAGCCGTAGATCTTCGGCTGGTCATGGCTCTCGCACATGATGACTTTCAGACCGTTCGAAAGACGGAAGGTCTCTACCTTCAACTTGTCCTGTGCACCAGCGGCGACACACAACGCCAGCGCGATGACGAAAAGAGAAATGCGTTTCATATCAATAGTATTGTCTTATCTACTTATCTCCTAAAGTTTGGTTTTCAAATAAGCGGGCAGCTGCTCGATGCTGACGCGTTCCTGCTGCATGGTGTCGCGGTGGCGCACGGTGACAGCGTTGTCGGTCAAAGTATCATTATCCACGGTGATGCAGAAGGGGGTGCCGATGGCGTCCTGACGACGGTAGCGGCGGCCGATGGCGTCTTTCTCGTCATACTGCACCATCATGTCGGGCATCAGCAGGTGCTGTATCTCGCGGGCTTTCTCGGGCAGGCCGTCTTTCTTCACCAGCGGCAGCACGGCGGCCTTGTAGGGGGCCAGCTTGGCGGGCAGGGAGAGCACAACGCGGGTGCTGCCGTCCTCAAGGGTCTCCTCCTTCAGCGAGTGGCTGAAGATGGCCAGGAAGGTGCGATCGACGCCGATACTGGTCTCGATGACGTAGGGCGTGTAGCTCTCGTTGAGCTCGCTGTCGAAATATTGCAGCTTCTTGCCGCTGAACTCGCTGTGGCGGCTCAGGTCGAAGTCGGTGCGGCTGTGGATGCCCTCCAGCTCCTTGAAGCCGAAGGGGAACTTGAACTCGATGTCGGTGGCGGCATTGGCGTAGTGGGCCAGCTTCTCGTGGTCGTGGTAACGGTAGCAGTCGGCCGGGATGCCGAGGGCGAGGTGCCACTGCAGCCGCTCCTCTTTCCAGTGCTTGAACCACTCCAGCTCCGTTCCGGGACGCACGAAGAACTGCATCTCCATCTGCTCGAACTCCCTCATGCGGAAGATGAACTGGCGGGCCACAATCTCGTTGCGGAAGGCTTTACCGATCTGGGCGATGCCGAAGGGAATCTTCATGCGGCCGCTCTTCTGCACGTTGAGGAAATTGACGAAGATGCCCTGGGCCGTCTCGGGACGCAGGTAGAGGGTGTCGCTGTCGTCGATCACCGAGCCCATCTTGGTGGCAAACATCAGGTTGAACTGGCGCACGTCGGTCCAGTTCCTCGTGCCGCTGATGGGACATACAATCTCGAGGTCGAGGATGAGCTGCTTCAGGCCGTCCAGGTCGTTGCGGTTCATCAGGTCGGCATATTTCTCGTGTATCTCGTCAATCTTCTTCTGGTGCTCCAGTACGCGCTGGTTGGTGGCGCGGAACTGGGCCTCGTCGAAGCTCTCGCCCCAACGTTTGCGGCCTTTCTCGCATTCCTTCTCGATTTTCTCCTCGATTTTGGCGATATGGTCCTCGATGAGCACGTCGGCACGATAGCGCTTCTTGCTGTCCTTGTTGTCGATGAGAGGGTCGTTGAAGGCATCCACATGGCCGCTGGCCTTCCAGATGCGGGGGTGCATGAAGATGGCGCTGTCCAAGCCCACGATGTTCTCGTGCATCTGCACCATCGCCTTCCACCAGTACTGCTTGATATTGTTCTTCAGTTCCACGCCCAGCTGGCCGTAGTCATACACAGCCGCGAGGCCGTCGTAGATCTCCGAGCTCGGGAAGATGAAACCGTATTCTTTGGCGTGAGCCACCACTTTCTTGAAAAATTCGTCTTGGTTTGCCATGATTTATATTGTTGATACGTTGATACGTTGATAGGTTGGTCCTGTATGAATGGAAAATGCAAAGATACAACTTTTTTGCCGATACAAGAAAATTAAATCATTTGTGGTCGCTGTTTTTTCACGGCTCGTGGTCTTGAATGTTTTATTCGTAGCGCAGGGCCTGGATGGGGTCGAGGCCGGCGGCTTTCTTGGCGGGGTACCAGCCGAAGAAGATGCCTACGGCGACGCAGACGAGGAATGAGATGATTACGGCGTTGTAGGAGAGGATAAAGGTGATAGGCATGCTTCCGCCGGAACGTATGACGCTGACGAGGGCGTAAGAGAGTCCCACGCCGAGAATAATGCCTATCAGGCCGCCGATGAGGGAGAGGACGACGCTCTCGAGGAGGAACTGTAGCATGATGTCGCGCTGACGGGCGCCGATGGACATACGCAGACCTATCTCGCGGGTGCGCTCGGTGACGGTGACGTACATGATGTTCATGATGCCGATGCCGCCCACGATGAGCGAGATGCTGGCGATGGCGGTGAGCAGCAGGGTGAGCATCGACATCATGGAGTCCATGGAGGTCATCAGCTCGTCCATAGTCATGATCTCGAAGTCGTCGTTGTCGGGGTTGTCGATGCCGTGAGTTTTACGCAAGGCGCGCGTAATCTCTGTGGCGGCCGCCTCTGAGGCTTCCTGGCTGACGGCCGATGCTTCGATCATGTTGAAGTAGTTGATGCCTAGAAAGCGTTTCTGTACGGTGGTGTAAGGCGCCAGCGCGATGTCGTCGGCATCGTTGCCGAAAGAACCCTGGCCTTTCTCTTTGAGGACACCGATTACTTTCATCGGAACTTTCCCGAAGCGGATGGTCTGACCGATGGGATTGCTGCCGTCGGGGAAGAG
Source organism: Bacteroidales bacterium (assembly GCA_017960605.1). Lineage (GTDB taxonomy): Bacteria > Bacteroidota > Bacteroidia > Bacteroidales > P3 > Colimorpha. The sequence goes on along the minus strand of JAGCYV010000056.1, from coordinate 8,594 downwards.
TTTCTGTACCACCGTCTGGCCGATGACGCAGACTTTGGCATAGGTGCGCACGTCGTCGTCGGTGAACATCAGGCCGCGTTCAAGGCTGTAGTTGTTGATGGAAAGATACGCTGGCGAACAGCCCTGGATAGAGCCGGAGTGGTTGCTGGAACCCACCACCATCTGGGCTCCTGCGGAGACCGAGGGCGAGAAAGACGCCACATGGGGACAGTTCTCCATGAGGGCCTGCAGGTCGCTGTCGTCGAGACTCTTGGAGGTGGAGTTGCCCATATCCACTCCGCCGCGTTCCTGACGGGCGGGCATCACCATGATGCTGTTGGTGCCCATCTCGGCAAACTGCGACTTCATGCCTTGCTTGACACCTTCGCCGAGAGAGAGCATGGTGATGACGGCCGAGATGCCGATGATGATGCCCAGCATGGTGAGCAGCGCGCGCGTTTTGTTGCGCATGATGGCACGGAGGGCTATCTTGAGGAGATTGGAGAGGTTCATAATCAATAGTCTTCTGATGAGGGCAATGCGTTGAGGGCGGCCTGTGCTGATGCGGGCTGTACGGGGTAGTCCTCTGTGATGTGACCGTCGCGGAGCTTGATGGTGCGGCTGGTGAAGGCGGCGATGTCGGGCTCGTGGGTGACGAAGGCGATGGTGGTGCCGGCGGCATGCAGCTCCTGGAAGAGGGCCATGATCTCGTAGGATGTGCGTGTGTCGAGGTTGCCGGTGGCTTCGTCGGCCAGGATGATGACGGGGTCGGTGACGAGGGCACGGGCAATGGCGACACGCTGCTGCTGGCCGCCGGAGAGCTGTGCCGAAGTGTGGTGGATGCGGCTCTCGAGGCCTACACGGTGGATGACCTCCATGGCGCGCTCATACCGCTGACGGGCCGTGTAATGTTTGTTGTACATCAGCGGCAGCTCCACGTTCTCGAGCACCGAAGTACGCGGCAGGAGGTTGTAGCTTTGGAAGACGAAACCTATCTTGCGGTTGCGTATGTCGGCCAGCTCGTTGTGGCTGAGTGTGGCTACATTGGTGCCGTCGATGATATAGTCGCCGGCGGTGGGGGAATCGAGGCAGCCCAGGATGTTGAGCAACGTGGATTTGCCGCTGCCCGAGGTGCCCATGATGCTGACGAACTCGCGGGGCTCGATGCTGAAGGAGATGCCGCGCAGGGCGTGCACCGACTCTTCGCCGACCTGGAAGTCGCGTTTGAGGTCTTTGATTTCAATGATTGACATTACTCTCTTCTCTTGCGTTCGGGCGGTCCCATGCGGAAGCCGCCTTCTTCTTTGCTTTTTTTGCCCACACGCTCACGGCTGACGGAGAGCACCACCTTGTCGCCGGCCGTTAGGCCGCTTTCGACGATGATATTGGCGCCGTCATTGATGCCGGTGGCAATCTCATGCTGTGAGAGTATATTGCCCTCGAGCTGGAAAATCATGGTGGCATCGGGCTTGCCTTGCAGTCGCTCTACCTTGTATCCTTCTTTGCCTATCATGGCCTCGGTCGGCGGGTCGATGGTGTATTTCACCGCCTCAAGGGGGATGACGAGGCCTTCCTGCTGCCGGGTGACAATGGTGATATTGGCCGTCATGCCGGGATAGAGGCGGCCGTCGTCGTTGGGGGCGTCGATGATGACGGTGTAGGTCACCACGTTGCTGGTGACGGTGGGCACCAGCCGTATTTGGCGCACGGTGCCGTTGAAGAGGTCGCTGGGGAATGCATCAACCGAGAATCTCACCTGCTGCCCCTCCTTCACTTGTCCGATGTCGGCCTCATCGACTTTGGCCTCGAGCTGCATGTCGGTGAGGTTCTTGGCGATGGTGAAAAGGGTGGGGGTGCTGAACGACGAGGCCACCGTCTGGCCCTCTTCGACGGCCTTGCTGAGGATGACACCGTCGATGGGCGAATAAATCTCGGCGTACTTGAGGTTGGTACGGGCGCGCTCATAGTCGCTCTGGGCGGTGATGAGCTGGTTCTTGGCCTGCTCGAGGCTGGTTTCCGCCTGGTCGTATTCCTCCTGCGTGGCGGCCTTCTTCTCGTAGAGCGACTTCACACGGTCGTAGTTCTTCTGGGCAAGGGTCTTGCTGCTTTGCGTGGTACGGAGGTTGGCCTGTGCCTGCTTCACCTGCTCCTGGAGGAGCGACTTGTCGAGCTCGGCCAGCAATTGCCCTTTCTTCACCTCGCTGTTGTAATCGACATACATCTTCTCTACGATACCGCTCACCTGGGTGCCCACCTCCACCTTGTAAACCGGCTGAATCTCACCGGTGGCGGTGACGGTATTCTCGATGGTGCCTGTGGTGCAGGGCTCTTCGTTGATGACTATCGTCTCCTTGGGACGCGACAGCAGTACGAAAACCACCGCCGCCGCCACTATCGCGGCGACGACGATAATCCATGTTCTTGTCTTCTTTTTCATATTATAGTTTTATTTCTTTTCCGGTGTAGATATCCAGCTGCTTTTCCGCAAGGATGTAGCTGTACTTGCTCTGCAGGTAGTCGTTGAGTGCCGAGAGGTAGCGGTCCTGCTGCTGCAGCATCTCCACCGTGGTGACGGCCCCTTCGGCGAATTTGAGCACATAGACGTCGTAGCTGGCCCGGTAGGCGTTCGCCAGCGCTTCGGCCGAGCGGAAACGGTTGAGTGCCTGCTGCAACGTGATGTGGAGGGTCTGTATGTTGTTCTCGAGGTCTATCTGTGTCTGGTAGTTTTGCAGCTGGGCCTGCTGCAGGTTGATTTTGCTCTGCTTGTATTGCGTCAGCGAGGTGCCCCGGTTGAGTATCGGCACCGAGAGGCCGAGGGTGAGGCTGGTGTTGAGGCCACCGTTGATGGTGGTGACGGGGTTGTCGCTCACGATGGCGCCGTTGTTGTACGAGGTGCCTGCGTTGAGGCTCAGCGAGGGCAGGAACGAGCTGCGGGCCATCCCCACGTTCAGGCGCGCCATCTCCACCTCCATCTCGCTGATTTGCCAATCCGGCAGCGCCCGCCGTGCCTGTGCCAGCAGGGTGTCGTAGGAGGGCACCGCACAATCCGAGGCCTTCAGGCTGTCAGTGGATGGTATCGCCTCGATGACGCGATCGTTGAGGTCCAGCAACTGGGACAGATCCGAACGGTTGTCGTCAATGGTGAGCTTCGTGTTGTCTATTTCGGCCTGTGCCGACGTGTAGTTGGCTTCCAGCAGCAGGTAGTCGCTCTCCAGCAATCGGCCCACCTGGTACTTCACCTCGCCCTCCAGTTGTTGCTGGTGGCTGGTTTCAAGCACTTCTTGCTGGTAGGCCAGCTTCTCCTCGTTCATCAGGACGGTGAGGTAGGCCTGCACGATCTGTATTCCCACGCTGTTCTCCGCCTGCTGCACTTTCAGGCTGCTCTGCTCTGCGCCGAGTTTGCTGTAGCGGTAGTTGAGCAGGTCGTTGAGCCCGTTGAAGAGGGTGAGGCTGCCGTTGATGCCCACGTTTCCGCTGCGGGTGGTCTGGTCGCTCCAACTCAGGCCCTCCGAGGCTGAGGCGTTGATACTGGGCAGGAAGCGCAGTTTGGCTCCCGTCAGGGTGACGTCGGCCGACTCGCGGTTCAGGGCCGCCGTCCGCACCGTGATATTGTGGCCGTAGGCGTAGCGCAGGCAGCTGTCGAGGGTCATCCGCACGGTGTCTTGTGCCTGGGTGGAATTGAAAATTGAAAATTGAAAGTTGAAAATTATGCTGGCGCAAAATAGTATTTTGGTGAGTCTATTCATAAAACTTAACACTTAACACTTAATTTTATTTTTTCTTCAGCACGATGCGGAAGGCCGACCCTTGGCCGGGGACGCTGTATTTCAGATACAGGCGGCCGCGGTGGTACTGGTTGATGATGCGGCGGGCCAACGGCAGCCCGAGGCCCCATCCGCGTGTCTTGGTGGTGAAGCCGCTGTCGAAGATATGTTTCTGTACTGCCGGCGACATCCCCTTGCCGTTGTCGGTGACGTCGATGTAGATCTTGCGGGCGTCCTGCGAAGCCACTATCGTGATGTTCCCCTCGCCGTCCATCGCGTCGATGGCGTTCTTGCACAGGTTCTCCACCACCCACTGGAAGAGGGTGGGGTTGAGGGGCGCCAGGAACGGCTCGTCGTCGGGGAAGGTGACTGAGAACTTCACCTTCCTCGGTGCCCGGCCTTCCAGGTAGCTCACGGCGGCCAGAGTGGCTTCTTTGACGTCGGATTCCTGCAATTCGGGCATGGAACCTATCTTGGAGAAGCGCTGCGTGATGGTCTCCAGCCGGTGCAGGTCTTTCTCCACCTCGCCGGCGTATTGGGGCGTGAACTCCTTGCCCCGCAGGTATTCCACCCATCCGGTGAGCGAGCTGAGCGGCGTGCCCAGCTGGTGGGCGGTCTCCTTGGCCAGTCCCACCCAGATGCGGTTCTGCTCCATGGTGTGTGTGGTGCGGAAGAGGTAGTAGCTGACCAGCAGCAGCACCGCGGCGATGAAGAAATAGAACAACGGGAGCCACTGCAACGCCCTCAGCAGCAGGGTGTCCTCGTAATAGACCCACGCATACTTCCCGTCGGGGAGCGTGAACTTGATGGGGTCGTTGCGGAACTCCTTCCACATCTCCTCCTTCTTATTGAACCGTTCCCCTTTCAGGTTGCCGCTGGCGATCACGTGTGTCCGGCTGCTATCGACCACCAGCACCGGCACCTTCACCGAGTTCTGGGTGATGTCCGAGAGGAAGGTCCGCGTGAAGCCGTCCAGCAGTTCGCGCAGCTGGGTGTAGTACTGCGACTCCTTGTAGTACAGCGTCATCGGCATCCCCCAGAGGCGGTAGTGGAACGGCGGATTGACCGAGTATTCCTTCAGCAGGTCGCCTTCGAGCTTCTGTCCGGCCAGTTCCTGCGGGGCGCTGATGATCGAGTCGCGGGCGGTGGTGATGATGATGGGTGTGCGGGCCGAATCGACGATATAGTTCACGTAGGCCAGGCTGAAACGCAGGTCGGTGCTGAGGTCGGGGTCGTTGAACGACTGCAGGATGTCGGTGTAGAGCTGCATCTTGCGGTGTTCGTCGAGGGTGGCCTGCTCGAAGAAGTGCTGCGTCACCTCCAGCATGTGGGCTCTCTGGCTGATGGCGCCGGCCCACAGGCGCACCTTCTCCTGCTCCTCGTGACGCACCTCACGCGCCACACGCTGCACCTGCCACAGGGCCGCCAGCGCAAGCAGGATGGTCAATGCCAGCACAATCAACTTTAATCTACTTCTCAACATATCAACATATCAACCTATCACTACTCTCCACTCATAAATCATAACTCATAAATCAGAAATCAAATCTCATTTCTCCACCCTCATCGTCCTTGCGGGACTGATCCGGCTCACCGTCGCCACCGGCAGCAGCAGCGCCAGCAGGCATATCGCCAAGGTGCCCGCGCTGACCAGCACATACACCCACGGGTCGATCAGCACCGGCACGTGGCTCATCGAGTAGCTCTCGGCGTCGAGCTGCACCAGCTGCCATTGTTGCTGCGCTGCGCTCAAGGCCAGCGCCAGCCCGTCGCCCAGCGCGATGCCCCACAGGATGAGGCGCATGCTTTTGATCAGGAAGATGCGGCGGACCGACCGGTTGCAGGCGCCCAGGGCTTTCAGCAGGCCGATGGTGGCGCTCTTCTCGAAAATCATGATGAGCAGGGCCGACACGATGGCCACCGCCGACACCAGGCACATGATGGCCAGGATGAGGGTGATGTTGGCGTTCAGCAGGTCGAGCCACGAGAAGAGGGCGGGGTGGGCCTGCGTGACCGTCGTCAGCATCAGGTCGTAAGGCAGTATCGAGAGAATCCGCGAAGCCGTCGGGTCGAGCGCCTTCAGGTCATCCACCAGCACCTCGTAGCCGCCCACCTGCGGCGCGGGGGCACCGTTGGCTCCATTGCTGTCGCCGACGACCCAATCGTTTAACTTCTGCACCGTGGCCAGGCTGCCCACCACGTACAGTTCGTCCATCTCCGTGAGGTCGGTGTTGTAGATGCCGCTCACCGTGAACGCCCTCGCGCGGTAGCTGTCGCCCTGCCAGAAGTAGGTGCGCATCTTGTCGCCCACCTTCAGACCCAGCTTGCTGCCGATGGTGCTCGAAATCAGCACCTCGTTCGACGGAATCTTGGGCAGCGACCCCTCCGTCAGGCAGCCGGCGAAAAATGTCGTGTCGTAGTCCTTGTCCAGCCCGCGCAGCACGATTCCGTAGATCTGGTCCTCCGTCTTCACCATGCCCCCCTTGCTGGCGTAGCACTGCACATGCTTCACCCCGGGGGTGGCGCGCATCGCTTCGAGCAGGGCGCTGTCCAGGCTGACGGGGCTTTCGGCATAGGCCTGGATGCGGTCGTAGCTCGTCACCGTGATGTGGCTCCCGAAGCCCACCACCTTGTCCGTGATGTCCTTCTGGAAGCCCCGCAGGATGCTAACAGCCATCACCATCACCGTGACGCCCAGCGCAATACCCGCCACCGCGATGCCCGACAGCGGCCCCGAGAAGCCACTCGCATCGCCCCGTCGCGGCATGAACCGCCTGGCTATGAACCGCTCAAACTGCATATTATACCGGGAAGTTAAAGAAGTTAGAGAAGTTATAGACAAATGTTTCGACCGACAATGAAGATGGTTCTATTGCCTTTGACTTCTAGCGCGCAGCGCGATAACTCCCTTTAAATTCTTTAACTTCCTAAGAATTAGAACGCCGTGACGATCCCCATGAAGTCCTGAGCCTTCAGCGAGGCGCCGCCGATCAGGCCGCCATCTACGTCGGGATTGGCGAACAGCTCCTTGGCGTTCGAGGGCTTGCAGCTGCCGCCGTAGAGGATGCTGATCTCGTCGGCCACCTCCTGTCCGTACTGCTTGGCCAGCAGCGAGCGGATATGGGCGTGGATCTCCTGCGCCTGGTCGGGCGTGGCGGTCTTGCCCGTGCCGATGGCCCACACCGGCTCGTAGGCGATGATGATCTTCTGGATATTCTCCGCGTCGAGGTGGAAGAGGCCTTTCTCCACCTGGGTCTTCACCACGTCGAACTGACGGCCTGCCTCGCGCTCCTCCAGCACCTCGCCCACGCACACGATGGGTTTCAGCCCGTGGGCCAGCAGCTGGTTCACCTTGGCGGCCACCAGCTCGTCCGTCTCGCCGTAGTAGGCGCGGCGCTCCGAGTGGCCCACGATGCAGTAGTCGATCTCGCAGCTCTCCAGCATGGCGGCGCTCACCTCGCCCGTGTAGGCGCCCTTCTCCTGGTCGCTCACGTTCTGTGCGCCCACCATGAAGTAGCTGTCGTTGGCGTAGTCGCTGGCCATCTCCAGGTACGGGAACGGCGGGCATACGATCACCTGCGTGTCGCGGGGGAGTTCCACTTTCTCAAGCTCGCTCATCAAGTCGTCGAGCAGTTCATCGGCCTCCGAGAAGGTGAGGTTCATCTTCCAGTTGCCGGCAACGATATGTTTTCTCATTTCTGCGGTATTTTTTAAATTTTGTTATTCTTTATAGAACAACGCGCTGCCGCCGATATTATTATACGCGGGTGAAAAAAATCTGGCCACTTACTCTGGAGAATGCATAGAGGGTGGAACGGATAGTCCTCAAACAAAAAGGTCTTAAGGGCCTCGTAGAGAAATAACACTTCCGGTATGAGACGTTTCAGCGTTTCAGGCGTTTCAGTAGTCAAAAGGGGTGTCTCATTTTCTCTTAAAATAATATAACTATATAATAATTAATAGTTTATATGGTAAAAAGAAGGATGTGACACCCCCTTACCCCCTCGCTGAAACGCTGAAACGCGAAACGCTGAAACGCACAGCCACAATTAATGCGTCAAAATACTCCTCTTGAACCATACTTGAGTCATACTTGAGTCATACTTTAGGCATACTTGAGGAGAACGGGAAGAGAAGGGGAATAGAACGGGAAGAGAAATGTTATGGGTTATAAGTTATAGAGAAATTGAAAATTGAAAGTTACTGGTCATTGGTTATTAATCATGTGTCACTTTATTGTATATCAATGTCTTACGGATTCTTTGGAAACGTCTTGAAAAAATAGTTTGTTTATTTATTTTTATTTACTACTTTTGTAGTTGCGTCTTTATGATGCAGAAAGTAAGTAATTAATTCAATATAAACAATTTAAAACAAAACACAACAATGAAGACCGCTTATAATTTCAATGCAGGTCCCTGCGTCCTGCCCAAAGAGGCCATCGAATCGACCATCGCCGCCATCCGCGACTTTGACAACACCGGTATCGGCCTGCTCGAGATCTCTCACCGCACTCCCGGCTGGGAGCGCACCATGGAAGAAACCCGCCAGCTCTGGCGCGACTTGCTGAACATCCCCGCCGAGTACGAGATCCTCTTCCTCGGTGGCGGTGCCAGCACCGGCTTCATGGATGTCCCCGCCAACCTGCTCAACAAGAAAGCCGCCTACCTCCAGACCGGTGTCTGGGCCAAGAAGGCCGCCAAAGAGGCCAAGAACTTCGGCGAGACCGTGATCGTGGCCAGCAGTGAGGACAAGACCTACAGCTACATCCCGAAGGGTTGGACCGTCCCCGCCGACGCCGACTACTTCCACATCACCACCAACAACACCATCTACGGTACCGAGATCCGC
>JAGCYV010000055.1 GCA_017960605.1 Bacteroidales bacterium | reverse complement strand
TCGTTGAGGGCCACGATGGTCTCCACTTTGCCGTTCACATCGAGATACTATGCCGGTATGCGGTGGCCCCACCAGAGCTGACGGCTGATGCACCAGTCCTTGATGTTCTCAAGCCAGTGGCGGTAGGTGTTTTTGAACTTGGCGGGGTGGAACTTGATGGTGTCGTTCTCCACCACTTCGAGGGCGCGCTTGGCCATGTCGTCCATCTTCAGGAACCACTGGGCGCTGAGCTTGGGCTCGATGACGGCATCGGTGCGCTCCGAGTGGCCCACCTTGTTGGTATAGTCCTCAGTCTTCTCCACCAGTCCGTCCTCCTCGAGGTCTTTCATGATGGCCTTGCGGCAGGCGAACCTATCCATGCCGGAGTACTTGCCGCCGTGCTCGTTCAGTGTGCCGTTGTCGTTAAAGATGTCGATGCTCTCCAGACCGTACTTCATGCCGAGGTTGTAGTCGTTGATGTCGTGGGCAGGGGTGATTTTCAGAGCGCCGGTACCGAACTCGCGATCGACATACTCGTCCATGATGATGGGCACCGCACGGCCCACGCCGGGCACGATGACTTTCTTCCCTTTGAGCCACTGGTAGCGCTCGTCCTCGGGATGCACGCACACGGCGGTGTCGCCCATGATGGTCTCGGGACGGGTGGTGGCCACGACGATATACTTGTCCTCGCCTTCCACGTAGTATTTCAGGTAGAACAGTTTGCCATGCGATTCCTTATAGATGACCTCCTCGTCGCTGACTGCCGTGAGGGCCTGCGGATCCCAGTTCACCATGCGCACGCCGCGATAGATGAGCCCCTTGTTGTAGAGCTCCACAAACACCCGCATCACGCTTTCGTAGCGTATGTCGTCCATGGTGAATGCCGTGCGGTCCCAGTCACATGAAGCGCCGAGTTTGCGGAGTTGCTTCAGGATGATGCCTCCATACTGTTCTTTCCATTCCCATGCATGTTTCAGGAATTCGTCGCGGGTCAGGCTACGTTTGTCGATGCCTTTCTCGGCCAGCATCTTCACCACCTTGGCCTCGGTGGCGATGGATGCGTGGTCGGTGCCAGGCACCCAGCAGGCATTCTTGCCCTGCATACGGGCACGGCGTACGAGCACATCCTGGATGGTGTTGTTGAGCATGTGGCCCATATGCAGCACGCCGGTCACGTTGGGCGGCGGGATGACGATGGTGTAGGGCACACGGTGGTCGGGCTCGGAGTGGAAGAGTTTCTTGTCAAGCCAGAACTGATACCATTTCTCCTCGATGGCACGAGGATCGTATTTCGATGCTAATTCCATATTGTGTGATGGGTCTTTCTGTTGTTATTTCGTTGTTGAAGGAATGGAGAATCCCACGCCGAAATTGATACCGTTGATGTCGGTGAATTTGGGGACAATCTCGTAACCTATCGAAAAGTGCAACATATATACATTCACTTCGAGTGTCGGGGCAAAGGTGAAGTAGGTTGTGTTCTTGATATCTTGTCCGCCGGACTCATTGGCGGTGTAAATCTTGGCGAAATCCATTCCCATGTTTACATAAGGGCGGAAGGAAATGGCACCCCATCCGGTGACTTTCTTGTCGAAAGTGTAGCCGACCCATCCGAAGCGCATCGACCATGTCGGTTCGCGGTAGTCGGTGGCAGAAATAGGATATTGCATGTTTTCGCCTGCAAAACCCACCGATATGAAGGTGCTTCCGAATACCGAGAATCCGTAGGGGTAACCTGGCTGGTAGGTGTAACCGACAGTCTTGTACCATCTGTGCTTGATGTTGAAGGCACTTTCGCCTTGGGCGAATGCTGTGGTCAGTACTGTAAGCATTGCGATGAGAAGAATACTTTTTTTCATTGGTATAATTATTGATTGTTAAATTCGTGAAAAGGGATGTTTCCGCCAGTAAAGGATGAGAATAAGGCCCACGAGCATACCGCCGAGGTGGGCGAAGTGGGCTACATTGCCGGTGCTGAAGAAGCCTTCGAGTACCTCGATGACGGCATAGCCGATGACGAACCACTTGGCTTTGATGGGCATGAGGAAGTAAAGGTAGATGTATTCGTTGGGGAAGGTCATGCCGAAGGCCAGCAGGAGACCGTAGATGGCTCCCGAGGCACCGACGGTGATGCCCCATCCCGGGACCAGCAGATTGATGAGCCCGGCTCCGATGCCGCAGATAAGATAGTAGAACACAAACCTGCGGGTGCCCCAGTAGTTCTCCATCGTGGTGCCGAACATCCATAGGGCAAACATATTGAAGAACAGGTGGTCCCACCCACCGTGCATGAACATGTAGGTGAGCGGCTGCCAAAGGTGGAAGCGGCCGGTACCGATGGCATTCAGGGCTAGCATGTTGGTGATGCCGTACATACCCATCCGTTCAAGCACCAACTGGAGTAAAAACACTATCACATTGATGATGAGCAGGTGCTTGACGGCGGTGGGCAGCAGGCTGAAGCCTTGGGGACGGTATTGTGCCATATTCAGTGTCTGGTGTTCGGTTTGTTTATTTCAGCAGTTCTTCGGGTTTGACGATGGTGATGATTTTCTTGCCCGAGGGCGAGGTGTCGGCCATGGGGCAGGCGAAGAGGTCGGCCACCAGCTGCTGCATCTGCTCCTGTTCCAGCACGGTGCCGGCTTTGACGGCCATCTGGCGTGCCAGCGAGGTGCAGAGGCTCTTGTTGCGGTCATTGAATTTCTGCATGGTAGAGCCCTTGTAGTCGCAGAGCAGCTGCTCTAACATCGGCTGCAAGTCGGCGTCTTTGAGGTCGGCAGGCGTGGCGGTGACCACAAAGGTGGTCTGGTTGAGGGATGCAATCTCGAATCCGTATTGCTTCAGGTCGGGCAGCAGTTCGCCAAGCATCTCGGCATCGGCGGCCGAAAACATGCATTGTACGGGGAAAAGCAATGTCTGGCTGCTGGCTGCCGACGGCTGACTGCTTCTCAGTCGGTCGTAGAGCACGCGCTCGTGGGCCCGTTGCTGGTCGATGACGGCCAGGCCCGACGACAGCGGGGTGACGATATAACGGTTCTGAACCTGGAAACAGGTGTTTGTGGCAGGTTGTATCTTTTCGGGCTTTGGCTGGCTTTGGGAAACTACATCCGACTCGGGGAACTCCGGATAATCAGGCTTCTCAAGCTTCATCCGTGTCTGGCTGCCGCTGGCTCGGAAGGGGTTATATCCCGGATTGTAGCTTATCTTGGGCTGCGGCGGCATGTAGTCCTTCGGCGCAGGGGCGATGTTGAATTCCTCCGGTGTGTCGAAACTCAGTTCGGTGGCCAATGAGAACTGGCCCAGCGAGCGTTTCACGGCCGACCGAAGGATGGCGAACAGCGCATGCTCATCCACAAACTTCACCTCGGTCTTGGTGGGGTGGATATTGACGTCGATGCGTGAGGGATCGACCTTCAGGCCGATGAAATAGCTGGGGTAGCAGTGGTCGGGCAGCAGGTCGCCATAGGCTTTCTCCACCGCCGCGCTGAGGGCGGGATGCTTGATGTAGCGGCCATTGACGAAGAGGTACTGCTCGCCTCGTGTGCGGCGGCTGAACTCAGGACGGCTCACGAAGCCCCGTATCTTCACCAGGTCGGTCTCCTCCTCCACGGCGTACATGCGTTCTTTGTAGGCGTTGCCGTACAAGCCCGCGATGCGTTGCAGCAGGGTGCCGGCCTTGAGGTCATAGAGGGTTTTCCCGTTGCAGGTGAAGGTGAATCCCAGGTCGTAGTGTATCAGGCTGACGCGACGGAACACCTCCTCGATATGGCTCAGCTCCACGCTGTCTTTCTTCAGGAAATTGCGTCGGGCGGGGACGTTGAAGAAGAGGTTCTTCACGCTCAGCGAGGTGCCTGTGGGGCAGGCGGTGGGCTGCTGGCTGACGATGTGCGAGCCTTCGATGACCACCGTGGTGCCCAGTTCGTTGTCGTGCAGACGGGTGCGCAGCTCCACCTGGGCGATGGCGGCTATCGAGGCCAATGCCTCGCCACGGAAGCCCATGGTGTGGATGGCGAAGAGGTCGTCGGCCCGGTGTATCTTGCTTGTGGCATGGCGCTCGAAGCAGACACGGGCGTCGCTGTCGCTCATGCCGCTGCCGTTATCGACTACCTGGATCAGGGTGCGTCCGGCATCCTTCACCACGAGGTCGATCTGTGTGGCACCGGCATCCATGGCGTTCTCCAGCAGTTCCTTGACGGCTCCTGCGGGACGATCCACCACCTCGCCGGCCGCTATCTGGTTGGCCACACTGTCGGGCAATATGTTGATGATATCCACGCCTATCTTACTTCTTGTTTCTTGATTCGTAACTGTCCAGGAAGGGCAGGATGCTCTTGGCGGGCAGCACCTTGTTCATGATAATGTCGCGCCGTTCGTTCAGGATGATCATGGTGGGCGCTCCATGCACGTTGTAGGCCTCTTGGTAGTCGAGGTTCACGTTGGTGCCGCCCACGTTGACCCACCGGAAATCGTGTTCGCGCACATAGCGTTTCCATTTCGCCACATCGCTCTCGTACCCCACGGCATAGACCTCGAACCTCCGGTCGGGAGCCGTCTGCAGCGAATCGTAGAGCTCCTTCAGCTCTTCGCTCTGCTCCTGGCAGTGGTGGCAGTCGGGATCCCAGAACCACAGGATGACGTAGCGGGTCGGGAAACGGTGGCTGCTCACCCAGTCGTCGGGGTCGGGGCTTTGGTTGGTGTCGGCCATCCACAGCTCCTGTCCGTGGGCACCGATAATGCTTTGGCTGATGCGGCTGTAGTTCTGACGGGCCAGATAGATTTCGCTCTCGCGCATCCACGGGCAACGTCCTTTGAGGATATACTCCGAGGCGATGTGGCACCACACGGCGTCCCAGCCGATGTTCTTCGTGGAGCGGAAGTAGCGTGGCTCGATGAACTGGATCACATAACGTTGCATGGCGGTATCGTCGCCGATGCGGTCCATCAGGCGGTCCAGTTCAAGGATGATGGTGTCGGCGTCGGCGTGGTAGAGCAGCCCGAAGAAGAAATAGTTCATCTTGTTGAACAACTGGGGACTGTAGAGTAGGGTTGATAGGTTGATAGGTTGATAGGTTGCCGGCCGGGCCGACGGCACACCAGATGCGTTGTTGTTGGAACTTGTCAACTTATCAACGTTTAACTTATCAACATCAAACAGCATGTCCCAGTAGTGGGTGCGGAAGTATCGAGGTTTGTCCTTCACGCTGTCGGGCACGTCGGGATTGTCGCAGAGTTCCACCCACTCGAAGAACACGTTGGGGTTCTGGGGGTGCATGGCCTCTTGCTGGAAGGCCACCATCCGCTCGTTCAGCGCTTTCTCTTCGGCTTCGGCGGCGGCCTTCTGAATGGGGTCTTTCTTGCGTTCCTGCAAGGCCCGCTGCTCCTTCTGCGCCGCCTGCAGGATGCTCATATAGGTGAACATCTGGCTGTTCACTTTGCTGCCTTTCACCTTCACCGATGCCGGTGTCATTTTGGCGTCGGCCGTGAGGGTGAAGGTGCGGCTGTCGTCGATGGCGAAGTCGCCGATCTTGCCTTTTTTGTTTTGGTTCACCAAGGCGTAAAGGCCGCGGTCCCATGAACGGCGGCCTTTAAACCTGTATTCGCCTTTCCCTGTGTGCTGTGCCGAATCGACCAGCTGCAACTGGTCGCGGTAGTGTCGGCCGATGTACAGCACCGAGTCCTCCACACCCTCCAGCCGGAAGGTGAAGCTGTAGGACTGACTCTGCGCGCTGGCGAAGAGCAACAAGGCGAAAGCTATGGTGACAATGTGTTTCATCGTTGTTTTCTTACCAGAGCACAACGCGTTTCTCGGGAGCGAGCCACATGCCGTCGCCCTCCTTGATGCCGAAGGCGTCGATGAACTCGGTCACCTGAGGCAGGGCCACATTCACGCGGTTGCGACCCAGCGAGTGCACATCCATCTGGGTGAGCTGCAGGGCAGCGGCGGGACGGATGTTGCTTGCCCACACGGCGGCGTATGCCAGGAAGAAGCGCTGCTCGGGGGTGAAGCCGTCCATCTCCTTCTTGTTCACCTGCTTCTTGGCCATGGCGTTCTGCATGGCCAGGTAGCTCACGTGGAGGCCGCCGTTGTCGGCGATGTTCTCGCCGAGGGTCAGCTCGCCGTTGCCGTTCATCTTGCCCAGCTCGGGGTCGTCGAGGGCGATGCAGTTGTTGAAGGCCTCGATGAGGGTTTGCTTGTTGGCGTCGAAGTTCTTGGCATCTTCTTCGCTCCACCAGTCGTTCAGGTTGCCGTTCTCGTCGTACTGGCGGCCCTGGTCGTCGAAGCCGTGGGTCAGCTCGTGGCCGATGACCACGCCGATGGCGCCGTAGTTGGCGGCATCGTCGGCATCAAACTGGAAGAACGGGGGCTGCAGGATGGCGGCGGGGAAGCAGATCTCGTTGGTGGTGGGGTTGTAGTAGGCGTTCACCGTCTGCGGGGTCATCAGCCATTCGTCCTTATCGACAGGCTTGTTGATCTTGCTGAACATATAGGCCATGTCGAACTCGTTGCTGCGCACCACGTTGGCATAGTAGCTGTCGTCCTTGATCTCGAGGCCGCTGTAGTCGCGCCATTTGTTGGGGTAGCCAATCTTGACATAGATGGTGCTGAGTTTCTTGTGGGCGTTGGCCTTGGTCTGGTCGGTCATCCACTCGGCCATGTCGATGCGCTGGCCGAGGGCGGTGATGAGGTTCTGCACGAGGGTCTCCATGCGGGTCTTGGCCTCGGCGGGGAAGTATTTCTCAACATAGAGCTGGCCGAGGGCTTCACCCATAGCGCCTTCCACGGTGCTGGTCACGCGTTTCCAGCGCGGACGGTTCACCTCGCGGCCGCTCATCAGTTTGCCGAAGAAGTCGAAGTTGGCGTTCACAAAGTCGTCGCTCAGGTAGCCGGCGGCGCTCACAATCTCGTGCCAGGCAAAGTAGGCCTTCAGGGTCTCCACGTCGGCGTCTTTCAGCACGTTGTTCACCTCGGCGAAGTACTTCGGCTGGGCGATGTTGAAGCTCTTCATGCCCTCCATGATGTTCATGGTCTCGAAATAGTTCTTCCAGTTGATGTTGGGGGCGAAAGCGGCAGCCTCCTCCACCGTGTAGCGGTTGAAGGTGGCCTGCGGGTCGCGGTTCTCGAGCTGCGTGTTCTGGGCTTTGGCCAGGCGGGTCTCGAAGGCCATCACCGTCTGGGCCAGCTTGTCGGCCTTCTTGCCGCTCATCTTGTCGTAGCCGGCCATGGCAAACTCCTTGGTCATCAGCTCCACATAGCCCTTGCGGATATTCTTGTTGTTGCCTTCGTCCTTCAGGTAGTAGTCGCGGTCGCCCAGACCGAGGCCGCCCTGATAGGCCCATGCGATGCACATGTTGGCGTCGTCCTTGTCGGCCTCGCCGAAGATGCCGAACAGCACGGTGTTGCCGCGACGGTGCATCTTCAGCAGTTCGGCCCACACGTCCTCGCGGCTCTTCACGCTGTTGATTTCCTCAAGGTAGGGGAGGAGGGGAGCCACACCCTGCTCCTGCAGCTTGGCGCTGTCCATGCCGATGTTGTACATCGTGGCGATCTTGTCGGCCAGCGAGCCGGCCTCGTTCTCGTTCTTCGACACGCTGTCGATAATGTCGTTCACGTTCTTCAACGCGTTCTCGGCCAGCACGTCGAAAGCGCCGTAGCGCGAATGCTCGGCGTCGAGCGGGTTCTTGGCCATCCAGCCGCCGCAAGCGTACTGGTAAAAGTCGTCCTCCAGACGGGCCGTAGTGTCAAAGTTGTCAAGGTTCACACCCGAGGTGAGCTCCTTCTTGTTCTGGCAACCTGTAGCGATAACTGCCATGGTAGCAATGATTAAGATTGTTTTTTTCATGTTTTATGTATTAATTATTGTTTTCGAAATCAAACTGCAAAAATACAACTTTTTCTTGATATACATGCAAACATATTGCATAAAACCTATTATAATCCTTGTAATGTACTGATACTAAGCCTTGAATCCGTTATGACCTAGTATTGACCTAGTATTGACCTAGTATTGACCTAGTAATGACTATATAGAAAGTACTAGGTCATTGCCCTGTCACACCTTCATCATGCCCAAGTGTTTCTTTAGTCATACTTGAACCATTCTTTAGTCATACTTGAACCATACTTGATGCAATAGGCTTACTTTTTTCTTGCGAGTCAGGAAAAAAGTGTATATTTGGCTTCGCCGAAGTTACTTCATTTGACTTCGTCTGCGCTGCTGCATCTCGGAAAAGAAAACACGTTTTCTCTTCTCTCGACTTTCGCAGCTACCGGATATAGCAAAAAATATTTTGCCATATCGCTCAACTTTGACTTCGTCTTAATTATGGCACCTCGGAAAAGAAAATGTGTTTTCTTTTCTCTCGGTTTGAGAAATTTTCGTAACTTTGCAGATTGAATATTTGACGGCTCCGCTCCGGCGGATGGCCGTAGAGTAAAGAAATTGAATTAATTATAAAGTATATGAAAGTAAACCGCAGAAAAGAATTGTTTCCGAACGTCACCGACGAGCAATGGAACGATTGGAAATGGCAGGTGAAGAACCGCATCGAGACCTATGAGCAGCTGAGCAAGTATTTCACCTTCGCCCCCGAGGAGGCAGAAGGCATCAAGAAGGCGCTGGCCAAGTTCCGCATGGCCATCACGCCCTACTATCTGAGTCTGATCGACCCGAACGACCCGTACGACCCCATCCGACGTCAGGCCATCCCCGCCGGCGAGGAGTGCAACATCGCTCCGGCCGACCTCAACGACCCGCTGCATGAGGACGAGGACTCGCCCGCTCCCGGCTTGACCCACCGCTATCCGGACCGTGTGCTGTTCCTCATCACCGACATGTGCTCGATGTATTGCCGCCATTGCACCCGTCGCCGTTTTGCCGGCCAGAAGGACGACGAGAGCCCCAGCGAGCGCATCGAGAAGTGCCTGGCCTACATCGAGAAGACCCCGCAGGTGCGCGACGTGCTCCTCAGCGGCGGCGACTGCCTGATGGTCTCCGACCAGAAGCTCGAGTACATCATCGGCCGTCTGCGCAAGATTCCGCACGTGGAGATCGTGCGTCTCGGTAGCCGCACCCCTGTGGTGTGCCCGCAGCGCATCACCCCCGAGCTGTGCGACATGCTGAAGAAATACCACCCCATCTGGCTCAACACCCACTTCAACCACCCCAACGAGTTCACCCCCGAGGCTGAGCAGGCGCTTGCCCGTCTGGCCAACGCCGGTATCCCCCTGGGCAACCAGACCGTGCTGCTGCGCGGCGTGAACGACTGCGTGCATGTGATGAAAAAACTGATGCACGAGCTGGTGCGCAACCGCGTGCGTCCGTACTATATCTACCAGTGCGACCTCTCGATGGGCTTGGAGCATTTCCGCACGCCCGTCAGCAAGGGCATCGAGATCATCGAGAACCTGCGCGGCCACACGAGCGGCTACGCTGTGCCCACCTTCGTGGTGGATGCCCCCGGCGGCGGCGGCAAGACGCCCGTCATGCCCCAGTACGTCATCTCCCAGAGCCCCGACAAAGTCATCCTGCGCAACTTCGAAGGTGTCATCACCACCTACACCGAGCCCCGCGAGTACCACGAGGAGTGCCACTGCGAGGCCTGCCAGGCCAAGCGCCGTGTGGAGGAGGGTGTGGCCAGCCTGCTCGAGACCGACCGCATGGCCCTCGAGCCCAGCCACCTGATGCGCCACGAGAGAAATAAGAAAAATTGAAAATTGAAAGTTGA